>JADLCS010000044.1 GCA_020847075.1 Gammaproteobacteria bacterium
CCGCACTCCGCCGCCGTGATATAGCCGTCGGAATCGGCGAGCGAGGTGATGAACGGGATGCCGAGGCTGGCCAGGAATCTCTTGAGCGGCTCGTACTGCGGGGTATCGCGTCGCACGCGGTTGGCGATGACACCCACGCGGATCCCTGCGCGCCGGACCCGACCGATCAGCAGCAGGTCGCGAACGAACGCCGAAGTGGCATGGATATCGATGGACGATGGCGTCACCGGGATCACGATCGCGTCGGCCCGGTTGATCATTTCCTGGAATTTCTGGCCGGTGACCCCGGCCGGGGCGTCGATGATCACGCACTCGGTCCCCGCGGGTACGGTCATCTGCCAGACACGCGTCAGCCCGGTACGCGGCTTGTACGCATGAATACCGTGGATGTGGGCGAGATGGGTGGGCCGCGCGCTCAGCCAGTGCATGGTCGACCCCTGGGGGTCGTAGTCGAGCATCGCCGTCTTGATGCCGCTGGCCGCGTAATAACTGGCGAGATTGGCGGAAATCGTCGATTTTCCGCAACCGCCTTTCGAATTGATCACCAGTATCGTCTGCATGTCACCCGACCAGATTCCCGCGGGCCGTCACCCGACCCCACCTCGGCTCACCGCGGATCGGGATGTAAGACGGTCTCGCATTCATTGTGCATAAAACCGCTGCTCCGACCGTGCGCCCTTTCACAATAGCGGCATGACGGGGCAATCTTTGAAGCATCGGGGCTCGCGGTCGTATCCGGCCCGCAGCGCGGCCGCGGGCCCGACCGGCGCGCGGGCCCGGACCGGTCACGCGGCGGATCCGTCCACCGTTTCCAGGGCCAACCCCGAATTCGAGAGGTCCGGCGGCAGGGGGAGCGGCTTCCTCTCGCCGGAGCTGAGCACCGCCGTACCCGGCGGGGCGAGCGTGATCCCACTGATATCCGGCAGCGGGGCGGCGGCCGGCGGTACGCGGGTATCGAGATCGACGCCGGGCTCATCCATGACCATATCTCCCGGGGCGGGCGGATGCGCCGGTTCCCCGCCCTTCCCCTCGACCAGTTCGATGCCCGGCGGCGCCATGGTGAGGGTGGACAGGTCGAACAGCGGAGCGGCCACGACGCTGTCCATGCCCTCGAGAAGATCCGCGCCCGCGGGGGCCAGACTCATGCGGCCGAGATCGAATTCGGGTCGAGGCACTTCCCGCGATACGGTCAGAATGACGCCGGCGGGGGCGATCGTCATCGCGGGCCTATCCTCCGCCTTCCCGGCCGGGACGGTTTCCGCGACCGCCTGCAGGCGGAGTTCACAGACCGCGCCCACCCTTTCCAGGGCGGCCCTGTACTTGTCCGCGGTCTGCCGGTCGAGCCCCTTCTTGAGGATCACCGGCCGGCCGTGGAACAGGCGTTCGACGGCGGCGGGATCTACCTTGAACAGCCGCGCGAATTCGGATCGGACCTGCGCGGGGTCGCGCCCCGCCACCAGGCCGCCGGAAAAGACGATGTCATAGACCCGCGTATCCATCGCAAACCGACCGTCGGGAAACCCGGGGCGCCATACGGCCCAGCCTCAACGTACCGGGCGCCAGAAACCGGTGAATTTCTTCACGTCTTCTCTTTGCAGACGGCCCCGCGCGCTCAGTACGTCCACTTCCTCGCGCACCAGGTGCCGGACGGAACCCCGATCCTCCAGATAGACCCACTTTCCATTGATGACCAGTTCGAAGGCGGTCGCCATCATATCGTCGAACCTGATCGCGTACTGCTGCGCCAGACGGTAGAAGTCCTCTATCTGTAACGCGCGCCGCAACTTCTGGAACTCCTCGCGGATCAGCGCCTCGATCGCCACATCCCAGCGCGGAACCTCCTCCTCGAAATCCGTCGATACATTGATCACGATGGGCTCCTCACCCTGGGTAGGAAAATAACGTATCTTCATTGTTGACCCGATGACTCCGAATACCTCGATGATCTCCCCCGGGTTATCGACCGGGGTCCGGGATCCTGAACATTTCCATGCGCTTATTGTCGCTCTTCCATCGCGACGGATGATTGACTCCCCGGCCCCGGCCGCGCGGCGGAGGCCGAGATGAATTGCGCGACGACGGCGTTCCAGGCCTGCGCGATGTTTCCGGGATCGTAGCCCCCGCCGCCCAGACCCAGCAGCCGGCCGGAACCATGCCGGTCGGCCAGCGCGCAGAGCCGGCGCGCGGCGTGGGCATGGACGGCGGCGGTATAGGCGAGATGGGTGATGGGATCGCCGTCCAGGCTGTCGGCGCCGCACTGGAACAGGATGAACTCCGGCCTGGCGGCGTCGATGAAGGCCTCCACCCCCTCCCAGGCCGACATGAAATCACGATCGCCGGCGCCGGCCGGCATCGGCACGTTGAGCTTGGTCCCCAGGGCCGCCCCCTTGCCACGCTCCTCCCTCCCGCCGCTCCCGGGATAGAGGTGACGGCCGTCCTCGTGGATGTCGGCGAAGATCAGATCCGGGTCGTCCTCATAGGCGTAATAGACCCCGTCGCCGTGATGGGCGTCGATGTCCACGTAGGCCACCCGGCATATCCCGTAGCGCCGCCGCAGCGCCTCGACCGCGATCCCGCAGTCGTTGAAGACGCAGAACCCGGCGGCCTCGCCGCGCCGGGCGTGATGCAGCCCGGCGATGGGCACGAAGGCGCGCCGGCAGCGCCCCGTCATGATGTCTTCGAGCGCGGCCAGCGTGGTCCCCGCCCCGGTCGCCGCCGCCTCGTACACGCCGGGAAACGCCGGGGTGTCCCCCCAATCGAGGAATCCGCGCCCCAGCGCCGACTGCCGCATGACCCGCTCCACGTAGTCGCGGGTATGGAACAATTCGATATCCGCCCGCTCGGCCGCCGCCGGTTCGCGCAGGCTCACCTGCCGTGCGTAACCACGTCGTTCGAACTCGGAGAGGAAGGCGGCATGGCGATACGGCCCGAAGGGATGGGCCTGACCGAAGGCATAACGCGCGAGCGCCTCTCCGGCGTAGACCGCGACCTCGGCGGTCACGGCTCAGCGCTCAACCGGACGCCGCCGCATGGGTGCGCTGCAACTCCTTCAGGTCGCCGACGATCTGCTCGCTGTGGTCCTTGGGCGAGACCTTGCGATAGATCTTCGCGATCCGGCCCTCCGGATCGATGATGAAGGTATGGCGGCGCGCCATCTTCATGATGCCGAGGTTGCGCAGGGAACCGTAGGAGGCGGCGACGGCGCCGCCGGCGTCGCTCAGCAACGGAAACGGCAGACCGTGCTTGTCGGCGAATTCGGCGTGGCTGTCCCGGTCGTCGAGGCTGGCGCCCAGCACCTGGACCCCCAGTTCCTCCAGCCGCAGGATATCGTCACGGAAACGACACGCCTCTTCGGTGCAACCCGGGGTGTCGTCCTTGGGATAGAAATAGAGCACCACCCAACGTCCCCGATAATCGGACAGGCCGTGCATCGCGCCGTTCTGATCGGGCAGTCGAAAACCCGGTGCGGGCTGGCCGGGCGCGAGTTCGTCCGCGGAAGGTCCGCCCAGGAAACAGGCCAGGAATACCGCCAGCAGGGTGCGTCCGCGTCCGTTCATGCGCGTGCCTCCGGGATTGCCGCCGAGGGATTCACCATACACCAAACCTCGCGGCGGGTCACGCGAGGCGGATCACCAGGTGAGGTACAGGCGCATCCCCGAAAACAGGTTGCCGGACGGCGTGTCGCCCAGCGTGTCGTCGGCTTGACCGTTCGGCAGACCCACCTCGGCGACCATCAGGGCGGGGGTCAGCGTGAACGACGCCTGCCTGCCCAGCGCGCTGTTGATCCGGCGGTTGACCGAACCGAGCGGATCGGTGAAAAAAAGCGTTGCGCGGTCGGCGCCGGACAGGGCCTCGCCGTTCAGCGCCCGATACTTGAGCCCCTCGCGTACGGACATGAAATAGCGCCCCACGAAGAACCCCAGGCCGGGCGTGAACACCAGGTCCTGGATCGAGGGCTGCTCGAAGAGCGCCTCGGCCCCGAACTCGTAGATCGTCGACAACATGAAGGAATACCAGAACGACGGCGCCGGACCGTAGCCGCGCTCCGCCGCCCGGACGTAGTAGGCGCCGCCCCAGTAGGGATGCAGACCGTAGTTGATCCACCACTGGTCGGTGTCCCACACGACGTTGCGGATATTGCTTCTCCATTTCTCGAAGCTGTAGCCGTCCTTCTTGTCCGACGACCAGCCGGAGACGCTCGCGGGACTGACATACAGCAGCCCGATGACCGCCATCTGCGTGAAACCGAAATACAGGGTATCCTGCTTGAGCCCGTCCCAGTCGCCCGGCGCCTCTTTCTTCTTGCCGGCCTCCAGCGACAGGGTCATGTCCGCTGCCCCGGCCCTCAGTCCCAGGCCGGAGGCGGCGGGCGGGACCATGGCGACCCGGTCGATCAGGTCCGCGCTGTAGCGGATCCCGGCGGGCATGTCCGCGGCGGCGGCGAGCGGTCCGCGCGCGAACGCGATCGCCAGCAGGCCGAACCAGAGACCGGTTATCCGCAAGATCCGCATGCACCCACCCGTTTCATCGCCGGCCATTATAATACCGTTCTCCAGGCCATATGAAAGACCAGGTCCGGCGTCGTATCCGTGAACAGGTTCTCCACCAGACCCAGGTCGATGGAGCCCCTCCCCGGCAGATCGATCTGCCCGCCCACGGTCAACTGCACGGTGTTCGAGCCCAGCGCCGCCAACTCGCTGTCGTAAAAAGAGGTATGGCCGTCGAGCTGCAGCTTGAGAGAAAGGTTCCGCGTCAACGGCCGTCCCAGGCCGAGCGAACCGATGGCGACATAGTCGCGCCGGATGGGCTCCAGCACCTCGCCCGCGCCCAGCCGCAGGAGACCCGCCGACCAGAACAGCGTCGTATCCCATCCCCGCAGCAGGCGATCATCCCTCGCGCTGAGCTGGAGCGCGAGGTCGCCCCCCCCGCTGCCCAGCAATTTTGCGGCATCTCCGCTCGGCAACTTGAGACTCGCGTGCAGGGCGATGTCGCGCCCTTCCCCGCCCAGGGCCAGGGGAAACCCCAGGAACAGCCGGATATCCCCCAACCCCTCCGCCGGCTCCTCCAGCCGCTGCGAGGCCTCCGTCCCGGCATAGGAATATTCCAGTTGATCGCGTGCGAAGGCCGTGCGTTTCCGGTTGGAGAGTCCGAAGGTATCGTGCCATTGCTCGATGAAATGGTCGAACACGCCCCGCCGGTGCATCACATAGGGGATCACGATCCCCGCCTCTACCCGCTCGGACAGACCATAGGCGAGGGTCACGGCGGCCCGATAGGTCTCGCCGTCGAGCACGATCGTCTCCGCCCCGTCCCCCTCGCCGATCGAATTACTGGTCAGATCGAGCTGAAAGTCGGCGCGCCAGCCGCCCGCTCCAACCGGATGCGCCGCGCCAGGTGCCGGGGGATCGTAGACCTGGATGAACGGGTTCCGGTTCGCATTGAGGAACGGCTGCAGATCCACACCATGCGCCCCCGCGGGGATCATGGCCGCCAGCAGGCACAGGACCAGACCCGCCGCTTCCCCGCATTTTCCCGACCAGGGAGACGGACGCCGCATGGGAGACGATGTCAGTCCGGAAGACTGCGCTTGCCGTTCAGCCACCGGGTCAGGGGCTTCCACTGCTGCAGGTCGGGCTCGACCAGCGAGGGCGCGAGTTCGAAGATACCGAGACCACGTTCCGCGGCGCGGATATAGTTCTGGGTATCGCGCAGGGTCGCGACGAGGGGGATGTCCAGACGCTTGAGAAAGCGCTCCAGCGTCTGATAGATCAGCGTGTTCTCGCGCACCCGGTTCGCCACCACCGCGACCTTGGTCTCGCGGCGCGAGACCTTGCCGACCACGAGCAGCTCCTCGATGAAACGCGCCGCCGCGCGGATGTCGATCGGCGACGGCAGCACCGGCATGATCACGCTCTGCGCGCGCCGCACCAGTTCGGCGATCTCGCGGCCGTGCACCGCGGCCGGAGCGTCCATGACCAGACATTCGCAGTCGGACCCGACGCGCAGCGCCGCCTCCGCCGCGGCGATGCCGGCGATCGGCGGCCTCCCCTCCGGGCGCGCGGCCAGCCAGTCCAGACTGGAATGCTGCGGATCGAAATCCGCCAGCACGACCTTGCGCCCCTGCACGGCGTAGAGGCTCGCGATATTCGTCGCGAGCGTGGTCTTGCCGCAGCCGCCCTTGGCGTTCAGAACCAAAATAGATCTCATAAGCAAAATGTTACGAAATCAAGCACAGATGGTTTCTAACTGGCTGGCTACGATACGGGAAAACGGCATGGCGCGCAAACCCGAAAACCGGGGACAGACCCCGGTTTTCCTAATAGGGGTCTGTCCCCGGTTTTACGCTAGTACCGCCGCTCCAGGATTTCCCGGAGCTCGGCATCGCTCAGCAGGATCGGATTGGTCTTCATGCTGCTCCCGCGCGCGTTGGCGATCACCCGGTCGAATCCGGTCGGCTCCAACCCGTATTCGCGCAGGCGCGGCAGACCGAGCCGGGTGGTCCAGTCGGCCAACAGGCCGAGCAGTACGTCCCAGGCCTCCTCGCGCCGGGCGAAGCGCCGGTTCGCCAGGACTGCGGCCGCCTCCGCGTAACGCCCCAGGGCACGATTGTCCGGCTCGCGCATACGCATGGCCTCGAGGTTGACCGCGGTCGCGGCCGCGACCAGCGTGCCGCACACCACCCCATGCGGGATCGGATAATAGGCCCCGAGCGGCGAAGCGAGGCCATGCACCGAACCCAGGCCGGTCTGGGCCAGCGTGATGCCGGACAGCAACGCGGCATAGGCCATGCGCGCCCGCGCCTCCCCCGTCTCCGCCCCGGCCTCGTACCACGCGAGCAGGCCATCGCGCACCGCCGCGAGACCGTTCAGGGCGAGCGCGTCGGTCAGCGGGTTGGCGCGCAGCGAGACATAGGACTCGAGCAGTTGCGTGAGCGCGTCCATGCCGTTGGCGGCGATCACCGACGGCGGGCAACCCGCGAGCAGATCCGGGTCGACCACCGCGTACTCGGCCACCAGCCTGTCGTCGCGGAAGGATTTCTTGAAGCCGTCGGCGCCCGACCGGCTCAGCACCGCGTTCTTGGTCGCCTCGCTGCCGGTGCCGGCGGTGGTCGGCACGGCGACGAAGGGCGCGGCCGGCCCCTCGTATTTCAACTCGGGGCCCACGCCCTCGAGGTAATCCATCACCGAGCGCCGCACGCGCAGCAGCCCGGCGATGGCCTTCGCCGCGTCCAGCGCGCTGCCGCCGCCGAGGCCGAGCACGCACTCGATATCCTCCCCGGCATAGTGCGCCACCGCCGCATCGACCAGCTCCGGCGTCGGTTCGCCCTCCACCCGGCAATGCCACCAGTCGATGCCCCGCTCCATCAACCCCCGGGTCAGACCCTGCCAGTGCGGGCCCTCCTGAAAGGAACGCGCGCCCGTCACCAGCAGCGCCCGCCGGCCATAGCCGCGAACGATCGCCGGCAGCCTGGAAACGGCGCCCGCGCCGAACTCGATGCGCGGCAGGCGGGCGATGGAAAAGGGAGGAAACGGGGCCGGAATCATTGATTTCCGCGCCCTGTGATGCTCCCGGCCATACCGGGAACAAATGACTCCGGCCCCATTTTCATCACCGATCCCATGTTTTCCCTCATTCATCCCGCCGGAAACAGGCCGCGATACGGCAGGCCCTGGCGCGGTTCCGCCATCCAGTCCGCCACCGCCTCGCGCCATTCTAGATAATGCGCCGTCCGCTTGTGCGCCGCCGCATCCTCCGTCGAGGCATAGGCCTCGTAGAGCACGAAGCATGTCGGATCCTCGGGCGACTGCAGGACATCGAAACGCCGATTCCCCGTCTCGCGGACAGAGGCCGCGTGATTACGGCGCGTCGCCTCGATGAAGTCGGCGACATGCCCGGGCTTGACCCGGACCTGGACGAGGGTTACGTGCATAACGGTTTCCGTATCCTAACTTTTATGTGGCCCGGATGAAGCACGGCGGAACGTAGAATTATACCCTGGTCGCGGGGACCAGTTGATGAAACAGGCTCGACTCCCGCCGATAAAATCCCTCCGTGTGAAACGAGTCCCCCAGCCCGAGCAGCACGTAGTCCAGGTGGTGGCAGAACTCGTGCAGCACGGTGCGCAGGAAGGACTTGAAGGCGACGACCTGATTACGCCGGGCGGTGCGCATCCAGACCTTGATGACGGCATGGCCACCCTCCGGCGCGGGGGTATAGCAACCATGCAGTTCCTCGGTCTCGTCCGAGGGGCGGCGCGCCAGCACGAGGATACGGGCGCGGCGGATCTTCAGACCGTCGGCCATCCTATCGAGCAGTTCGGTACAAATCTCCTGCACACGGCCCCGATCGCCGTCGGGCAGGACCTCCCCCAGCCGGCGCGTGATCGGCCGCAGACTGCGCCAGTTCGGCAGCGGCACCGCGGGCGTCTCGTTGCTCCTGCGGTAGATGCCCTGCTGGCGACGGGTCAGGCGCTTGTAATAGGCAAAGGCCATGGATCACCCCGGAAAAACGGGGACAGATTTATTTTCAGAAACGAGGGCGGAGTTGAAGCTTGCGCTCGCACCGCATATCTGCCCCGAGTCACGCGAAAAATAAATCTGTCCCCATTTTTGATTTTTGGCTCCATTTTTCAGAACAGGCTCATCTGGGGACC
>JADLCS010000045.1 GCA_020847075.1 Gammaproteobacteria bacterium
AGAAGGTCAAGGAGCGCATCCTCGAATACCTCGCCGTGCAGCAGCGCATCGAGAAGGTGAAGGGCCCGATTCTGTGCCTGGTCGGCCCCCCGGGCGTGGGCAAGACCTCGCTCGGCCGCTCCATCGCGCGCGCCACCAACCGCAAGTTCGTGCGCATGTCGCTGGGCGGCGTGCGCGACGAGGCCGAGATCCGCGGTCACCGCCGCACCTACATCGGTTCCATGCCGGGCAAGATCGTCCAGAATCTGGCCAAGGTCGGCACCAAGAACCCGCTGTTCCTGCTCGACGAGATCGACAAGATGGCGATGGATTTCCGCGGCGACCCGGCCGCGGCCCTGCTCGAGGTGCTGGATCCGGAGCAGAACAACACCTTCAACGACCATTATCTGGAGGTCGATTACGACCTGTCCGACGTGATGTTCGTGTGCACGGCCAACAGCATGAATATCCCGGCGCCGCTGCTCGACCGCATGGAGGTCATCCGGCTGTCGGGCTACACCGAGGACGAGAAGATCAGCATCGCGCAGCGTTACCTGGTCCCGAAGCAGATCGAGTCGAACGGGCTCAAGGAGTCCGAGCTGACGATCAGCGAGAGCGCGGTACGCGACATCGTGCGCTACTACACGCGCGAGGCCGGCGTGCGTAACCTGGAGCGTGAGATCTCCAAGATCGCCCGCAAGGTGGTGAAGGAGATCCTGCTCAAGGGCACCGGGGCGACCGTGGTCGGCTCGCGCATTCTGGCCAAGTATCTCGGCGTGAAGCGTTTCCGCTTCGGCCTGGCCGAGGAGCAGGATCAGGTCGGGCAGGTCACCGGACTGGCCTGGACCGAGGTGGGCGGAGAGCTGCTGACCATCGAGTCCGCCGTCGTGCCGGGGAAGGGCAAGCTCACCATCACCGGCCAGCTCGGCGAGGTCATGCAGGAATCGGTGCAGGCCGCCATGACCGTGGTGCGCAACCGCGCCCCGATGCTGGGCCTGGAGCCGGATTTCTACCAGAAGCACGATGTCCACATCCATGTGCCGGAGGGCGCCATACCGAAGGACGGTCCGAGCGCCGGTATCGGCATGTGCACGGCGCTGGTGTCGGCGCTGACCGGGATACCGGTGCGCGCGGCGGTCGCCATGACCGGCGAGATCACGCTGCGCGGCGAGGTGCTGCCGATCGGCGGTCTGAAGGAGAAGCTGCTGGCCGCGCATCGCGGGGGCATCAAGGTGGTGCTGATCCCGGAGGAGAACAAGCGCGACCTGGCCGAGATTCCGCGCAACATCAAGCAGAATCTCGACATCCGTACGGTCAAGTGGATCGACGAGGTGTGGCAGACGGCCTTGCAGCACATGCCGTCGCCCGTGGTGGAGAAGGAACCCGAGCCCGAGATCGAGCCGCGCAAGAAGTCCGCGCGCACGAAGCGGGGCAGCCACATCCGTCCGCACTGAAGCCTCGCGGCGTCGTATCCCGCGTGATCGCCCCCGGAGGGGAAACCTTCCGGGGGCGATTCTTTTTCGGGCGTTTCCTCCAACCGCCTTGCTTGACAGAGGTTTGGGCCGATTGGTATAAATGGCGGGCATTTTGTTCCCGACGGCCCGCGCCTCGGCGCAGACGTGACGGTGCGCCCGATTACCCCGGGGCGCGCAGGTCGGGATGGCTGGTAAAGCACCGGTGGATGCCCTATGATAGGCGATCTTTTCCGGGTGCTTAGCTCAGCTGGGAGAGCGTCGCCCTTACAAGGCGAATGTCGGGGGTTCGATCCCCTCAGCACCCACCATGCAATCTTTCGGAGTGGTAGTTCAGCCGGTTAGAATACCTGCCTGTCACGCAGGGGGTCGCGGGTTCGAGTCCCGTCCACTCCGCCAGTTATCGCAAAAGGGTGCCCCTGAGAGGGTACAAACGGGGCGCGCCCTTGATTGATCGCCGCCATGCCCGCACGCAGGACTTCCGGTCCGACCCCGGACCCGGAGGGAAGCGCTCGCGCGGCAACAACTTCGGGAAGAGTTTCTCGTCATGATTCAATTCATCCGTGATCATGCCCAGGGCGTCATCTCCTGGATCATCATCGTTCTGGTCACCATCCCCTTCGCGCTGTGGGGGGTCAATGAATACTTCCAGGGCGGCAGCGAGCTCCCGGTCGCCAAGGTGGGGAAGCGTCCGGTCTCCGCCCAGGAGTTCCAGCAGGTGTATCAGCGCGAGCTCGGTCTGCGCCGGCAGATGCTGGGCGACGATTTCCTCGCGCAGAACGAGACGGCGATCAAGCGGGCGGTGCTCGAGGGGCTGGTGAACTCGGAGGTGATGATACAGGCGGCGCGCAAGGCGGGTTTCCGCCTCGACGATGCGCGCCTCGGTCGCGAGATCCGGGCCATCCCCCAGTTCCAGCGCGACGGCAAATTCGATCCCGAGCTGTACGACCGCGTGCTGCGCGGCGCCGGTCTGGCGCGGGAACAGTTCGAGGACAACATGCGCCGCGACCTGCTGACGGCGCAATTGACCTCGGGCGTGACCGCTACCGCGCTGGTCACCGGGCACGAGTTGGACCGCTGGCTGCGGCTGAACGGGCAGAAGCGCAAGATCGGGTTCTACCGGCTCAAGGCCGAGGACTATGCCGACCGCGTGACCCCGGCGGAGGCCGAGATCAACCGATATTACGAGGACAATCTCGAGCGCTTCGCGGTGCCGGAGCGAGCCAGGGCCGAATACCTCGAGCTTTCCCGCGATGAGCTGAAGAAGCGGGTCAAGGTGGATGACGAAATCCTGCGCCGCCAGTACGAGGAGCAGGCCGCGAATTTCACCGTCGGGGAGGAGCGCCGTGCGCGCCATATCCTGATCAAGGTGGCGCAGGACGCCGCCTCGGCGGAGGCCGACGCCGCGCGTACGCGCGCCGAAGGGCTGCGCGCGCGTATCGTGGCGGGGGAATCGTTTGCCGCGCTGGCGCGCGAGTATTCCGACGACAAGGGTTCGGCCCAGGAAGGCGGCGAGCTCGGATTCTTCGGTCGCGGCGTCATGGTCGGCCCGTTCGAGGAGACCGTCTTCGCCATGAAGAAAGGTGACGTCAGCGCCCCGGTGCGCACGCCGTTCGGCTGGCATGTCATCGAACTGGAGGACGTCAAGCCGGGCTCCAGGCGTTCCTTCGGCGAAGTCCGCGCCACGCTGGAGGAGGAGTATCGCAAGACCCAGGTCGAGGAACAGATGTTCGATCTGATGG
Source organism: Gammaproteobacteria bacterium (assembly GCA_020847075.1). Lineage (GTDB taxonomy): Bacteria > Pseudomonadota > Gammaproteobacteria > SZUA-140 > SZUA-140 > JADJWH01. The sequence continues at coordinate 3,194 of JADLCS010000045.1, forward strand.
AAAACCTGACCAATCTGACCTACGAGCATTCGGATAGCCTGAAGCCCGCCGCCGAGGGGCTCGGGCTCACGATACAGACCACCGGCCTGTTCAGTCGCGATCAGGGCGAAGGCGTGGCCGCCAATGAGGCATTCCGCCTGGCGGCTTTCGGCGAGGATGTGATCGAGGGCGGCAACAACAGCGAAGTGATCCAGTTCGACGATGGGCGCGCCGTGGTGTTGCGCATCATCGAGAAACAGCCGGCCACGCACCGCCCCCTGGGCGAGGTGCGGGACGCCATCCGTCACGAACTGGTCCGCCAGGGCACGCAGCGTCTCACCGAAGAGGCCGGCAAGGCCTTGCGCGAGCGTCTGGAGCGCGGCGACGGGGTCGAGGCGATCGTCAGGGAATTCCCGGCCGCGTCCTGGAACGCGCCCGTTCTGCTCGGTCGCGAGGAGGCCGATGTCCCGACGGAGGTGCTGGATGCCGCCTTCGCCATGCCGCGGCCGCCACAGGGCCAGGGCCGGCCCGCAGTCGACGGGATCTCGCTCGGCGGCGGCGACTACGCCGTGATCGCGCTGTACGAGGTCGTCGATGGCGATCTCGCCGCGATCACGGATGCGGAGCGGAACGCGCAGCGCGGCGAACTGGAGCGCCGAGATGCGCAGCGCGACGGCGCCGATCTCGCCGCTTTCCTGCGCGCGCGCGCCAAGGTCTCCCTGTTCGAGGACCGGCTCTAGTCTCTGCCGGTGCCGGGCCCGGCCGCTCCGCGCCGGGCGGGCGGTCGAGCGCGGCTGCGTCCATCGACCGCCCCGCGGTTTCCCCTCGCCTTCATTTCCTCATCGACAGCTGCTGTGTTCACGTGATCGGGGAATCGTGCGCAGCCCGGGGGCTGGCGGGAGAGAAGTACGCGCGCAGGGCGTCCCGCGGCGGCTGGCCTCGCGGGGCGCGCCCGGTCGTGGCGATCAGATCAGCGCCATCCCCTGGATGTTGTAACCCGCGTCCACGTAGACGATCTCGCCGGTCATGCCGGAGGCGAGATCGGAGCAGAGGAACGCCCCGACGTTGCCGACCTCCTCGATCGTCACGTTGCGGCGCAGGGGCGAGTTCTGTTCGGCGTAATCGAGGAAGCGGCGGAAATTGCTGATGCCGGAGGCGGCCAGCGTCCTGATCGGGCCGGCGGAGATGGCGTTGACGCGGATCCCGTCGGGGCCGAGGCTGCTCGCCATGTAGCGTACGTTGGCCTCCAGACTGGCCTTGGCCAGGCCCATCACGTTGTAATTCGGGATGGTGCGCACGGCGCCGAGGTAGCTCAGCGTCAGCAGCGCACCGCTGCGGCCCTTCATCAGGCGCTGCCCGGATTTGGCCAGCGCGGCGAAGCTGTAGGAGCTGATCTCGTGCGCGGTGCGGAATCCGTCGCGCGTGACGGTGTCGAGGTAGGAGCCCTCGAGCTCCTCGCGCGGGGCGTAGGCCACCGAGTGCACGACGATGTCGAGATGTTCCCAGCGTTCGCCCAGCCGGTCGAACACGGTATCGATTTCCCGGTCGCTGGCGACGTCGCAGGGCAGCGTGATGTTCGATCCGAGCTCCGCGGCGAGAGTCTCGACGCGCCCCTGCAGCTTCTCGTTCTGGTAGGTGAAGGCGAGTTCGGCGCCCTCGCGCTGCATCGCCTGCGCGATGCCCCACGCGATCGAGCGGTTGCTCGCGACTCCGACGATCAATGCGCGTTTGCCCTGGAGAAATCCCATAGTGATGTCCCGAAGATGGTTGTGAGTTGCCCGATGATGACGGCCGCGGCCGGATTGTCGTGTAATATAGCACTCGCGGACACGCCCGCGCCAACCGCCGTGCGGCCGCGGAGAGGCGGCCGGCCGCGATGGTAACAGGTTTTGCGGGATTTACGAATGATCGCGGGCGGTCGCGCGCCCGGATCGGAGCGGGGTCGTCGGAATACGCATGAGCAGCGGAGCATCGATCCGGGGCGGGGGGCGCGCGCGGCGCGCGGCGCGCCGCCTGTTGCTGGTCGCCGCCGCGCTCGCGGGTTGCGGCGGCCGGCCATGGAACGACCCTTACCCGGCCGCCGACGCGGGCGCCAACATCGTCTATTCGAGCTTCGAGGAGCGCCCCAAGCATCTCGATCCCGCGCGCTCGTACAGTTCCAACGAGGTCATCTTCACCGGCCAGATCTACGAACCGCCGCTGCAGTATCACTATCTCGAACGACCCTATACGCTGATCCCACTCACGGCCGAGGAGGTGCCGGCGCCGCGTTATCTCGACCGCGACGGCCGCCCGCTGCCGGCCGACGCGCCCGACGACGAGGTGGCGTTCAGCGTGTACGAGATCCGCATCAGGCCCGGCATCCATTATCAGCCTCACCCGGCCTTCGCCCGCGACGCGGACGGGAACCCCGTCTACCGGGAACTCTCGCTGCAGGATCTCGCGGATATCCACGCCATCGCCGACTTCGCCCACACCGGCACGCGCGAGCTGGTCGCCGCCGACTATGTCTACCAGATCAAGCGACTGGCCCATCCGCGCGTGCATTCGCCGATACTGGGCCTGATGGGGGAATATATCGTCGGCCTGCGCGACTATGCCGCGGAGCTCGGGCGCGCCTACAAAGAACTGAGCGCGGCCGCGGGCGGCGGTCCCGTCTACCTCGACCTCGAGCGTTATCCGCTCGCCGGGGCCGAGGTGGTCGATCGCTATACCTATCGTATCCGGGTCAACGGCAAGTACCCGCAACTGCTCTACTGGCTCGCGATGCCGTTCTTCGCGCCGGTCCCGCCCGAGGTCGACCGCTTCCATTCCGCCCCCGGGATGGAGGAGAAGAACCTGACCCTCGACTGGTACCCGGTCGGCACCGGGCCCTACATGCTGACGGTGAACAACCCCAACCGGCAGATGGTGCTCGAGCGCAACCCGAACTTCCACGAGGAGTTCTACCCGGACGAGGGCGACCCCGGGGATCGCGAGGCCGGGTTGCTCGCCGACGCGGGTCGGCGCCTGCCGTTCATCGACAAGGTGGTGTTCAGTCTCGAGAAGGAGACCATCCCGTACTGGAACAAATTCCTGCAGGGTTACTACGATACCTCGGGGATCTCGTCCGACAGCTTCGACCAGGCCGTGCGCATGGGCCCCGGCGGCGAGGCCACGCTCACCGAGCGCATGAAGGAGAAGGGCATCCGTCTCAGCACCGCCGTGGGCACGTCGATCTTCTATACCGGATTCAATATGCTCGACCCGGTGATCGGCGGTTACGGCGAGCGTCAGCGTCTGCTGCGCCGGGCGATCTCGATCGCGCTGGATTACGAGGAGTTCATCTCGATCTTCACCAACGGGCGCGGCATCGCCGCGCAGGGCCCCATCCCCCCCGGGATCTCCGGTTACGTCGGGGACGAGGCCGGCGTCAACCCTTATGTTTATGACTGGGCCGGCGGCGCCCCGCGGCGCAAGCCCCTGGACGAGGCGCGGCGCCTGCTCGGGGAGGCGGGTTACGCGAACGGGGTCGACGCCGCGACCGGCAAGCCGCTGGTGCTGAATCTGGACATTACCGCGGGCGGTCCGGAGGACAAGGCGCGCCTGGAGTGGTTCCGCAAGCAGTTCGAGAAACTCAGCATCCAGCTCGTGATACGCAATACCGACTACAACCGCTTCCAGGACAAGATGCGCAACGGCAATGCGCAGATCTTCATGTGGGGCTGGAATGCGGACTATCCGGACCCGGAGAACTTCCTGTTCCTGCTCTACGGCCCCAACGGCAAGGTGGAGCACAACGGGGAAAACGCGGCGAATTACGCCAACCCGGAATTCGACCGTCTGTTCGAACGGATGAAGACCATGGCGGACGGGCCGCGTCGCCAGGAACTGATCGACCGCATGGTGGACATCGCGCGGCGCGACGCGCCGTGGATCTGGGGCTTCCACCCCAGGAGTTTCGCGCTCTACCAGGCGTGGTCGTCGCCGACCAAGCCAAATCTCATGGCGAACAACCTGCTCAAATATCGTCGCATCGACCCGGCGCAGCGCGAGCGCCTGCGCGCTGAATGGAACCGCCCGGTCCTGTGGCCGCTGCTGCTCGCGTTCGGTCTGCTGTTCGCAGCGGCCGTCCCGGCGGCGATCGGCCTGATCCGGCGCCAGTACCGCGCACCGGCCGCGGGCGGCGGAACGAGGACCCCCTGACATGCTGAACTATATCCTGCGCCGGGTGCTGTACGCGCTGCCGATCCTGGTCGGCGTCAATGTCATCACCTTCGTGCTGTTCTTTGTGGTCAACACGCCGGACGACATGGCGCGCATGCAGCTCGGCATGAAGCACGTCACGCCGGAGGCGGTCGAGCAGTGGAAGCAGGAGCGCGGCTACGACAGGCCGGTGCTCTACAACGGCGCCGCGGCGGGGATGGACCGGTTCACCGATACCATATTCTTCGACAAATCGCTGCGGCTGTTCGTGTTCGACTTCGGCCCCTCGGACGCCGGCCGCGACATCGGTCATGATATCCGGCAGCGCATGTGGGCGAGCCTGGCCCTCGCCGTCCCCATCTTCATCATCGGCATGCTCACCAATATCACCGTGGCGTTGCTGATCGCGCTCTTCCGCGCCACCTATGTCGACGTCGTCGCGGTGGTGGCGCTGGTGGTGCTGATGTCGATCTCCGGCCTGTTCTATATCATCGCGGGGCAGTATCTGGTGGGGAAACTGCTCCATCTGGTGCCCATCTCGGGCTACGACGACGGGCTCAACGCGGTGAAGTTCGTCATTCTGCCGGTGTTGATCGGAGTGGTTGGGGGAATCGGCTCGGGCAGCCGCTGGTATCGCACCATCTTCCTGGAGGAGATCGGCAAGGACTACGTGCGCACCGCGCGCGCCAAGGGCGCGCCGGAGGCCGCCGTCCTGTTCCGGCACGTGTTGAGGAACGCGCTGATCCCGATCCTGACCGGGGCGGTGGTGGTGTTGCCGCTGCTGTTCCTCGGCAGCCTGATCATGGAATCGTTCTTCGGTATCCCGGGGCTGGGCAGCTATACCATCGACGCGATCAATACGCAGGATTTCGCCGTCGTGCGCTCGATGGTGTTCCTGGGGTCGGTGCTCTATATCATCGGTCTCATGCTGACCGACATCTCCTATACCCTGGTGGACCCCCGCGTCCGCCTGAACTGATCGAGACCGCCCCGGCGCAGACCCGTATGATCAAGCCCGTCATCCTCTGGACCGATGCCCTGGTGTACCTGCTGATCGCGGCGGTGATCGCCTTCGCCTGGTATGCCCGCGGCCGGGAGCATCTGCGCGCCCCGTGGGCGCGGGTGCTCGAGAGCCGCATCGCGATCGTCTCGCTGGTGATCCTGTCCGCCTATCTGGCGGTGGCCCTGCTCGATTCCCTGCATTTCCGCCCGGCGCTGGAGCAGCGCGGCGAACAGGCGCAGGAGACCTACTACTCGGTCGAGGTCCTGAGCGCGCTCGATGTCATCGCGCGGCCGTTGAAGGAGCGCGCGGAGAAAACCTATTCGGCGCCCTTCGCGACGCGCCTCTACGCGCGCGAGGCGATGGAGGGGCCGGACGGCGTGACGGTATGGGATTATCCGCGCCTGCGTCACGGCGGCGCGCACCTGGCCGATCCCGACGCCGGGCGGGCGGGCGACATCGCCCGGCGCGCGCTGGGCGCCGCGGCGGCGGGGGGGGCGCTGTGGCTGCTGCTGGCCGCGCTGGTGGTAGCCGGCATCGCGCGCGCGCGGGCAGAGGGTTTCACGTCCACGCTGGCGCGGGTTGCCGCCGGACGCACGCGCATCCCGTGGCGGGCCGGGCTGTTCGCCGCCGGCCTTCTCATCGTGCTCGCCGCCGCGGCGGTCCGGCTCGCCGGCGTATATCACATCCTCGGAACGGATCAGGTCGGTCAGGACGTGTTCTACCAGGCCGTCAAGAGCATTCGCACGGCGCTGGTCATCGGCACGCTCACCACGCTCGTCATGCTGCCCTTTGCCGTGTTGCTCGGCATCATGGCCGGCTATCTGCGCGGCTGGATAGATGACCTGATCCAATATCTGTACACTACCCTGAATTCCATCCCCGGGGTTCTGCTGATCGCCTCCGCCATCCTGATGCTGCAGGTCTATATCGATACCCATCCCGAGCTGTTCCAGACCGACGCCGAGCGGGCCGACATGCGCCTGCTGTTCCTGTGCCTGATCCTCGGCGTGACGAGCTGGACGGGGCTGTGCCGGCTGCTGCGCGGGGAGGCGCTCAAGCTGCGCGAGGTCGAATACGTGCAGGCGGCGGTGGCCTTCGGGGTGACACGCCTGCGCATCATGACGCGCCATCTGCTGCCGAACGTGATGCACATCGTATTGATCACCGTGGTGCTCGATTTCAGCGGCCTGGTGCTGGCCGAGGCGGTGCTGTCCTACGTCGGCGTCGGCGTCGATCCGTCCACCGAGAGCTGGGGCAATATGATCAACGGGGCGCGCCTCGAGATGGCGCGCGAACCGATGGTGTGGTGGTCGCTCGCCGCGGCCTTCGCCTTCATGTTCACGCTGGTGCTGGCGGCGAACCTGTTTTCCGACGCGGTGCGCGACGCCTTCGATCCGCGCCTGCGGGGCGGCTGAGGGCGATCGGGCATGAATGAGCCGCTGCTGAGAGTCGAGGGACTGCGCACCCGCTTCGAGACCCGCGGCGGCGTGCTGCACCCGGTCGACGACGTCGATTTCGACATCCGCCGCGGCGAGACCTTCACCCTGCTGGGCGAGTCGGGCTGCGGCAAATCGATGACCGCGCTGTCGATCATGCGGCTGATCCCGGCCCCGGCCGGGCGCATCGTCGCGGGCCGCGTGCTGCTCGGCGGCGAGGACCTGCTGTCCCTGCCCGAGGCGGCGATGCGCCGCGTGCGCGGCAAGCGCGTCGCGATGATCTTCCAGGAGCCGATGACCTCGCTCAATCCGGTGCTGACGATCGGCGAGCAGATCGCCGAATCGGTGCGCCGGCATCGCGGGCTGAAGGGGGCGGCGGCGACGCGGGTAGTGCTGGAGCTGCTCGACGCGGTCGGCATCGCCGATCCGGAACAGCGCCAGCGCGAATATCCGCACCAGTTGTCCGGCGGCATGAAGCAGCGCGTGATGATCGCCATCGCGCTGGCGGGCGAGCCGGACCTCCTGATCGCCGACGAACCGACCACCGCGCTGGACGTCACCATCCAGGCCCAGGTGCTCGCGCTGCTGCGGCGTCTGCAGCGCGAGCGCGGCATGGCCATCCTGCTGATCACGCACGACCTCGGCGTGGTGTCCGAGATGGCGGACCAGGTCGCCGTGATGTACGCCGGGCAGATCGTCGAGCAGAGCGCGCGCGCGCCGTTTTTCGCCGCCCCGGGCCATCCCTACAGCCGCAAGCTGTTCGAGTCCCTGCCCGAGATCGAGAAGCGCGCGCAGCCGCTGGCCGTGATCCCGGGGGCGGTGCCCTCGCTCGCGCGCGCCTTCACGGCCTGCCGTTTCGCCGATCGCTGCGATTTCGCCTGGCAGACCTGCCGCGAGGTGGTGCCGCGCTGGATCCGGGTGTCCGACGCGCAGGCGGCGCGCTGCCACCTGCTCGATGCCGAGGCGATCCAGCAGGCGCCGGAGCACGCGCCGCGGCCGCCGGCCCACCTCGCGCAGCGACAGCGCACCCCGGCCCCGGTGGCGCCGTTGCTGGAGGTGGACGGCCTGAAGGTGCATTTCCCGATCCGGCACGGTCTGCTGAAACGCACCGTCGGCCAGGTCTACGCGGTGGACGATGTCTCCTTCGCCATTGGGCGCGGGCGTACCTTCGCCCTGGTCGGCGAATCGGGCTGCGGCAAGACCACCATCGGCAAGTCCATCCTGCAACTGATCCGCCCCACGGCCGGAAGCGTCCGCTTCGACGGTGAGGAACTGACCACGCTCCACGGCGAGCGGCTGCGCCGCCGGCGCTCCGATTTCCAGATCATATTCCAGGACCCCTTTTCATCGATGAACCCACGTATGCTGGTGGGGGACATCGTCGAGGAGGGCATGCGGGCGCTCGGCCTGGAGCCGGACCCGGCCCGGCGCCGGGCGCGCGTCGAGGCGCTGCTCGATCAGGTCGGTCTGCCGCGCGATGCCCTGCGGCGTTACCCGCACGAGTTCTCGGGCGGCCAGCGCCAGCGCATCTGCATCGCGCGGGCGCTGGCGGTCAATCCGCGCCTGCTGGTCTGCGACGAGCCGACCAGCGCGCTCGACATCTCCGTGCAGGCGCAGATCCTCAACCTGTTGCAGCGGCTGCAGGACGAGATGGGCCTGTCCTATCTGTTCATCACCCACAACCTGTCGGTGGTGGCCTATCTCGCCGACGAGGTGGCGGTGATGTATCTCGGCCGCATCGTCGAGCACGGCACGGTGGACGAGGTGCTGGGCAACCCCAGGCATCCCTACACCCAGGCGCTGTTGTCGGCGATCCCGGTGATCGATCCGTCGGCCCGGCGCGAGGTGATCCGGCTGGAGGGGGATCTGCCGTCGCCGGCCAGGCCGCCGTCGGGCTGTCATTTCCACATACGCTGCCCGCATGCCACGCCGCAGTGCCGCACGCATTATCCGGCGGTCACCCGGCTCGGGGCGTCCCACACGGTGCGTTGTTTCCTGTACGAGGCCGACGACGCGGCCGAGGCCGGCTGTTAAAAAATAATTTATAGATCCCCGTCACCCGGGGTGATGTCCCCGGATTCCGCTGCGCTCCATCCAGGCTACATAGGGATGTGGTTTCAGGGGCGCCGGGCTAGGCGTCGCCCGACGGGCGCGCCAGCGCGCTGTGGCGCATCGAATACAGGAAGTAGATCACCAGTCCCAGCGCCAGCCAGCCCAGGAACCTGAGCCAGGTCACCCAGGGCAGGCTGGCCATCAGATAGAGACAGAAGGCGATCCCGAGCAGGGGCGCGACGGGCATCCACGGGCTGCGGAAGGGGCGCGGGAGGTCGGGGTGGCTGCGGCGCAGGGCGATGACGCCGCCGCACACCAGGACGAAGGCCGCCAGCGTGCCGATGTTGACCAGCTCCGCGACGTCGCCGATCGGGGTGAACCCGGCGATGGCGGCCATCACCACACCGCTGGCGAGGATGGTGCGGACCGGGGTCCTGGTGCCATGGTGGATGCGCGAGATGCCGGCCGGCAGCAGGCCGTCGCGCGACATGGCCAGGAAGATGCGCGTGAGGGCGTAGAACAGCACCAGCATCACCGTGGTCAGGCCTGCGATCGCCCCGGCCGCGATCACGGCCGAGGCCCATTGATGCCCGAGCCGGAGCAGGGCGTCCGCCACCGGAGAGGCCACGTTGAGCGTATGGTAGGGGACGATGCCGGTGAGCAGCCCGGAGACGACGATGTAGACGATCGTGCAGACGCCGAGTGAGGCCACGATCCCGATCGGTATGTCGCGCGGCGGGTTGATCGCCTCCTCCGTGGCGGTGGAGACGGCGTCGAAGCCGATGTAGGCGAAGAAGATCAGCGCCGCGCCGCCCGCCACCCCCTCCCAGCCGAAGGGCAGGAAGGGGGTCCAGTGGCCCGGGTCGACATGGCCGGAGGCGACCGCGATGAAGACCGCGATGGCGCTCACCTTGATCAGCACCATGACGGTGTTGAAGCGGGCGCTGTGATGGACGCCCACGGCGAGCAGCACCGCCAGCACCACGATCACCGCGGCCGCGGCCAGATTGATGATGCCGCCGTCCGCCGGCCCGCGCGTCAGTTCGGGCGGGAGCGGCAGGCCGATGGCGGTGAGCGCGTTGTTCAGATACCCCGACCAGCCGATGGCCACCGCCGCGGTGGCCACCCCGTATTCCAGGATCAGGTCCCAGCCGATGATCCAGGCGATGAGCTCGCCGAAACCCGCGTAGGCGTAGCCGTAGGCACTGCCGCAGCCGCCCACCGCGGCGGCGAGTTCCGCATAGGCCAGCGCGGCAAAGGCGCAGGCGAAGCCGGCCAGTACGAAGGACAGCACGATGGCCGGGCCCGCCTTGGTGGCGGCCGCGATCCCGGTGAGGACGAAGATGCCCGCCCCGATGATCGCCCCGATGCCGAGCATGGTCAGATCGAAGGCGGACAGGCAGCGCCGCAGCCCGGTGTCGCGGTGGATGTCGGCGTTGATCGCCTTGGTTCGGAACAGATTCATCGCGGAAGGTCCTCTGCGCAGGTCATTGATATCGTTGGAGTCCGGTTGAAGCCGTGTGCAGGCAATAATGACATAAAGTCTGAGCGGGGCAAGCTATGTGTTTCATCGGGCGCTCGAAATCTCTTTCGAGCCCGGATGGCGCCGGCGCCGGCGCGGCACCGGATGGGCGCATGAGTTGATCCTGTGCGCGAAGAACAGGGATTTATCTGATTGAAATGATTGGCTAATCGAGAGTCCGTCCGGCGGCGATGCGCTGGGCCGGTGAGGGCGGTCGGGTGCCGCCTGTCGCGGCGTCCGGGGTGGAGGGCATGCGACGGTCCCGCCCCCGAACGGGCGGGACCGCCATCGGCGGTTCCGGTCTCAGCCGTTGTGATAGGCCTCGGTGAGCGAGACGGTGCGCTTCCTCGCCTGGCTCAGGGCGTTTTCCATCAGGGTGACCATGCCGTTCTTGATGGCCTGCTGCCGGAGATCGGCCGCGGAGGCCCCGTTGTCCAGCAGGGTGTAGATCTCCGGGGTCATTTCCAGCATCTCGTAGACGATGATGCGGCCCTGGTGGCCGGTGTGGTTGCAGCGCGCGCAGCCCTTGCTCCGGTAGAAGACCTCGTCCATGCCCACGCCGAGCGCCCGGCGCATTTCCTCCGGGGCGTCCTCGACCTCCAGGCAGTGGCTGCAGTTCAGACGCAGCGCGCGCTGCGCCAGGACGCAGGGGAGCGCCGCCTTGAGCTGGCGCGGCTTGATGCCCATATGCGTCAATTTCATGACCGCCTCGACCGTATTGTCCGCGTGCAGTTTGCCCAGCACCAGATGCTTGTCCAGCGCGGTGGCGATGGCGCACGCCATGGTCTCCTCGTCGCGCAGCTCGTCGAACATGACCACGTCCGTACCCTTCAGGTCCAGGTGACGGATCAGGTCCGCATAACGGGCGCCGGGTTCGAGCTGGATCTGGTCGATGCCGGGGAGGTGATAGCTGACGGGGTCCTCCAGCGTCAGGATGCGGAGGTTCTGCCCCTTCAGCGCCAGCATCGCGGCGTACAGGGTGGCGGACTTGTCCGAGTCCTGCGGGCCCGTGACTAGCACGATGGAATAGGTCTTGTTCAGTTCCTCCATGAACAGGAATTCATCGTGCGTGTTCAGGCCGAGCTTGCCCAGCGGGCTCAGGCGTGTCCCGGTATTGAGCAGGTGGATCACCGCCTCCTCGCCGTCGGGCCCGTCCCGCAGGGTGATGCGCAGCTCATGGATCAGGTCCTCGCTGACGATCGAGGTGCGGCCCTGGCGCGCGCCGGAGGCCGGGTCGGGGTCCATGCCGCCCATGATCCTGAGCCGGTTCATCACCTTCGGGTGCAGCACTTTGCTGAAACGGCGTATCGGGATCAGCGCGCCGTCGATGCGGAACAGCAGCTCGACATAGTCCCGCTTCGGCACGAAATGGATGTCCACGGCGTTGCGCTGGATGGCGTCGAGGAAGGTGTTGTCGACGAAGCTGACGATCGGCTTGGCGCCGTCGGCCGCGCCGGGCTCCGCGGGTCTGTCCACCGGCGCGGGTGCGGCCTTGCCCGCCGTGGCGGTGACGGGGGCGACCGCCGCCGCGGGGTTGTTGCCGTAGTACTTGCCGAGCGCCCAGTGGATGTCTTCCCGGGTCGCGATGGTCGGTTCGATGGTGAGGCGGGTGATGAAGCGCAGCAGCGTGAGTGCCTCGGTATTGGCGGGATCGTCCATCGCCACGACCAGGCGGTTCTGATGGATGACCAGGGGGACCAGCATGTATTTCTGGGCCACGTCCGCCGGCACCAGGCCGAGGCATTCCAGGTCGATGTAGAAATTGCGCAGTAGCACGAAGGGGAGCCCGAACTTGTGGGCCAGGGTGCGGTAGATATCGTGCGCCGACACGGTCCCCATCCGGACCAGGATCTCGCCCAGCTTCTGGGAACGGTCCTCCTGCTGGGATTTCAGCGCGGCCTCGAGCTGTTCGGGGGTGATGATGCCGGCCTCCACCAGCATCGCGCCGATCTGTTTCGAACCGAGCAGGGCGTTGCCGGACTGGGTCGCCTGCCGGTCGAGCGCCTGTTCGAGCTGCACCGAATTGACCGCCAGCCCGCTGGTCTTCCGGTCCGTCTTGCGCCGGTTCAGCGCGGGCTGCTTTTCGCCCGCGGCTTCGGATTTGTGCGTCCGCGCGCCGCCGTGCGGGTGCGCGGTGGCGGACTTGCCGTTACCGATGCTGTACTTCCTCACGACCTGGGCCGGGATGAAGATGCGACTGATGTAGGCGCTGCCGACGAGCTGGAACAGATGCAGTCCGATGTCGTCGACGAAGGAGCCGCGGGTGCGTCCGGTCAGGAAGCGGCCGTCGGCGAAGGTGACATGAAAATCCTCCACCGCGCGCGGCATCGAAACGACCCCGGCGTTGTCCTGCAGCAAGGGGTGCTTGGCCGTGTTGGTCGGGTGTTTGCTGATGAAGTTCAACTGGCGGAGGTCGGAGAATTTGATGATCGAGCGCCCTTTCTCGCTGGTGTACAGGGTCAGGACTGCCTGCGGACCGTCCAGGGCGATCAGGCGGCCGGTGATGGTCTTGCCGTTCATCAGGGTGGCGGCGACCGGCGCGTTCAGCAGATCGCCTTCCGCCACCGTGGAGCGCAGCGGAGATACAGGAAGATCGATTACATGGCTGAGGCTGCTCATCATTTTGTATCCTATTGTTATTCGGTAAATATTCCGCCACCGGGGGCGCCGCCCGGGCGAGGCGGGGCAGGGGGTCTGCGGGCTACGACTTTTGTATCGGCCGCTCGGAGAGGTAAATAAAACGTGGGGGAATATCCCGTGCGCATCCCTGCCGTCCGCACCTCCGGCGGAGGGGGTGCCGGCTCAGTGGCGGAACAGGGAATGCCCGCGGCCGAGCAGGCGCGAGAGCAGGTTCCGCCGGAACAGGGTCAGATCGATGCCGTAGGCGCCGTCCGGGAGGCCCTTCTGGATGTCGACGGGTTGTCCGTCGGCATCCTGGGTGTAGTTCAGGAGGTCGATCTCGGTGACCTTCTTCACCGGCCGTTTCTCGCGGTCCAGGATCAGCACGATCCTGGGGCGCAGGCGGCGATCGGGGTTCTGCTCGGTGATGACGCCCACCTCGCCGGTGCTGAGTTCGACCAGGGTGCCGCTGGGATAGATGCCGATGGCCTGGATGAATTCCTCCACCAGCTCGGCCTGGAACTCCTCGTCGCGCATGTCATGCAGGCGTGCCATGGCGGCCACCGGCGACAGCGTCTCTTCGTCGTGGCGCGGCGCGGTCACGGTGTCGTAGAAATCGACGATGCCGGCGATCTTGCCCAGCAACGGGATCTGGTTGCCGCGCAGCCCTTTGGGAAAACCCGAGCCGTTGTAGCGCTCGTGATGCGTGCGCACCGTCCACAGGATGTCTTCGTTGATTTCCCGGACGCCCCGCAGGATCTCCACGCCGTAGTCGACGTGCTTCTTCATGATCTCGTGTTCCTCCGCCGTCAGGGCCTCCTTCCGGGTGAGGATCTCGGTCGGCAGGCGGGTATAACCGACTTCGGACAGCAGGACGCCGATGGCGAGGTTTTCCAGGCGTTCCCTGCGCAGTCCGAGATGGCGCCCGAAGGTGATGGCCCAGACCGAGGAACGCACGCAGTGGCCGTAGGTGTGCGTGTCCTTGTCCCGCACGCGGGCGATCCAGAGGGAGGCGTCGGGGTTGCGCAGGATGCTGTCGACCATCCGGTTCGCCACCTTGCGCGTCGCCGGGAGGTTCGCGGGCCTTCCGCTCGCGATCTGTCTCATCACGCTGTCGACCGCGGCGGCCATGTCCCGGTGGAGATTGCCGGCGGTGGAGATCTCCTGCCGGATACCGCGGGTCCTGGGATAACTCGATTCGTTGACCCTGAGGTTGACGCGGACGCGCGGCTCATCGCGGCCCGGCCGGGGCGGCTTGCGCTTCGCGGCGGGGGTCGCCTCGACCCGGCTCTTGAGTACGTCCACATAGACGTATCTGCAATAGCCGCCGAGGGCGCGGATCTCGTCGAGGCCTTTGATGTGGAATCCCTGGATCGGGAAGGGGGTGCCGATCCAGGGACGGTCGAGGCGGGCGACATACATGCCGGGCACGAGATCCTGTACGCTGACCTTTTCCTGTGTGAATTCGACCATGATCTTCTTGCCTGCCGGATCGCGTTCGGGCGGAGGCGCGGTTCAGTGTTCCGTGAGGTGTCGCGGGGCCGTGTTTTCTCTCGCAAGGATATCGGCCGGCCCCCGCGGTTCCTGATGAATCCGGCACGTGATCGACTGGGTTATGTCATGAAAAACAATCACTTGGATTGTTCTTTGGAGAAGATGCTCGAGAAGGGCTGGCGGGCCCCCGCGTGACCGTCGCATCCGTTTGAGACGCGGGATCGCGGGGGAAGGTTCCGGCGCGCGCCGGGGGGATCAGATGTTCTCGGTCTGGTTGATGACGTCGACGTAGAGCGTCAGCTTCTGGCCCGGCTGCAGGTATTCGTTCTTGCGCAGGGAGTTCCAGTCGCGCAATTCGGAGACCTTGACGTTGAAGCGCTGTGAGATGCGCGCCAGCGAGTCTCCCTTGCGCACCACGTAGTTGATGCGCCGGGTGGTGTTGTCGAGCGGGTGGCGCGCATTCGGCCCCGCGGTGGCGCCCGCCTGAATGTCCCGCGTCTGCCAGATGACCAGCCGCTGCCCGATGCGCAGCGGATCGCGCGGCGAGATGCTATTCCAACTCGCCAGATGCGCCACGGCGACCCCGTGGGCGCGCGCGATGTCCCACAGCGTATCGCCGCCGCGCACCGCGTATACCAGCTTGCGGCCCGCGCGCGGACTGTTCTGCGTGGCATGGGTCCGCTCGTCCTGGCTCGACGCGTAAGCGGACAGGTTGCGCGAGGAGGTTGGGATGAGCAGGGCGTTGCCGACGCGGATCATGTTGCCCTTGATGCCGTTGACGCGACGCAGCACATCGACCGTGGTGTGGTGGCGCTGGGCGATGGTGCCCAGGGTATCGCCCGTGCGGATGGTATAGCGCCGCCAGGAGAGCCGGTCTTCCTCGGCGAGCGAGGCGAGATTGGTCTCGAACAGCTCCGCCTTGTCCAGGGGGAGCAACAGTTCGTGCGGGCCGTCCGGGTCGGTCGCCCAACGGTTGAAGCCGGGATTGAGGCGATAGATCTCGTCCAGGCTGAGGTCGGACAGCTCGGCGGCCTTGGCCAGGTCGATCTGCGAGCCGGTCCGTACCGTCCGCACGACCGCTAGGTCGGGCACCGACGGTATCTCGATCTCGTGCGTGCCGGGGTCGGCGAAGAGCTCGGCCAGGGCGAGCAGCTTGGGCACATAGGCGCGCGTCTCGGCCGGCAGTTGCAGCGACCAGAAATCGGTCGGTTTGCCGTAGCGCTGGTTCGCCTGTATGGCGCGATTCACCGTGCCGGCGCCGGAGTTATAGGCGGCGAGGGCGAGCAGCCAGTCGTCGTCGAGCTGGTCGTGCAGGGCCTGCAGGTAATCGAGCGCGGCGCGTGTCGATGCGAGAATGTCGCGGCGGCCGTCGTACCACCAGTTCAGCTTGAGGCCGTAGTGCTGGGCGGTCGACGGGATGAACTGCCAGATCCCCGCGGCGCGGCCGCGCGAATAGGCGAACGGCTGATAGGCGCTTTCGACGATCGGAAGCAGCGCGATTTCCATCGGCATGCCGCGTCGTTCCAGGTCTTCGACGATCACGTACAGATAAGGGCGCGACCGGTCCACCGTACGGTTGAGATAATCGGGATGGCGGGCATACCATTCGAGCTCCGCGCGCACGCGCGGATTGTCATGGCGGGGAATGCCGTAGCCCGCGCGCATGCGATCCCACAGGTCCGGCTCCGCGTCCTCCGCCGCCTGCTGCGGCGCTTCGTGGTCCGGTTCGCCGGTCTCCGCGTCCGTCAGCGCCGGGTCGGTTTCGAGCGTGCGGTGTTCCGGGTCGGGCGGGAACAGGGCGTCGTTGATTCCGCTCCATTCCTCCGGCGCCCCTTCCGTGTCGGCATCGCCGCCGTCTCTGGAGCCGGCGAATGCCGCGACGGGAGATTCATCGCGGGGGGCGCCGTCGGCGCTGTCGGGGGAGGGCTGATGCGTCGTCGCGCATCCCGCCAGGATACCCAGCAGAAACGCGAGCAGGCCGTTCCGGATTGGCGTGTATTTGTCGTTTCGCATGAGGCCGGTGATTCGAATGAGCTCGGAGTATAGCAGTAAATCGGCCCGTTTAAAGTTAACCTTAGTCCAGATCGCCTGTCGCGCCGTGTCTCTGCGCCGGCGCGGCGTCGATGTATCCGGCGGATCGTGGCCGCTACTGCATGTCCTTCCAGCGGCGTATCGTCGCAAAAACGTCGAGCTCGGTGTTGAGGGTTCGGTCGCAAAACCGTTCGGCGGCCCGCCGGACCGCGGGCAGGTGGCAGCGCAGAAAGGGATTGGTGGCCTTCTCCTCCTCCAGGGTCGCGGAGGCGGTGGCGATCTGCCGGGCGCGCAGGCGCCGTGTCTCCTCGAGCCGCGCGGCGAGCCGGTGATTCTCCGGTTCCACCTGCAAGGCGAAATCCAGATTGGCCAGCGTGTATTCATGCCCGCAATGGATGCGTGTCGCGTCCGGCAGGGCCGCGAGTCTCCGCAATGCCGTCAGCATCTGCCGCGCGGATCCTTCGAACACGCGCCCGCAGCCGCCCGTGAACAGCGTGTCGCCGCAGAACAGCAGGCCGCCGTCGTGATGATAGGCGAGATGATCGAGGGTATGTCCGGGGATCGCGAGCACGCGCAGGTCCAGGCCGCCCGGAGACAACACATCACCCTCGTGAACGGGGCGGTACCCGGGGCCGAGACGCAGCCCCGCCGGTCCGTAGGCGGGGACCTGGAAACGCCGCAGCAGTTCGGGGACGCCGCCGACATGATCGGGGTGATGGTGCGTGAGCAGGATCGCGATGGGGCGCAGCCCGTGCGCGGTCAGGGCGGCGAGCACGGGGGCGGCCTCGCCCGGATCGACGATGATCGCCGGCGCCGGTCCCTCCGCCCGTGTGTCGTCGAGACGGATCAGCCAGATATAATTGTCGCGCAGGGCGGGGACGGGGATTAGCTGTATCATGTCTACGGTCGGGGCGGTCCGGTGGCCTCCGGAGCGGGCGATGCGACCCAAGGATAGCCCAGACCCGATGACGCGGAAAGCGAGCTTATGAAACAGGCGAAGGAAACGCTCTCCGGCGCGGAGGGACGGCGCGAACTGCGCGCATGGTACGAGGGACGGCTGGGTCAGTCGTTGCTCGAATGCGAGCGGCGCGAACTGGACGAGGTGCTGGCCAACCTGTTCGGCTATTATCTGCTGCAGGTCGGCGCGGCGATGGACGCCTATCTGCTGGAGGCCAGCCGTATACGGCATCAGGTCGTCGTCGACGGTGCCTGGCCGCCGGAGCCCTGTCAGGCCCTGCCGGCGCAGGTCGCGTGCCTGTGCGGACTGCCGCGACGGCTGCCGGTGCAGGGCGACAGTGTCGACGTGGTGCTGTTGCCGCATACGCTGGAATTCGCCCAGTCGGCGCATGAGGCGCTGCGCGAGGTCGAGCGGGTGCTGGTGGCGGAGGGGCATGTCGTCATCCTCGGTTTCAATCCCTGGAGCGCGTGGGGGATGCGGCGCCTGCTGCGCTGGCGCCGGCGGCGGCATGCGCCGTGGCACGGTACCTTCCGCGGCGCTCATCGCATCAAGGACTGGCTGTCGCTGCTCGGGTTCGACATCGTGCAGACGCGGCCGTATTTTTTCCGCCCCCCGCTGCAGCACGAGACCACTATGAAAAGGCTGGAATGGCTCGAGCGCCTGGGGCGGCGCTGGTGGCCGCTGCTGGGCGGGGCCTATCTGATCGTGGCCCGGAAACGGGTGACCACCCTGACGCCGCTGAAGCCGCGCTGGCGGCCGCGGCGCAGCCTGCTGCAGCCCGACGTGCCCAAGCCCACCGTCTGATCGGAATCGACATGCAGGATATCGTGGAAATCTTTACCGACGGCGCCTGCCGCGGCAATCCGGGGCCGGGCGGATGGGGCGCCCTGCTGCGCTACAAGGGAAAGGAAAAACGTATCCGCGGCGCCGAGCCCCATACCACCAACAACCGCATGGAGCTGACAGCGGCGATCGAGGCGTTGACGTCGCTCACGCGCCCCTGCCGCGTCAGCTTGACCACGGACTCGCAATATGTGAAAAAGGGCGTGAACGAATGGCTGGCGGACTGGAAGCGGCGCGGATGGAAGACGGCCGACAAGAAGCCGGTGAAGAATGTCGATCTGTGGCAGCGGATGGACGCGGCCGTCGCACGCCATACCATCGAATGGCACTGGGTGCGCGGCCATACCGGGCACCCGGAAAACGAACTGGCCGACGCGCTCGCGAATCAGGCGATCGACGCCATGATCGCGCGGGGCGGGACGACGGAGCCCTAGCACGGCGCGCAAGCCCCCGGAGACCGTTGTGAACAGGATGTCTTCATGCGACAGATAGTGCTCGATACGGAAACCACGGGGCTGGAGCCCGCGCAGGGGCACCGTATCATCGAGGTCGGCTGCGTGGAGATGATCAACCGCCGTCTGACCGGGCGTCATTACCACCAGTATCTGCAACCGGACCGCGAGATCGACGCCGGCGCCGCCGAGGTGCACGGCATCACCGGCGAATTTCTGCGCGACAAGCCGCGCTTCTCCGATGTGGTGGAGGAGTTCCTCGATTTCGTGCGCGGCGCCGAGCTGATTATCCACAACGCGCCGTTCGATCTCGGTTTCCTTCGCCACGAGTTCGGGCTGCTGAAGCGGTCGTGGGACGAGGCGGCGTGCGGCGTGGTCGACACGCTGGCCCTCGCGCGCGGGCGCCACCCCGGCCAGAAGAACAACCTGGACGCCCTGTGCAAGCGTTACGGCATAGACAATTCCGAGCGCACGCTGCACGGCGCCCTGCTCGACGCCGAGATCCTCGCCGACGTCTATCTGGCGATGACCGGCGGGCAGAGCCGTCTGTTGCTGGAGGCGGAGCCCGAGGCCGTCACCCTGGTCAGCCAGGCGCCGGTGGTCCGCCTGTCGGCCGATCGCGCGCCGTTGCCCGTGATCCATGCGAGCGAGGTGGAACGGGAGTCGCATGCGCGGCAGCTCGAGGCGATCGACCGGGCGAGCGGCGGCAAGTGCGTCTGGCTGCGGCTGGACACGCCGGCCTGAGATCCGGGCCTCCGGCGGCGCCATGATCAAGAGGATCGGCCGTTTCTTTCAGGAGCGCCTCCAGCCGTCCGAGGGCGGCGGTCACGAGGAAAGGCTACGGCTCGCCACGGCCGCGCTGCTGATCGAAATGACGCGCGCCGATTTCAGCGTGACGGATTCCGAGCGCGTGGCGGTGGACCGCCTACTGCGCGAACACTTCGGGCTGGACGAGGCGCAGACGCGCGAACTGGTCGAACTGGCCGAGCTGGAGGTGAAGACCAGTGCCTCCTTGTTTCAGTTCACTCATCTCATCGACAAGCATTTCGCGCTCGAGCAGAAGATCGCCATCGTCGAACTGATGTGGCGTGTGGCCTATTCCGACCAGGACAAGGCCCACCACGAGGAGCATCTGGTGCGCAAGGTCGCGGAGCTGCTGCACGTGCCGCATTCGGCCTTCATCCGCGCGCGCGACAGGGCCTCCGGGGCGGGGCGTTGAGGTCTGTCCGCGTCCGTGACCGCTACATTAGGTGCGCATTGATGAGCATGTGGCTGGCGATGCTCGCGATATAGCCCAGCGCGACCGCCCATGACCAGCGCAGGTGGGAGAAGAACGTATAGACCCCGCGCGCCTGCCCCATCAGGGCCACGCCCGCGGCCGAACCGATCGACAGCAGCGAACCTCCGACGCCGGCCGTCATCGTGACCAGCAGCCACTGCCCGTGCGACATGTCCGGATTCATGGTGAGCACGGCGAACATCACCGGGATGTTGTCCACCACGGCGGACAGCACGCCGATCAGGATATTGGCCCAGGTCGGCCCGAGATCGACGTAGAGGGTCTGCGAGGCCAGCGCCAGGTACCCCACCGTTCCGAGCCCGCCCACGCACAGGATGACGCCGTAGAAGAACATCAGGGTGTCCCACTCGGCCCGCTTCATGCTGATGAAGATATCGAACGGCTTGCCGGGTGGTCCGGTCGAGATGTCCAGGGCGCCATCCTCCGGTCCGCCGATGTGCGGCGCGCGCGTCTCGCTCAGCGTCAGGCGGTAACCGTACAGCTTGAGCAGGCCGAGGCCCATCATCATGCCCACGACGGGGGGGAGGTGCAGGAAATTGTGCATCAGGACCGTGATCGCGATGGTGAGGAAGAACAGGCCGATGACGATGAAACCGCCCTGCTTGACTCGCACGGCCTCGGCCCGGCCGCCCGGGCGCCCCCTGGGCACGGTGAACGACATGATCGCGGCCGGAACGAGCCAGTTGATCAGCGCCGGGATGAACAGGTTGAAGAACTCGAAGAACTGGACCGCGCCCTTTTGCCACACCATCAGCGTGGTGATGTCGCCGAACGGGCTGAAGGTCCCGCCGGCGTTGGCGGCGACCACGATGTTGATGCACGCCACCGTCACGAAGGACCGGTTGTCCGCGCCCACGGCGATGACTACCGCGGCCATGATCAGGGCGGTGGTGAGATTGTCGACGACGGGCGAGATGAAGAAGGCGAGCAGGCCGGTGATCCAGAAGATGGCGCGCAGCGAATAACCCGAGACGATCAGCCAGGCGCGCAGTGCCTCGAAGACGTTGCGCTCGATCATGGTGTTGATATAGGTCATGGCCGTCAGCAGGAACAGCAGCAGTTCGGCGTATTCCAGCAGGTGATGCCGTACCTCCCCGCCCGCTGTCGTGATGTCGCCGGCCTGCGTATACGCGATGGCGATCAGTATCCAGATGAGTCCGGCGGCGAACACCACCGGCTTGGACTTGCGCAGGTGGATGAATTCCTCGAGCACGACGAGGCCGTAGGCGATGACGAAGATGACGAGGCAGGCGATGCCCGCCCAGTGATCGGTGAGGTCGAGCAGCGTGCCGGCGGCCGGCGGCGGGGATTCCGCGTACGACAACGGCGGCCAGGCGGACAACAGCAGGAGCGCGAATATCGGCCACAGACGCGCCGGCGTGTATCGCGCCCGTGCGGCGCTGTCCGCGGGGGAGGATCGATGGGTCACGGATCAGGCCTTGTGTTGGGGATGGCGGATTTTCCCATGTCGCGCCGGCCCGGTCCAGCGTGACGGGCCTCGGGGCGGGGCGGGCTTCGTCCCGCCGGCGTTGTCTCGATGCGGGATATTCTTTACAATTCCGCGCTCATGCGGTGTATTTCCCGCGATTTTCCTCCGCTGTTTGTACCTGCGCCGCGGCCGGGTCCGCGCGAGGAAGGTTTTTTCGTCGCCGCATCCTGAACCGGAAGGAGACGCCATGAAGCATCCGCATGACGAGACCGCATCCGCCGGGATGCGCAAGGCGACCGGGGGCGGCGTGCTGCCGGCGCTGCTCGCGGTGTTCCTGTCGCTGTCCGCACCGCCCGCGGGCGCGGTGGATCTCGGTTCGGTCTCCAACGCCGTGGTCAAACTCTACGTCACGCGCCAGGGCTGGGATGTCCGCCAGCCCTGGGCGCGCGAGCAGGCGAACCGACGGACCTGTTCGGGGTTTTTCATCGAGCAGGGCATCCTGACCAACGCGCATTGCGTCATGGACGCCACCTTCATCCAGATCGAGGTGCCCGGGCTGGCGGACAAGATCGAGGCCGAGCGTGTCGCGGTCAACCATCAGAGCGATCTGGCCCTGCTCAAGCCGAAGAATCCGGACGCGTTGCCCAGGGGGATCGCCCGGATCCGTTTCGGCAAGCTGCCCGAGCCGCGCGACAAGGTGGTGACCGTGGGCTACGCCATCGGGGGGCGGCAGGTTTCCTATACCGAAGGCGTGGTTTCCCGCATCGATATCATGGCCTATGCGCACAGCGGTTTCGAGAACCTGCTGGTGCAGACCGACGCGGCGATCAACATGGGGAATTCCGGCGGGCCGGTCTTCTCGGACGAGACCGGCGATTGCGTCGGGGTCGCGACGCAGCGGTTCTCGGGGACGATCGGCTATTTCGTTCCGGGCATGGTGATCCAGCATTTCCTCGCCGATTTCAAGGACGGCCGGGTGGACGGCGTGCCGTTCATTGGGGTGGGCACCCAGTCGCTGGAGAATCCCGCCCTGCGCGCCTCCCTCGGAATGACACCGGAACAGAGCGGTCTGCTGATCACCAGCGTGGCGCAGGAGGGCGGGGCCGAGGGCATCCTGGAGGTCGACGACGTGCTGCTGTCCGTCGCCGGCGCCCGGGTCTTCAACGACGGGCGGATCACCCTGCGCGACAACAGCCGGATCGGCGTGGGTTACGAGATCTCCCGCCGCCAGGTGGGTGAATCGCTCCCCCTGACCGTGCTGCGCGACGGCAGGGTGATCAAGAAGGCGGTCACGCTCACCAGCCACGAGTTCAAGGTGATCCCCACGCTGCCGCAGTACGATACCCAGCCGCGCTATTACGTCGCGGGCGGGCTGCTGTTCCGCGCGGTGGAGCCGAGATACTACATCCCCACGGATCCGCAGGCCACCGTGGCGGACATCCCGTTCAATATTCGCAAGTACTTCGACACGCCGCGCAGCGAGGCGGAGGGTATCGAAGAGCTGGTGATCATCAGCGACGTCTTCGAGGCCGAGGTCAACGCCGGTTACGGCGGGCTGGTGGAGAATACCCGCGTCGCGACGGTCAACGGGCGCGCCATCCGCCGGCTGGAGGACGTCGCCGCGGCGATCGCGGAAAATACCGGCGACTATCACATCATCGAGCTGGAGGACAAGCGCAGGATCGTGTTGAGCCGCGCGCAGGCCGAGGCCGAGGAGCGCAACATCCGCCGGCGCTACAATATCCCGTGAGCGTCCCGCGCGGCTTTTGCCAAGCCGGCGGATGTGCTTCTATACTAGCCGCTCGTCATCCGCGCGGCGCGGTTTCCCGGTTTTCATCATGAGGTGAGTGGACATGCAGAACGAAGCCGGCAATTGGTCCCTGGCGTGTCACCTGGATTTCGGCGGCACGGGCAAGGTCGCGGTGGTCGCGCACCGGGACGGCAAGACCACGGTGCATGCGATACCCTCCGCGCCCGCGAGCGGCAAGGCGCCGGGCTATCGGCCGATGTATCTCGGCGTGGCGCCGGGCAGCCGGCACGTACTGCTGATGGACCCCGTGAGCAAGGCGGTCAGTCGCGCGGAGGCCCTGCCGGTCGACGCCGCTGCCCATTACGCCTATCCCGAGCCCGGCACCGGGCGCTGGTGGTATTCCAACGACGGCGACGAGGAGACCGGCAACGATCCCCTGTGCAGCGGCGGGGGCGCGACCATGACGGTGGTCGAGGAGGGGGAGAACGGCGCGCCCGGGGTCCTCGCGTCCATCTGCGTCGGCCGCGGGCATCACGTGCCCAGCTTCACCGGGCCGGGCGCGGGCCATCCCGCGCTGCCGCGCCGCGCCTATGTCAGCAACCTGCAGGACGGCACGATCTCTGTGCTCGGCAACGATCCCTCGGACGGGTCCGGCTATCTCGCCGCGGGCGGGCTGATCAATCTGTGCGAGCCGGTGAAGGAGAAGGACGGCGCCATGCAGGCCCCGAACAACGCCTTCCCTCACGGCAATGTGTATTCCCCGGTCAGCGGGCGCGTCTACAACCTGAACAATGGCTACGGCACCGTGGCCGTGATCGATCCGCTGAACAACGGGATCGAGGCGCGCATCGAGTTCAAGGGTTGCAGCAACCTGCTGCTCTCGCCCGACGGCCGCTTCGTCGTCGGCAAGGGGGCGGACCGCAAGGGTGATCCCGATCACGTCATGGGGCGCCTCATCGTGCTCGATGCCGCCGCCGGCCGGGTCGTGGCCAGGCTCGATCTGCAGGACGTCTATCCCAGCACCTATCGTTTCAGCCCCGACGGCCGCCGGCTCTATGTCACCACGGCGGCGACCGGCAAGGGGACCCAGCACGCGAACCTGAAGAAATCGTCGGTGCTGGTCTACGACAGCTCGGCGCTGCCCGAACTGCGCCTGACGGCGGAGCTCGCGGTCGGGCTCGCCGACTGCAGCCGGCGGCCGATCGCGTTCCTGCGTCGGCAGCAGGCGATCGAGCGCATCTTCGTGCCCAACCCGACCGACGGCACGCTGTCCGTCCTGGACGGCGCCGGCGCCCTGATGGAGACGGTGCGCATCAGCGAGTCGCCGGTCGCCGAGCTCAATTTCTCCCTGTTCGGGGCCGACAACCTCTACGGAAGCTGAATATTTCCCGGATCATCCCTCCTGTCCCTGTTTCCCGCCCCGGCGTACGCCGGTGGGCGGGTTTCGCGGGCGGAGGACCGTGGCCTGACGGGACGGCGGGCCGGCAGCAAGACGGACGGCGTGGGGGCTGGGCCCCTGCCGGCGTCCGTTGGATAACAACTATAAAGAATTTCGCCGGGCGATGCGGACGACCCCGGCGGCTTCGTCTCGGAAAGGGTGGGTGTAATGAGTGGGATGGCGCGCAGTACCCGCAGACAAACGCTGAATCGATATTATCTCAAGGACGGTAAATGGTATGTGGAGACGCGGGAGGGCGTCTTGGGGCCGTTCGTGCGCCGCGAAGAGGCCGTCGTCTGCCTGGAAAGGCACAAGCGCAAGTACGTCTCGAAGCGCGGTTGACGGCGCGCCTGCCCGGGGCGCCGCGCTGTTTCAGTCCAGCGCCCCCAGCCACGCCAGCACCGCCGCCGGGATTTCTTCCGGCTGCCGGTAGCTCAGCAGCGTGAATCGGCGCGGGTATTCCAGGCCGAGCTGCAGGACATTGGAAAGGTTGAGCGTGCCGTCCAGACGCTCGGCGCTGTAGAAGCCGAGCACGGGTTTGCCCGCGGTCAGGAAACGCATCGTGTTCACGCCGGAGCCGAAGCCCGCCTCGTCGTAGCAGTAGACCGCCACCCGCGCCTCGGCGCGGAAGCGATCGTCGCGTTCCAGCATGAACTCCGTCGCCGCCGTCACCTCATCCCGGCCGTTTCCGCGCGCGGCGAAATATCCCGGCCAATCCCTGTCGTAGTACTCGATCGGGTCGCAGATCCGGCGCGCCAGCGCGGCGCGCTCCATGTCGGGGAACTGTCTCCGGTAATAGCGGTAGCGCGTATCGTAACCCAGCCCGGAGGCTTCCAGCGCCTCGATCACGAGTGTCTTGAAGGCCCAGGTCGTGGCGGTGGCGTGCATCCCCTTGCCGCTGACGTAACACGGGATCATGCGTCTCGCGTCTCCTCGAATCCACGGGGACGAGGGTGTCTCCCCGGGTCAGGGACGATGGTACGGATTGCCCGCGCGGGCCGCAATAGGCGCGCTAGGGCGCGCGGGGCGGAAGGGATAGAATAGGAAGCGATCCGCCGCCGCCGGCGGGAGGACGACACGATTATGAGGAGCCCGCCATGAAGACATCCATCGTTACCGCCGCGTTGTTGTTCACGCTTGCCCCGCTCGCCCTGGCCGATGACACGTCCACGATCGAGTCCGAGTGCAAGGCCATCGCCGAATCCCACGGCGTCGCCGCCGACAAGCTCGACGACTGGATGAAGCGCTGCGTCGAGCGTACAAAAGAGATGCAGCACAGGATGGAGGAAGGCGGTAAGACCCATGGCGCCGGGCCGGGCGATATGGGTGACGCGCATGGGAAATCGCAACAAGAGAATCGCTGAGCCGGCGGGGGATACCGTCTGGGCGGGGGCGACCCGCCCCGTTCGAGGGGGGCGATCGGGTGCATCCGTCATGGATACCGATATGAAGGCGGAACCGGGCCGAAATTCGGCGTGCTTCTGCGGGAGCGGGCTACGCTTCAAGCAGTGCTGCGGGTCGCTGACGGACGACAGACCGCCGCCGCACGGGATACATGTGATCGAGGATTTCCTCGGCGTCGAGGAGTGCCGGCGCCTGTCCGGGTATGCGGATACCCGGGGCGGAGAGCCCCTGATGGTCGTCGATACCGCGGCGACTACCGCGAACAAGGTGGTGAGAAGGCTCGACCCCGCCAGGGTCACGGAACGGGTCGATCTCGGTCCGGAGCAGGCGACCCTGGAGGCGCTGGTCCGCCGCACCCTGATGGAGGTGATCGAGCCGGCGCTCGGCGCCGGGATCGAGTGGTTCGAGTCTCCGCAGCTCCTGCGCTATCGCGCGGGCGGTTTTTACAAGGGGCACGCCGACAGCGATCGCTTCGATGCGACGACCTCCACCTGGGCGAAGGTGCTGGATCGCGACGTCAGCCTGCTGCTGTACCTGAACGACGGATACACGGGCGGCGCGCTCAGCTTTCCCCGCTTCCGCTACGTGCTTCACCCCCGGCCCGGGATGCTGGTCTTTTTCCCGTCCGATCGGCGCTATTACCATGCCGCCGAGCCCGTGTTGTCGGGGATCCGTTATGCCGTCGTAAGCTGGGCCGCATTTCAGGGGGGCCCGAAGATCCACCGCGAGCCGGCGCCGGAGGCGCTGTTTATGCGCGGGCAGGCCTTCGGATGAAACGCCACGGCACGGGCGACCCCGGCGCGGAGCGGATGGACCGCCCGCCCGGGTGATGCGTGCGAATCGCCCGGGGTTTCCCCGCGATCCCCTCGGATTTTTTAAGAAAGGGATCCCCTCATCCCTTGAGAAACATATTTCCGGAAACCGAGATGCGCGTGATGTCGGATTTGAACGGTAAAACGAAATGTTTGAGGGTGGCGGGAAACATGTAGATGTCGCCGGTCTTGGGCATTTGATGCACCAGGGAGATGCACATCTGTCCTCCCTCGCCGTAAATCCAGGAGATGCCGCCCGGCCCCTGCAGGGTCCCCTTGAAGTTCCGGTTTTCCTCGACCAGCGCGTCGGGTATCTCGGGAAAGATTACGAAGGACAGGTCTCCGCCGTGATCGTGCGGAGGATTGAAATCTCCGGCCTTCATGTAATTGATCCAGAGATCGACCAGTTCCGCCCGGGGTGGCAGGGTGGCGCCCCCTCCGCGCCATTTGTGATAGCCCATGCAATAGGCCTCGACGTATTCCCCGAGGTGCTCCATGATCCGCATCGCCGGGAGCTTGTATTCTTCGTCCAGATGCCCGGCCAGGTTCTCCACGTATAACTGTGCCTTATTCCCGCGGACCTTTTTCCCTTCTTCGAGGAGGAGTTCCCTGAATTCGTCGCTGATGGTCGTGTTGAATAAATAGGGTCCCCAGTTGAAGTATCTATAGGCGATTTCCCGCATTACATATCCCCCTGAATCTGTTTTATGTCGTGGTGGCGGGCCTTCCCGGTCGTCATCGTCCGGGGCGTCGATCTCCGGCAGCCTCCGCCATCGGCGCCGGAACTTCGGCCGTCCGTGACGATGAAGCCGCGGAAATGCCGCGGCAGCGTGAAGCGGCCGGTATTTTTTAGTGTCGCGGCCTGTTGTCGAACGGTGATTTTCCCTTCGCTTTCTGGGATTTTAGGCGCGATCACTCGTGCGGTTCAAGCGGAGGGGGTGTCACCCGGGTAGATTGGGGCCGATCGGGCCCGCCAGGGGGCGAAACACGATCTGTTGCCGTGGCAAGTGCCGCCGGTGCGTGCGACCGCGTCTCGGCCGCGCGCGGTTCACGCGGTGCCGATGCGGGCCGACCGTTCTATATGGGGATCGTGCGAATCTCTAGGTTTTTTGGTGGGCGATGCAAGGTTCGAACTTGCGACCCCTGCCGTGTGAAGGCAGTGCTCTACCGCTGAGCTAATCGCCCGCCGAGGGGAACGGGAATTCTACGGGTTCCGGCAGGTGGGCGTCAAATTCCCGGGGCCGGGTCCACAAACCGCGCAGTCCTGCTAGAATACCCCGCTTATTCAGGGTCTCTAGCCAATATGACGGTTCGCACACGCTTCGCCCCTAGCCCCACCGGCTATCTGCACATCGGCGGCGCCCGCACGGCGCTGTTCAGTTGGCTCTATGCCCGGCGTCACGGCGGCACCTTCGTCCTGCGCATCGAGGACACCGATCTGGAGCGGTCGACCGCGGAGTCGGTGAACGCCATCCTCGAGGGCATGGCCTGGCTGGGCCTCGCCTGGGACGAGGGCCCCTTCGCGCAGAGCGAGCGCATGGACCGTTACAGGGAAGTGATCGGGCAGATGCTGGCCGCCGGCAAGGCCTATCACTGCTACTGCTCGAAGGAGCGGCTCGAGACGCTGCGCGAGGAGCAGATGGCGCGCAAGGAGAAGCCGCGCTACGACGGCCTGTGCCGCCACCGCCGGGGGGCGCCGCCGGAAGGGGTGAGCCCGGTGGTCCGCTTCTGCAATCCGCTCGAGGGCGCGGTGGTGGTGGAGGACCAGATCCGCGGCCGCGTGGCGTTCGCCAACAGCGAGCTCGACGACCTCATCATCGCGCGCTCGGACGGCACGCCGACCTACAATTTCACCGTCGTGGTCGACGACTACGACATGAAGATCACCCACGTGATCCGCGGCGACGATCACCTCAACAACACGCCGCGCCAGATGAACATCCTGCGCGCGCTCGGTGCCGAGCCGCCGCTGTATGCCCATGTGCCGATGATCCTGGGCGAGGACGGCAAGCGCCTGTCGAAGCGCCACGGCGCGGTGAGCGTGATGGCCTATCACGAGGAGGGCTTCCTGCCCGAGGCGCTGTTGAATTATCTGGTGCGTCTCGGCTGGTCGCACGGCGATCAGGAGATCTTCAGCCTGGACGAGATGGTCCGTCTATTCGACATCAGGGACGTGAACAATTCCGCCACCGCCTTCAATGTGAGCAAGCTGCTCTGGCTCAACCAGCACTATATAAAGGAGACTGCCGCCGATCACATCGCGCCGCAACTCGGCTGGCAGCTTGGCCGCCTCGGCATCGACCCGGCGCAGGGCGGTCCGGAGCTGGGCGAGGTGATCGAGGTGCAGCGCGAGCGCGCCAAGACGCTGAAGGAAATGGCCGAGATCAGCGCCTATTTCTACCGGGACTTCGCCGACTACGAACCGGACGCCGCGAAGAAGCACCTGACGGCCGCCGCGCACGCGCCGCTGGCGCGGGTGCGCGCCGTTCTGGCCGCGCTGGAATCGTGGACGCCCGAGCCGCTCCATCAAGCGGTGATCGCGACGGCGGAGGAACTCGGCATCAAGCTCGGCAAGCTGGCGCAGCCGCTGCGGGTCGCGGTCAGCGGGCGTGCGGCGACGCCGGGCATCGATCAGACCCTGTATCTGATCGGGCGCGCGGCGGTGCTGCGCCGCATCGACCGCGCGGTCGCCTGGATCGACCGGCAGGGTCTCCCGGCGGAAGGCGAGGGATGACATGAGTGAGACTGAACCGACGCGTCCCGCCAACTTCATCCGCCAGATCATCGAGGCGGACCTCCAGGCCGGCAAGCACGGCGGCCGCGTCGCGACGCGCTTTCCGCCCGAGCCGAACGGCTATCTGCACATCGGTCACGCCAAGTCGATCTGCCTCAATTTCGGTGTGGCGGAAGACTATCGCGGCACATGCAACCTGCGTTTCGACGACACCAATCCGGGCAAAGAGGACATCGAGTTCGTCGAGGCGATCCAGCGCGACGTGCAGTGGCTGGGGTTCCGTTGGAACGGGCCGCCGCTGTTCGCCTCCGA
This sequence comes from Gammaproteobacteria bacterium, assembly GCA_020847075.1. Lineage (GTDB taxonomy): Bacteria > Pseudomonadota > Gammaproteobacteria > SZUA-140 > SZUA-140 > JADJWH01. The sequence goes on from JADLCS010000045.1 coordinate 32,947, forward strand.
CTATTTCGAAAAGTTGTACCGGTTCGCGATCGAGCTGATCGAGCAGGGCAAGGCCTATGTCTGCGACCTCAACGCCGAGGAGATCCGCGCCTACCGCGGCACGTTGACCGAACCCGGCCGCGATAGCCCGTGGCGCGACCGTTCGGTAGCGGAGAACCTCGATCTGTTCGCGCGCATGCGCGCCGGCGAATTCCCGGACGGCGCGCACACGCTGCGTGCGAAGATCGACATGGCCGCGCCCAATATCAATCTGCGCGACCCGACGCTGTACCGCATCCGCCACGGCGTGACGCATCATCACATCGGACAGGCCTGGGTCATCTATCCGACCTACGACTACACCCATCCGATCTCGGACGCGCTGGAAGGCATCACCCATTCGCTGTGCACGCTGGAGTTCGAGGATCACCGCCCGCTCTACGACTGGGTGCTGGACAATATCACCATCCCCTGCCATCCGCAGCAGATCGAGTTCTCGCGCCTCAACCTGCAGTACACGGTGATGAGCAAGCGCCGCCTGACGCGGCTGGTGGACGAAGGTTTCGTCGAGGGCTGGGACGATCCGCGCATGCCGACCCTCGCCGGCCTGCGCCGGCGCGGCTATACGCCGGACTCGATCCGCGAGTTCTGCGCGCGCATCGGCGTGACGCGCTCCGACAATATCGTCGAGATGGGGTTGCTGGAGGACTGCATCCGGGGCGATCTCAATGAAAAGGCGCCGCGCCGGATGGCGGTGCTGCGCCCGCTCAAGGTGGTGATCGAAAACTACCCGGAGGACCAGGTCGAGGAACTCGAGGCGCCGAACCATCCGCAGGACCCGACCATGGGTACGCGCCGGGTGCCGTTTTGCCGCGAGATCGTCATCGACCGCAGCGATTTCATGGAACAGGCCTCCGGCAAGTTCAAGCGCCTGGTCACGGGCGGCGAGGTGCGGCTGCGGTATGGCTACGTGATCCGCTGCGACCGGGTGATCAAGGACGGCGAGGACGTGGTGGAGCTGCGCTGCAGCTACGATCCCGCCACGCTGGGCGCCGACCCGGCCGGGCGCAAGGTCAAGGGCGTCATCCACTGGGTGTCGGCGCGGCACGGCCTCCGGGCCGAGGTGCGGCTGTACGACCGTCTGTTCACCCATCCGCTGCCCGACGCGGCGCGGGAGGAGGGGAAGGACTTTACCGATTTCCTCAACCCCGATTCGCTGCACACCCTGACCCGCGGCCTCGTCGAGCCCGCCCTGGGCGGGGCGCGGCCGGGCGAGGCCTTCCAGTTCGAGCGCGAGGGCTATTTCTGTCTCGATCCGGCCCATGTCCATGGCGTCGAGCCGGTATTCAACCGCACCGTGACCCTGCGCGACACCTGGGCGAAGATCTCGGGCCAGGGCGGCTGAGGCCGCGCCGCCCTTCCCGGTTCTAAGGCCTTGTTCGGTAAACGCCTTCCGCGCGCGCCCGGCCTTGTTTCCGCGATTCCTTTCTTGACAGAATCCGGGGCATGGCTTAAAGTCCGCGTCTTGTTCGCGGGCGGGGCTATAGCTCAGCTGGGAGAGCGCTTGCATGGCATGCAAGAGGTCGGCGGTTCGATCCCGCCTAGCTCCACCACTCCGGCCATCGGGAGGATCCGGCCGGTTTGACCCCGCGCAACGCTGAATTTCTTGCCTCAGGTCCCCATCGTCTAGCCGGCCTAGGACATCGCCCTTTCACGGCGGTAACAGGGGTTCGAATCCCCT
>JADLCS010000046.1 GCA_020847075.1 Gammaproteobacteria bacterium
TCGATCTCTCCCCGCGCATGCTGCAACGGGCGCGCGGCCGCGCCGGACCGCTCAGGCGCCTGCGCCGCCGCTGCGGCTTCGTATGCGCAGACGCGGAACACCTGCCCTGCGCCGACGCGAGCGCGGATCTGGTCGTCTCGAACCTGGTGTTGCAGTGGTGTAACGATACGGACCGGGCGCTCGCCGAGTTCCGCCGCGTGCTGCGCCCGGGCGGCCTGCTGATGTTCACCACCTTCGGTCCCGACACGTTGCGCGAGCTGCGCGCGAGCTGGAGTGGCGTCGACGATCGCGTCCACGTCAACCGCTTCATCGACATGCACGACCTCGGCGACGCGCTGCTGCGCGTCGGTCTGAGCGAGCCGGTGATGGACCGCGAAGATTTCACCCTGACCTACCCCGACGTCGCCAGACTGATGCGCGACCTCAAGGCGCTGGGTGCGCACAACAATACCCTCGGCCGGCCGCGCGGGCTCACCGGCCGCGGGCGGCTCGCCCGCATGGCCGGGGCCTATGAACGTTTCCGCGTCGACGGCCGCCTGCCCGCCACCTACGAGGTCGTCTATGGCCATTGCTGGGCGACGGCGGGATCGCCGTCCCGCCCCACGCCGCCCGGCGAAGTGGCGATCCCCCTGTCCCGCATCGGACGACCGCGATGACGCGCGGCGGTTTCTTCGTCACGGGCACGGACACGGGGATCGGCAAGACCTGGTGCGCGGCGGCGCTGCTCACCGCGTTGCGCCGCCGCGGCCACAGCGCGCTCGGCATGAAACCGGTGGCGAGCGGATGCCTGGAAGGCCCGGATGGCCTGCGTTCCGAGGACGCCCTGCTGCTGATGCGGCACGGGACGGCGCCCGCGCCCCCCTATGAACGGGTGAATCCCTACGCGCTGGCGGAACCGATCGCGCCGCATCTGGCGGCGCGCAGGGAGGGCGTCGAGATCCGCCTCGCCACTATCCTCGCCGCCGCAAACGGCCTGCGGGAATGCGCCGACTTCGTCGTGGTCGAGGGGGTCGGCGGGTGGCGCGTACCGCTGAACGTGCGGGAGACGGTGGCCGACCTCGCGCACGCCCTCGCCCTGCCGGTCATCCTGGTGGTCGGCCTCCGCCTGGGCTGTCTCAATCACGCCCTGCTGAGCGCGGAGGCCATCCGGCGCGACGGGCTCCGGCTGGCCGGCTGGATCGCCAACCGCATGGAGGCGCGCACCGCATGCGCGGAGGAGAACATCGCCAGCCTGCGCGAACGGCTCGCGGCGCCGCTGCTCGGGGTGATGCCGCATCTGGGGGCCTTCGACGCGGACCGGCTGGCGGAGCGGATCGATCTCGCCCCGCTGCTGAACGAAGGGACGCGCGCGCGACCGACCCGGTCCTGAAAACGCGCGGGCCCGGTATCGACCGGGCCCGCGCGGGATAGCATGGCGAAGGGACGGATCAGGCCTCGAGGCGGCTCCGCAGCTTCCGGATCGCGCTCTTCTCGAGCTGGCGGATACGCTCGGCGGAGACCCGGTACTTGTCCGCCAGGTCCTGCAGGGTCATCTTGTCGTCCGCGAGCCAGCGTTGCTGCAGAATGTCGCGGCTGCGCTCGTCCAGGCCGTCGAGGGCCTGATGCAACCGCTCCTCGTTGTGGGACTCCCACTCGCTCTGCTCCAGTTGCACGGTGGGATCCGCGCGGGTGTCGGCCAGATAGGCGGCCGGCGCCAGACCGCGCTCCGATTCCTCGTCGCGGTCCCCGTAGGGATCGAAGGAGGTATCGTAGCCGCTGATGCGCGCCTCCATCTCCAGCACGTCCTCGGGGCGTACGCCGAGATCCTGCGCGACCGCATCGACCTCCTCGCGTCCGAACCACGCCAGGCGCTTCTTCGCGCCGCGCAGATTGAAGAACAGCTTGCGCTGCGCCTTGGTGGTGGCCACCTTGACGATGCGCCAGTTACGCAGGATGAATTCATGGATCTCGGCGCGGATCCAGTGTACCGCGTAGGAGACCAGGCGCACGTTCATGTCGGGATCGAAGCGCTTGACGGCCTTCATCAGGCCGATGTTGCCTTCCTGGATCAGGTCCGCCTGCGACAGGCCGTAACCGCTGTAACCGCGCGCGATGTGCACGACGAAGCGCAGGTTCGACATGACCAGTTGGCGCGCGGCGCCCAGATCGTCTTCCTGCCGGAACCGCAGGGCGAGGCGACGCTCTTCCTCGGCGCTGAGAACGGGGATCGCGCCGACGCTCTGCACATAGGACTCCAGACTGCCGCTGCGCAGCGTCAGTCCCATCTCCTTCGTCTTGGACATTCCCGACCCTCCCCTGGACACCCTAAAAGATCCACGAAAAATACTAGCACTCAGGGAATATGAGTGCCAGGACCCCCGAAAAGTTCCCGGGCCGCCCCCGTGCATGGTCCTCAATTACAACAAATAACCATATTTATTATTGACTTACAATGAGCCCCGGGGACAGCGCCTAGCTCGGCTCGATGGTGCGCAGATGGCGGTCGACGGCCAACCAGGCCCCGATGAAACCCAGCAGGATCCCGAACAGCATCAGATAGAGGGTCGTCCCCCACCCGAGACCGCCCAGCTCGAAGCGACTGTCGTACAGCGAGGACAGGCGCGCGACCGGGGCGCTCAAGGCCCACAGCGAAACATTGACCAGCAACCATGCAATCACCGCGCCCAGCAGGCCATGCCAGAACCCGCTGTAGAGGAAGGGACGGCGGATGAAGGCGTCGGTCGCGCCGATGAGCTTCTGCACCTCGATCTCGTCGCGCCGGTTCTGGATCGCCAGCCGGATGGTGTTGCCGACGATGAGCAACACGGCCAGCGCGAGCACGCTAGCCAACACCGCCACCCCGCGCCTGGCGATCTCCATCATCGCGTAGAGCCGCTTGACCCATTCCATGTCGAGCTGGGCCAGCTCGACGTCGGGGTGGCCGCGCAGGCGCTCGAGCAGGCCCTCGACCGCGGCCGGGGCGCTCGCCGCCAGCGCGGGCTGCACGATCAACACCCCGGGCAGGGGGTTCTGCTGCAGGGCGTTCACCGCATCGCCGAAGCCCGACAGGCGCTGAAACTCCGCCAGCGCCTCGTCCGGCGACACGTAGCTCACCACCGCGACCTCCGGCATCGCCTTCAGTTCGGAGACCAGCTTCCGCAGCCGCTCCTCCCGCAGGTCCTTGCGCAGAAACAGGGAGATCTGCGCGGCGTTTTCCCAGCCGGCGCTGAGCGCCTGTACGTTCTTGAGGACCACGTGCAGGCCCGCCGGCAGCGCCAGCGCGATACCGATCACCGCGATCGTCATCACGCCGGCCACCGGATTGCGCGTCAGCCGGCCTAGGCTGTCCAGCAACGATTGCAGGTGATGCTCGCCGTAGGCCTTGCAGCGTCGCAACAGGCCCAGACGGCGCAGCCCGGTACGCGGACGCGGGGCGGTCTCCGCGCGCGCGCGCGCCGGATCGCCCGCGGGGTCCGCGCCGGCGTCGTCCCCGGCATCGGTCCCGGCCGGGAACAGGTCCCCCTCCCCGCGCGCGCGTCTCATGCCGCGACCGGATCGCTGTCCGCCCGCATGCGTCCGTTCTCCAGGGTCAGGATGCGGTAGCCCATGCGCGAGATGAGATCGAGATTGTGACTGGCGATCAGCACCGTCACCCCCACCCGGTTGAACTCCTCGAAGAGATGCATGATCTCCTCGGACAACTGCGGGTCGAGATTGCCAGTCGGCTCGTCGGCCAGCAGCAGCGGCGGCTTGTTGACCACGGCGCGCGCGATGCCGACACGCTGCTGCTCACCGCCCGACAGCATGATGGGATAGCGCTTTTCCTTGTCGAGCAGACCGACCTTGTCGAGGGCGGCGCGCACGCGGCGCTGTATCTCGCGGTGCTCGTGGCCCGCGATCACCAGCGGCAGGGCGACGTTGTCGAACACGGTGCGATCGTACAGCAGCTTGAAATTCTGAAAGATGATACCGATCTCGCGCCGCAGGTACGGGATGCGGCGGCGCCCGACGCCCGCATAGCTGCTGCCGTTGAACAGGATCTGGCCGTAACTCGGGCGCTCGATCAGCGCGATCAGCTTGAGCAGGGTGCTCTTGCCGGCGCCGGAGTGGCCGGTCAGAAACGCCATCTCCTGGACGCGCAGATGGAAATTGACGCCGCTGAGGGCGTCCTGCCCGCCGGGATAGCGTTTGCCCACGTTGATGAACTGGAGCATAGACCTCGGGATCGCCGCGTGTCAGCGGCTCAGGTTAGCAAAGTTCGCCGCCCGCATGAATAGGGCCCGGACGGCTCAAGCCTCGAACAGGGCGCCGACGAATTCCGCGGCGTCGAAGACACGCAGATCCTCGATGCCCTCGCCCACGCCGATGAAGCGGATGGGAATGCCCGTCTTCTTGGCAACGGCGAAGATCACCCCGCCCTTGGCGGTGCCGTCCAGCTTGGTCAGCGTGATCCCGGTCAACCCGATGGCCTCATGGAACTGGCGCGCCTGCGCGACGGCGTTCTGTCCGGTGCCTGCGTCGACCACGAGCATGACCTCGTGGGGCGCGGCGGGATCGACCTTGGCCATGACGCGCTTGATCTTGGCCAGCTCCGCCATCAGATTGGTCTGTGTGTGCAACCGCCCGGCGGTATCGACGATGAGTACGTCCATGCCGCGCGCGCGCGCCGCCTGCATCGCGTCGAATACCACGGAGGCGGGGTCGGCGCTGCGCGCCTGCGCGATCACCGGGATCCCGTTGCGCTCGCCCCAGGCCTGCAACTGCTCGACGGCCGCGGCGCGGAAGGTATCGCCGGCCGCGAGCATGACCTTGCGGCCCTCGTCCTGCAGGCGCCGGGCCAGCTTGCCGATGGTCGTGGTCTTGCCCGCGCCGTTGATCCCCACCATCATGATGACATAGGGTCCCGTCTCCGCGGACACCGTCAGCGGGCGGGCGCAGGGCGCGAGTATCGCCTGCAGATCCTCGCGCAGGGCCGCGAACAGCGCCGGCGCGTCATCGAGCTGTTTGCGCGAGATGCGCGCCGCGAGATCGTCGACGATGGCTTGGGTCGCCTCGACGCCGGCATCGGCGCGCAGCAGCAGGGTTTCGATCTCTTCCAGCAGATCCGCGTCGATCTTTTTGCGGCCGAGCACGAGGTTCGCGACCCCTTCGACCAGACCGTCGCGCGTGCGGCTCAGGCGTTCCTTCAGGCGGCCGAAGAATCCCGGCCCCTTGCCGGAAACTTTATCGGGATTTGTCGATCCAATCATCGGGTTCAAATCGTGTACAATTCGGGAAACTTTCACCGCAGCCTTATTTTCCGGCAGGAGTGACGCGTGACATCAGGCAGCTATCCTACCATATCGAAAATGGCGCAACTAACCCGCGCCGGCCGGCGTCGAACCGGCGTCTTCGCACCCCTCTCACTGCTGTTGGCCGCGGCCCTGCTCGCCGGCGGCGCGCAGGCCGCGCCGGAGCCGGCGGCCGCGGATGCGGCCGTGGTCCATGAATATGCCCTCGACAACGGCATGAAACTGCTGGTCAAGGAGGATCACCGCGCGCCGGTCGTGGTCTCGCAGGTCTGGTACAAGGTCGGCAGCAGCTACGAGCACGACGGCATCACGGGCGTCTCGCATGCCCTCGAACACATGATGTTCAAGGGCACCCGCAAGCACCCGGGCGGTGAATTCTCGCGCATTGTGAGCGAGAACGGCGGGCGCGAAAACGCCTTCACCGGCCGCGACTACACGACGTACTTCCAGCAACTGGAAAAGAGCCGGCTCGCGATCAGCTTCGAACTGGAGGCCGACCGCATGCGCAACCTGACCCTGCCGGCGGACGAGTTCGCCAAGGAATTGAGGGTGGTGCAGGAAGAACGCCGCCTGCGCACGGAAGACAATCCCGAGGCGCTCACCTACGAACAGTTCACGGCCGCCGCCTTCGTCAGCAGTCCCTATCATCACCCGATCATCGGCTGGATGAACGATCTCGACGCCATGCAGGTCGACGATCTGCGCGCCTGGTACCGGACCTGGTACGCGCCCAACAACGCCACCCTGGTCGTCGCCGGCGATGTCGATCCCGACGCGGTGTACACGCTGGCGCGCAAGTATTTCGGCGCGCTCAAGCCGAGCCGGATCCCGGCGCAGAAGCCGCGGCTGGAAATCGCGCAGAACGGCGAGCGGCGCATCGTGGTCAAGGCGCCGGCCCAGCTTCCCTATGTGGTCATGGGCTACAAGGTCCCGGTCCTGCGCACCGCGGAAAACGACTCGGAGGTTTACGCGCTGGAGGTGCTGGCCGGGATACTGGACGGCGGGGACAGCGCGCGGATCTCGGCGCGCCTGATCCGGGACCGACGCATCGCCGCGAGCGCGGGCGCCGACTACAACCCCTACGCGCGCCTCGGCGATCTGTTCGTGCTGGACGGCACGCCCGCCCAGGGGCACGACGTCGCCGAGCTCGAACAGGCCCTGCGCGGCGAGGTGCAGCGGCTCCGCGACGAGCCGGTCACCGCGGAAGAACTCGACCGCATCAAGACCCAGGTCATCGCCGCGGACGTCTACCAGCGCGACTCGGTCTTCTACCAGGCGATGCGGCTCGGTACGCTCGAGACCGTGGGCCTGGACTGGCGCCTGGCGGATGCCTACGTCGAGCGCGTCCGTGCCGTCACGGCGGAACAGGTGCAGGCCGCGGCGCGCAAATACCTGAGCCCCGACCGCCTGACCGTCGCGGTGCTGGACCCGCTGCCCATCGATCCCTCCCGGCCCGCGCCGGCCATGGGCGCCAGCGGCCACGACCTCCGCTGACCCGGGGCCCGCGCCCGGATCCCGGCGGCTATACAACCGGAGTAATGCCAACCATGACAGGCCATACCGCGAAATCCCCCTTTCCCGCCGCCGTGACACGCCGGCTCGCGTCCCTCGCGCTGCTGACCGCGTGCATGGCCGGCGCGGCGCTCGCCGTCGCCGCGCCCCAGATACAGCGCTGGGACACCTCGAACGGCGCCCGCGTCTACTTCGTCCAGGCGATGGAGCTGCCGATGGTCGACATCCAACTGGTGTTCGACGCAGGCAGCGCCCGCAACGGAGACACGCCGGGGCTCGCCCTGCTGACCAGCGCCCTGCTCGATGACGGTGCGGGCGATCTCGATGCCGACGCCATCGCCGCGGGATTCGAAAACCTCGGCGCGCAGTTCGGCGCGAGTTCGCTGCGCGACATGGGCTCCGTCACCCTGCGCAGTCTGAGCGACTCTGCGCATCTCGATCCGGCGCTCGATCTCCTCGCCCTGATCCTGCGCGCCCCGGCCTTTCCCGCCGACGCGCTGGAGCGCGAGCGCAATCGCCTGTTGATCGCACTGCAGTCGCAGGAGCAATCGCCGGAGGATATCGCGGAGAAGACGTTTTTCCAGGCGATCTACGGCGACCATCCCTACGCCGCCGACCCGCTCGGTACCCCGGAATCGCTGCGGGCGATCGGGCGCAAGGACATCGGGGACTTCTATCGCGAATATTACGTGGCGCGCAACGCGGTGATCGCCCTGGTCGGCGCGCTGGATCGCGCCGACGCCGAGCGCATCGCGCAGCGTCTGGCCGACGGGCTCCCCGCCGGCCACCGCGCGGCGCCGCTGCCCCCGGTCGCCCCGCTCGCGGAGGCGAAGACCGAGCATGTGGAATATCCCTCGTCGCAAACCCATATCCTGGTCGGCGCGGCGGGGATGACGCGTGACGACCCCGACTACTTCCCCCTCTACGTCGGCAACCACGTGCTCGGCGGCGGCGGGCTCGTATCGCGCATCAGCGCGGAGATCCGCGAGAAGCGCGGGCTGGCCTACAGCGCCTACAGCTACTTCACGCCCATGCGGGCGGCCGGGCCCTATACCCTCGGCCTGCAGACGCGCGGCGATCAGGCGGAACAGGCGGTGGAGATCCTGGATCGCACGCTGAACGACTTCATCGAGCACGGCCCCACCGCCGCGGAGCTGACCGCCTCGAAGAAGAACATCACCGGCGGATTCCCGCTGCGCATCGCCAGCAACAGCAGCATCGCCGGCAACCTGGCCATGATCGGCTTCTACGATCTGCCGCTGGATTACCTCGACCGGTTCAACGCACAGGTCGAGGCCGTCACGGCCGACCGGATCCGGGACGCCTTCCGGCGCCGCGTGCACCCCGACCAGATGGTGACGGTGACGGTTGGCACCGCAGCGCCGTAAACCGGCGGAGGCGCGGGACGGCGGGCGGCTGCGCATCATCGGCGGCCGCTGGCGCAGCCGTCGCATCGAATTCGCCGCCGCCGCGGGCGTCCGTCCCACTGCCGACCGCATCCGCGAGACCTTGTTCAACTGGCTGCGGGACGTGATCCCCGGCGCGCGCTGCCTCGACCTCTACGCGGGCAGCGGTGCGCTCGGCTTCGAGGCGCTCTCGCGCGGCGCGCGCAGCGTCGTCTTCGTCGATCAGGACGTCCGCGTCGTGCAGCAATTGCAGGCCAATGCCGAACGGCTCGGCGCGCGGGAGGACGCGGAAATTGTCTGGTCGGAGGCGCTGGAGTTTCTGGCGCAGCGCGGAGACGACGCCTTCGATGTGGTCTTCCTCGACCCGCCGTTCCGCGACGACGTGATCGGGGAGGCCTGCCGGCGGCTGGAACAGCGCCGGCTCCTGTCCGCCCCGTGCTGGATCTATCTGGAAACGGATCAGGGCCGGGCCGCGCCCGAGCTGGCCGCCCACTGGCGATGGCTGCACGAAAAATCGGCCGGCCAGGTCGCCTACCGGCTCGCCCGGCGCGACGCCCCAGACGGCCGCTAGGCCCCCACCCGGGCGCGTGTATTTGCTGCTACACTGGCGGACACCCACCGCAGACCGGCCGAGGAGTGATGAAACAGACCGCCATCTATCCGGGCACATTCGATCCGATCACCCACGGCCATACCGATCTCGTCGAACGCGCGACCCGGGTATTCGACCGCGTCATCGTCGCCGTCGCAGCCAACCCGGTCAAGAAGCCGACCTTCCCCCTCGAGGAGCGGATCGGCATGGCCGCGGCCGCGCTCGCCGGGCTCACCGGCGTCGAGGTGTGCGGCTTCGACCGCCTGCTGGTGGAATTCGCGCGCGAGCGCGGGGCGTCGATCATCCTGCGCGGCCTGCGCGTGGTGTCGGACTTCGAATACGAGTTTCAACTCGCCGGCATGAACCGCAAGCTGGACCCGGGCATCGAGACCCTGTATCTGATGCCCGCCGAACAGTACGCCTTTATCTCGTCCAGTCTGGTCAAGGAGATCGCCTCCCTCGGCGGCGACGTCTCCGCCTTCGTGCACGCAGGCGTCATGGCTGCGCTGTCCAGGAAGATGCGTTAAGCTTTGCCCGTGCGCCCCACCGCCCACCCTCATGAGGTTGCAGTACCATGTCATTAATCATCACCGATCAATGCATCAACTGCGACGTGTGCGAACCGGAATGCCCCAACGGCGCCATCTCGCAGGGCCCCGAGATCTATGTCATCGATCCCGCCCTGTGCACCGAATGCGTCGGCCACTTCGACCAGCCGCAGTGCGTCCAGGTCTGCCCGGTCGACTGCATCCCCAAGGATCCGGACCGCGAGGAAACCCACGATCAGCTCTACGAGAAATATCTCGCGCTGACCGGAAAGCCCGCCTGACCCCGGCATGAAGACCCGCGCCGTGTCTCCGTCCCGGCCCCGTGACGACGGACAGGGGGGATGGCGCGCCGGCGCGACCCTCATCGCGATCCTGCTCTGGCTCCTCTCGCCCGGCGCGCAGGGGGCGCCCGCGCGGGCCGGCGAGGACGCCCTCCCGCCGGCGGCCGCGATTGCCTCCGCCCACCCGCTCGCCACCCGGGCGGGACACGACATCCTGCAAGCGGGCGGCAACGCCTTCGATGCCGCGGTGGCCGTCGGCGCCATGCTGGCGGTGGTGGAGCCGACCGGCTCCGGGCTAGGCGGCGGCGGCTTCTGGCTGCTGCATCGCGCCTCCGACGGCCATGAGATCATGCTCGACGGCCGCGAACGCGCGCCGCTCGCCGCGCACGCGGAGATGTACCTGGACGCCGACGGCGCGGCGATCCCCGCCGCATCGATCGACGGCGCTCTGGCGGCGGCCATCCCCGGCACCCCGGCCGCCCTGGCCTACCTGGCCGAGCGCTACGGACGCCTGCCGCTGACGCGCAGCCTCGCCCCCGCCATCCGGACCGCCCGCGAGGGACTCCCCGTCGACGCGCATTATCTGCGACTGGCGCGCTTCCGTCTGGAGGCGCTGCGCCGCTCACCCGCCGCCGCGGCCGTCTTCCTCGACCGGGGCGACGTCCCGGCGGAGGGCTTCGTGCTGCGGCAACCCGATCTGGCGCGCGTGCTCGAGGCGATCGCCGGGCAGGGCCGCGCGGGTTTCTACGAGGGCCCGGTGGCCCGGGACCTGGTCGAGGGGGTGCGCGCGGCGGGGGGTCTCTGGAGCCCGGAAGACCTCGCCGGATACCGCGTCGTCGAACGCGAACCGGTGCGCGGCGAATACCGCGGCACGCGCATCACCACAGCCGCGCCCCCGTCCTCCGGCGGCATCGCGCTGGTCACCATGTTGAACATCCTCGCAGGCTATCCGCTCGACGGGCTCGCCGCGCCCGTGCGCGACCACCTCGTCATCGAGGCCATGCGCCGCGCCTATCGCGACCGCGCCGTCTACCTCGGCGACCCGGACTTCGTGGAGGTCCCGGCCGGAATGCTGCTGTCGCCGGACTACGCGGCCGGTCTGCGCAACGCCATCCGCCCCGATCGCGCCACGCCGAGCGCCCTGCTCCCCGGCATCGAGGCCGACCCGGCCGGCGCGGACACCACCCACTTCTCCATCCTGGACCGCGCCGGCAATCGCGTGGCGGCGACGTTGTCGATCAACCTGCCCTTCGGGGCCGCCTTCGTACCGCCCGGCACCGGGGTGTTGCTCAACGACGAGATGGACGACTTCTCCGTCAAGCCGGGGGTCGGCAACGCCTACGGCCTGATCGGCGCGCAGCCCAACGCCATCGCCGCGGGCAAGCGCCCGCTCTCCAGCATGACGCCGACCTTCCTCGACGACGGCCGCCGGGTCGCCATCCTGGGCACGCCGGGGGGCAGCCGCATCATCACCATGGTGCTGCTGGCCGCGCTCGACTTCCAGCGGGGCGGTTCTCCGGAGGAATGGGTCGGCCTGAAACGCTATCACCACCAGTATCTGCCCGACGTCGTCGGCTACGAACCGGGCGCCTTCGACGCAGACGAGGCGGCCGCCCTGACCGTGCTCGGGCACCGGCTCGAGGAACGCGCACGACCCTATGGCAACATGCAGGCGATCCTGTGGGATCGCGCGCGCGACCGCGTCAGCGCCGCGAGCGATCCACGCGGCGGCGGCAGCGCCGAGACACGCTGAGGCGCGCGGCGCATCCGCCGCCGGGGACGGATTTCAAAATCCGTCCCCTCTTCAATCCGGACCGCGGGCCTTTCCCCTCCGCCCGTATGCAAGGTCAGGAGCCGGAGAAGACCAGCGGATTTTCGCTTTTCACTCCGTCCTTAGTCCTTAGTCCTGCACTTTAGTCCCCAACTCGTAGTCGTAATCGAGAATGAGGGGCGCGTGGTCCGAGAAGCGCTCGTCCTTGTAGATGGACACCGCCTTCACCCGGTCCTTCAGCCCGGGCGTGACGACCTGGTAGTCGATGCGCCAGCCGACGTTCTTGGCCCAGGCCTGGCCGCGATTGGACCACCAGGTGTACTGGTCCGCCTCCTGGTTGACGACGCGGAAGGCGTCGACGAAACCGAGCGGCCCGAACAGTCGATCCATCCAGGCGCGCTCCTCGGGGAGAAAGCCGGAATTCTTCTGGTTGCCGCGCCAGTTCTTGATGTCCAGCTTGGTGTGCGCGATGTTCCAGTCGCCGCAGATGACGTAGTCGCGTTTCCGGCGGCGAAACCCCTCGAGCACCGGAATGAAGCGCTCCAGGAAATCGAACTTCACCGCCTGGCGTTCCTCGCCGCTGGAGCCGGAGGGGAGATACAGCGAAATCACGCTGAGCGGGCCGAAATCCGCCTGGATGAAGCGCCCCTCGCGATCCATGTCCGGCCATCCGATCCCCGGCGTGACCCGGTCGGGCTCGCGCCGGCAGTAGAGCGCCACCCCGCTGTAACCCTTCTTTTCCGCATCGTGGTAATAGGCGAAATAGCCGGCGGGGCGCAGCAATTCGTCGTCCAGTTGATGTTCCTGCGCCTTGGTCTCCTGCAGGCAGACCACATCGGCGCCCTGCCGGGCCAACCAGGGAAAAAAGCCCTTGCGGGCCGCCGAGCGTATCCCGTTGGCGTTGAGGGTGATGATGCGCATTGCCCGGACCCGTTGGTGGTGTGTCGAAGACGCCGATGATACCGGAGCACGCGCGCGGGGTCATGCGCGGCGCCCCCGGACCGGGCAAGGGCCCGCCGCCGGCGCGCGGGACCGTGATTCCCCCGCCGGCGCCGGCCGGCTAGAATAGCGCGGACACGCGATACAGGAGCGCTCGATGCAGGACTATCAGCAGGACTTTCTCGACTTCGCCATCGCACGCGGTGTGCTGCGCTTCGGCGAATTCACCCTCAAATCGGGCCGGTTGAGTCCGTACTTCTTCAACAGCGGGATGTTCGACGACGGCGACGCCATCGCCGGGCTCGGGCGCTACTACGCGGCGGCCATCCGCGCCTCCGGCCTGGCCTTCGATATGGTGTACGGCCCCGCCTACAAGGGCATCCCGCTGGTCGTCGCCACCGCCATCGCGCTCAACGACCGTCACGGCGTGAACGTCCCCTACGCCTTCAACCGCAAGGAGGCCAAGGACCACGGCGAGGGCGGCATCATCGTCGGCCGCGCGCTCACGGGACGGGTGCTCATCATCGACGACGTGATCTCGGCCGGCACCTCGGTGCGCGAATCGGTGGACATCATCCGCCGCGCCGGCGCGACCGTCGCCGGCGTCGCCATCTCGCTCGACCGCCAGGAGCGCGGCCAGAACACGCAGTCCGCGATCCAGGAGGTCGAGACCGCATACGGCATCAAGGTGGTCAGCATCGCCAGCCTGGAGACACTGATCCGGTATCTTTCGACCCGCGCCGATCTCGGCCCGGTGCTGGAACGTATCGAGGCCTATCGGAAGGAATACGGTGCAAAAGGCACAGCCTGAAAAAATCTAATGTAACCCGGATGAAGGCGCAAGGCGCCGGAATCCGGGGAAATCTTCTCAGACTATCCCCGGATTCCGCCGTGCTCCATCCGGGCTACGTCACTCTGCATCCTCGCCATCGGTCGTGTCGCATGAAATGAAGCTCAACACCTGCCACAACGGCGCGAGTTTGTGAACGCACGGCGACCAAAGGGAGCGAATTAATGGCGCTTGTTAGAGCTTTTTTAGAAGCTCAGATTTTTTGGAAGCGAATTCTTCATCGTTAAGCAACCCTTTATCGTGAAGATCCTTTAGTTGTAACAGCTTATCGCTAACAGAATCATTTTTCTGAGGTTGTGTAGAATTACTCACAATCTCCACTTGTGGCGGTTCTGTTTTGCCACGCTGCGCCACTACCGCAGCCCCGATGCCACCGGCAATTGCGCCAAATACAGCGCCCCATAACCCAAAGATGAAATATCCGAATAAACCACCAACAAACACGCCCACATAGGATGATAGTGTGAACGCCTTGTCTCTTGACTTGTTTCGCTGGCAGTAGGGACAAACCTCTCCTGCGATCGGGATATCTTCTCCACAACCTGAACAAAGCATGGATATAACTCCTTGCTCTATCTAACGTGTCGCATCACCGGCAACAAAAAGCAGGGCGACGAGAAACGAAGAGCGCCGCTTTTTGCTGTCCGCGTGCATGCGGTTGTAGGCATCTTTTGCTTTAGTCATCTTTGTCCACATGATGCCGACTTAAGCAGTATAATAGCACTGCCCTTGCACTTGACCCATCTCGTCCCTCCAAAATACAGGCTCCCCCGGAACACGTCACCCACCGTCTTCCATATTCGCGCACTCACCCGATCACCAGCTTGATCCCCACCAGCAGCGTCACGATCTCGAAGGCGCGCTTGATCAGCCGGTTGCCCCGGGCGATGGCGATATGGGCCCCGAGGTAGCCGCCGACGAGCGAACCGAGCAGCAGCGCGGGCAGCCAGTCCCAGCGGACCGGCGCCTGCAGGCCCAGGACGAGCGCGCCGGCGCCGTTCCAGAACAGGCCGACCAGGATCAGGGTATAGGCGACGGCGCGCTTGTAATCCAGGCCGAACCAGCGCACCAGCCACAGGGTCGCGAACAGCCCCGTGCCGGAGGACAGCGAGCCGTTGACGATGCCGACCACGAACAGGCCCGCCCCTCCGATCAGATAGCCGCGTCCGTCGCGGTGTCGCGGCCGGTGCTCCTGACCGAGGTCCGGCCTGAGCCAGGAATAGACCCCCAGGCCCAGGGTGAGCAGGCCGAGCGTCACCTGGGCCACCCGGTCCGGGATCTGCAGGATCAGGCGCGCGCCCAGCAGTACGCCGGGCAGGCCGGTCGCCAGCATGAAGAGGGCGAAGCGCCGCTCGACCCCGCCGGCCTTCAGATAACGCAGCGTCGCGCCGATACCCAAGGCGACGGTCGCTATCTTGTGCGTCGCGAGCGCCGTCCCGAAGGGCAGTCCCAGCAGGATCAGCACCGGCAGCTGGATCAGCCCGGCCCCTCCCCCGGACAGGGCCGAAAACATGTTCGCCAGGAGTGATATGGCAAACAGGATCCACTGGCTCAGCCAGTCCACGGCACGTACTCACATGAAATCATCGCGTCGTCCGCTCGCTACAGGGCCGTCCCGCCCCGGCCTTTCCGGGCGGCCGGCCCCGAGTATACCCCGGCGCCCGCCCGTGGCGCCGATCCTGTTCTGGCTGTGCCTGGCGGCGGCGGACGTTCACGGTGCCGCCTATAAATGGGTCGACGAACAGGGCCGTGTCCATTACGGCGATACCATTCCCCCGGCGGAGATCCACCGCTCCTACGAGCAACTGGACAAGCGGGGCCTGATCGACAGGCGGATCGACGCCGCGCCGAGCCCGGAGCAGCGCGCGGAACAGCGCCGGCGCGAACAGCAGCAGGCGGCGGAGCGGGAAGAGGCCCGCCGGCACGCGATCCGCGACCAGTATCTGATCGAAACCTATCAGGACCGGGAACAGGTCAAGGCGGATTACGACGCCAGGCTCGCCAGCATCGACTCCTCGATCACGCTCGCCGTCTCGGTGCTGGAAAAACTGACCGCCCGGCGCGACGCGCTCGCCCGCAATGCCGCCGAGCACGAACGCGGGGGAGAACAGACGCAGAAACTCGAACAGGAGATCGGCGACCTCGACCAGCAGAGGGAACATCAGCGCCGCTATATCGAGGAGCGCCGCCGCGAGCGTCTGGAGTTCGAGGAGGCGGCCGCGCGGGACATCGCGCGCTTCGAGCAACTGCAGGCCGAGCGGCTCGAGGCGGACCGGGACCTGGCGCCCTGAAGCGCGGGTATCGTCCCGCGGACCTCAGCGTCGGATCAGGGTCCCCACGCCCTCGTCGGTGAACACCTCCAGCAGCACCGCGTGCTCGACGCGGCCGTCGATGATGTGCGCGGTGTGCGCGCCGCCCTGCACCGCCTCCAGGGCACAGCGCACCTTGGGCAGCATGCCGCCGTAGATGGCGCCCTCGGCGATCAGGCGGTCGACGTCCTGGGCATTGACGCGCGAGATCAGCTCCTCGTTCCGGTCGAGTACGCCGCGCGTGTTGGTGAGCAGGATCAGCTTCTCCGCCTTCAGCACCTCGGCCACCTTGCCCGCCACCAGGTCGGCGTTGATATTGTAGGAGAGCCCGTCCTCGCCCAGTCCGACCGGGGCGATCACCGGGATGAAATCGCTCTTGACCAGCATGTCGATGACGTTGGCGTTGATGCTCGCCACCTCACCGACGTGGCCGATGTCGATGATCTCCGGCGCGTTCATCTCGGGCGCCTGGCGCGTGAAGGTCAGCTTGCGCGCGTTGATCAAGGAGCCGTCCTTGCCGGTCAGGCCCACCGCCGTGCCGCCATGGCGGTTGATCAGGGCGACGATCTCCTTGTTGACCAGCCCGCCCAGCACCATCTCGACCACGTCCATGGTCTCGCTGTCGGTCACGCGCATGCCGTTGACGAACTCGCTCTGCTTGCCGATGCGTTCCAGCACGCGGCCGATCTGCGGTCCGCCGCCGTGCACCACCACCGGATTCATGCCGACCAGCTTCATCAGCACGACATCGCGCGCGAAGCCGCTCTTGAGCGCGTCGTCCACCATGGCGTTGCCACCGTACTTGATGACGATGGTCTTGCCGGCGAAGCGACGGATATACGGCAGGGCCTCGGTCAGCACCCGGGCGATGTTCATGGCGGAATCGGCGGTCAGTGTCATGGCGGCATATCTCGGCTATACGGTCAGGCGGCGCGTCTGAATCAGATATTAAACCAAGGCACGGCGCACGCAAAAGACGACGCTCAGAACGGCAGTACCAGCGCCGGATCGATCGCCAGCAGGGCGCGCCGGAAGGCCTCCTGTACGCGCTTCAGCGCGGCGGCGTCGTCGGCCTCGAAGCGGATGATCAGGCACGGCGTCGTATTCGACGCGCGCACCAGCCCCCAGCCATCGGCGAAATCCGCGCGCAGCCCGTCGATGGTCGACACCTTCGCGTCCGGGAAACGGGTCGCGGCAAGGAATTTCTCCATGAAGGCGTGATGCATCCCTTCGGCGAAATCGGCCCGCAGCTCCGGTGTCGACAGGGCGTCGGGCAGCCCGGCGAAGACCTCGGTGGCGGAACGCGGCTGGCCGGCCAGGATCTCGAGCAGACGCGCCATGGTATACAGCGCGTCGTCGAAACCGTACCAGCGCTCCTTGAAGAAGATGTGCCCGCTCATCTCGCCGGCGAGCGGTGCGCCGGTCTCTTTCATCTTGGCCTTGACGAGCGAGTGCCCGGTGCGCCACATGAGCGGGCGGCCGCCGTGCTCCTCGATCACGCGCGCGAGGTGGCGCGAGCATTTGACGTCGAAGAGGATCTCGGCGCCCGGATTACGGCCGAGCACGTCGATCGCGTACAGCATCATCTGCCGGTCGGGCCAGATCACGCGGCCGGTGGAGTCGATCACGCCGAGGCGGTCGCCGTCCCCGTCGAAGGCCAGACCGAGATCGGCCTGGTGTTCCTTCACTGCGCGGATCAGGTCCTCGAGGTTCTCCGGCTGGCTCGGATCGGGATGATGATGCGGAAAATTGCCGTCGACCTCGCAGAACAGCTCGATCGGCCGGCAGCCGAGGGCGCGCAGCAGATCCGGCGCGATGGCGCCGGCCACCCCGTTGCCGCAGTCCACCACCAGTTTCAACGGCCGCGCGAGGCGAACGTCGCCGGCGACGCGCCGGATATAGTCCTCGCCGATGGCCTGCGTGCGGTAAGCCCCCGGCTGCGCCCCGGTGACCAGGTCGCCCGTTTCGATGCGTCGGCGCAGGCGCTGGATGCCTTCGCCCGCCAGGGTCTCGCCGCCGATCATGATCTTGAACCCGTTGTACTCGGGCGGGTTGTGGCTGCCCGTCACCATCACGCCGGTACCGGTCCCGAGCGCGTGTGTGGCGTAATACAGCAGCGGGGTCGGCGCCAGCCCGATGTCGATCACGTCGGTGCCGGTGGCGCGGATGCCGCGGGCGAGCGCGGCGAGAAAGCCGGGACCGGACAGGCGGCCGTCGCGCGCCACCACGACAGCGGGCAGGCCACGGTCGTGCGCCTCGCTGCCGATGGCCCGGCCGATGGCGTATACGACATCGTCGTCGAGCGTCCGCCCGACGATGCCGCGAATGTCATAGGCCTTGAAAATGGAGGCGGACAACGCCGGCAATTCGGTCACCTGGATGCCGTCCCCTCCCCCCGTCGTTTCCTCCCGCCCCATCGTTATTCCTCCACCTTCGCTGTCTTCCGGCGGACGACCCGCCGCGATCCGTTCCATCACCGGCCCCGACTCGCGCAGGCTCACCGCATAGCGGTCCCGCGCGGCACCGCGCCGCCACACATCATACGCCGCGCGCTCGAGCGTGCGCAGATCCCGCCCGAGCGCACGCGCCAACCACCCGAACCCGCCATAGAACGCCAGGGCCAGCAGCGCGAGCGCCGCGCCGGCGGCGACCAGCGGGGCCGACCGCCCGGCCGGTCCGGCGGGCGACGGCCAGTAGCTGAGACGCCAGCGCGTGCCCTCCAACGCGATCTCCCGCGGCACCGCCTGCGGTGCCGGCTGCCCCGGCGTGCGCGCGAGCACCAGCATGCCGCCGTCGCCCAGTGCCTGTTGCAACTCCGCGTAACCCGCCACCGGACGCCGGGTCCGCAGCGGCTCCTGTATCCGATCGACGTCGAAGGACACCAGCAGCGCGCCCGCGACCGCCCGATCCCCATCGGGGCGACGCACCGCCGCCACGACGTCGAAGTGCTGCTCCGGGCTCTGGAACAGGTGGACCTCGAGCGGCGGCGGCGAGGCCTCGATCTCCGCGCGCCCGATCAGCTCGAGGTCGGCGAAGCCGAGCGCGGGAAACGCGCCCGCCACCGGCGGTTCCCGCCCGGCGACGGTCAGACCGACCCGGGTGGCGCCCGGGATCAGACGGGCGATCTCCTGTTCGCGCGCGCGCAGCTCCAGCGCATCGCCGCCCCGCACGACCCGCAGCGTCGCCGGCTCCGCGGCGAAGGCCCCGACCTGCCGGCGCAGATCCTCCAACCGGGAGATCAACTGTTGCCGCAGGGCCGCGGTCTCGACGTCCGCGGTACGCGCCTGCTGCCCGGCCAGCGCGCGGCCCGCCCCGTCGACGGCGACATAGGCCGTCACCCCCACGGCGAGCGCGGAAGCGAGGAACAGACCCGCGCCGCAGCGGGCAAGACCGAACCGCGGACCGGATCGGGGGCCCGATTCAGGCACGACGCCACCTATCCCTCAGGTGGAGGCGCGCCCCCGCACCCATGCAGAATGTCTTCAACAAGGAGATGGATTCAATGACGGCCGGAATGACCGAAGCCGCCGTCGCCGCGATCACTGCGCTCGAAGTCATCCACGATCTCGAAATCCGCCTTCACGACCGGCACGAACATCATCTGCGCGATGCGCTCGCCGACGGCGATGGAAAACGGCTCGCGCCCGCGATTCCAGCAGGACACGAACACCTGCCCCTGGTAATCGGAGTCGATCAGGCCGACCAGATTGCCCAGCACGATGCCATGCTTGTGCCCCAGTCCGGAGCGCGGCAACAGCACCGCCGCGACGCCGGCGTCGCCGATGTGGATCGCGAGTCCGGTCGGGATCAGGTGCGTCTCCCCGGGGCGGATCTCCAGCGGCGCGTCGAGACAGGCGCGCAGATCCATGCCCGCCGCGCCCGCGGTCATGTACTCCGGCAGGGGAAATTCCGAGCCGAGCCGGGGATCAAGGATCTTGAGCCGCACCTTGTGCATGGTATCTCTCCGCGATGTATCCGATGATGTCGCGCCCCAGTTCGCGCTTCGGGGCGCGCGGCAACTCCGCCTTCCCGCCGTCCCAGAACAGGGTCACTTCGTTGTCGTCGCTCTCGAAGCCGGTGCCTTCCCGGCCGACCAGGTTGGCGACCACCATATCCAGCCCCTTGGCCCGCAGTTTCGCCATGGCGTTGCGTGCGAGGTCGTCCGTCTCGGCGGCGAAGCCCACCATGAACGGCGCGGCGGGCAGGGCCGCGACCTCACCCACGATGTCCGGCGTCCGCTCCAGTTCCAGCGCCGCCGGGACTGCGTCCTTCTTGAGCTTGCGCGGGGCGGGGTAGCGCGGGCGATGATCCGCCACCGCCGCCGCCGCGATGAAGATGTCGCAGCCGGCCTGCTCCAGCGCGCAGCGGCGCATCTCCTCGGCCGTGGCGACCTCGATACGCCGCACCCCCGCCGCCAGCGGCTGCGCGACCGGCCCGCTGATCAGGGTCACGCGCGCGCCCGCCGCCGCGGCCGCATCGGCCAGGGCGTAGCCCATCTTGCCCGAGCTGCGGTTGGACACGAAACGCACCGGATCGATCGGCTCGCGCGTCGGGCCGGCCGTCACCACCACCGACACCCCCCGCAGGGGTCCGGCCGCGAACAGCCCCGCCGTCAGCGCGGTCAGTTCCTCCGGTTCCAGCATGCGCCCCGCGCCGGTCTCGCCACAGGCCTGGTCGCCGATGCCGGGACCGAACAGCCGCACGCCGCGCCGCTCGAGGGTCGCCACGTTGACGCGCGTGGCGGGATGCTCCCACATCGCGCGGTTCATCGCCGGCGCCAGCGCCAGCGGCGCCGTGCTGGCCAGACACAGGGTCGACAGCAGATCGTCGGCGAGGCCCGCAGCGAGCTTGGCGATCAAGTGGGCGGAGGCCGGGGCGATCAGGACGAGGTCCGCCCAGCGCGCCAGTTCGATATGCCCCATGACCGTCTCGTCCTCGGGGTCGAGGTGACGCGCATGCACGCGGCGTCCGGACACCGCCTGCAGCGTCAGCGCGGTGATGAACTCGGCGCCGGCCCGGGTCAGGACCACTTCCACCTCGGCGCCCTCGGCGCGCAGCCGGCGCACGAGATCGGGGGCCTTGTAGGCGGCGATGCTGCCGCTGACCCCGAGCAGGATCTTTTTGTTTGCCAGACGCATACCGTACCGCTAAGCTTGGATTCCGGTCCGGGTACTCGCGCGCCCGGGGCCCCATAAGATAGCATTTTATCGATACGGGCGCGCGGGCACCCCGTCGCGGGATGCGGCGGCCGGTCATCCACCAGAACGACAAGGAGTGTCGATCATGGCGATCCCCCATTGGCCCGCGGCGGAACGGCCGCGCGAAAAACTGTGCCTGCGCGGCCCGACCAGCCTGTCCGATGCGGAGCTGCTGGCGATATTCCTGCGCACGGGCGTGCGCGGCTGGACGGCGGTGGACATCGCGCGCGAACTGCTGCGCGAATACGGCGGCCTGCGCGCGCTGTTCGAGGCGGATCGCGCGCGGTTCTGCCGCGGCGCCGGCCTCGGCCCCGCCAAATACGTCCAGTTGCAGGCCGCGCTGGAGCTCGGCCGGCGCCATCTGCGCGAGACCCTGGCGCGCGGCGATGCGCTGAGCAGTCCGGACGCCACCAAGGACTACCTGACGGCGCAACTGCGCGACCGGCCCCACGAGATCTTCTCCTGCCTGTTCCTCGACACCCGCCACCGCGTGATCGCCTTCGAGGAGCTCTTCCGCGGCACCATCGACGGGGCGAGCGTCCACCCGCGCGAGGTCGTGAAACGCGCCCTGGCGCACAACGCCGCCGCGCTCATCCTGGCCCACAATCACCCCTCCGGGGTGGCCGAACCGAGCCAGGCCGACCGACACCTGACCCAGCGCCTGCGCGACGCCCTCCGGCTGGTGGACATCCGGGTGATCGACCACATCGTGATCGGGGACGGCCAGACCGCCTCCTTCGCGGAGCTGGGCCTGCTCTGAAACAGTCCATGGGAAAAAACCACAAGATATTGATATGGAAAGGGAATCCAAAATTCCCGGGCCGACACACTTGTCGCGGGCGGCGCGATTTGATATAAAGCTCCGTTTCCGTCTTTCATCGGGAGATGATGTCATGTCCAGGGTTTGTCAGGTTACCGGGAAACGGCCGATCGTCGGCAACAACGTTTCTCATGCCAATAACAAGACCAGGCGCCGCTTTCTGCCCAATCTGCAGACGCACCGCTTCTGGGTCGAGAACGAGAAGCGCTGGATCAAGCTGCGCGTCAGCACCCAGGGCATGCGCATCATCGACAAACAGGGCATCGATAACGTCCTCGCCGACATCCGCGGCCGCGGCGTCAAGGTTTAAGGGGCACGACCATGCGTGAAAAGATCAAGCTCGCCTCCTCCGCCGGTACGGGGCATTTCTACACCACGACCAAGAACAAGCGCACCATGCCGGACAAGATGGAGATCAAGAAATTCGATCCGGTCGTGCGCAAGCACGTCGTCTACAAGGAAACCAAGCTGAAGTAGGCCTCCGGTCGGGCTTCAGTGGCAGAAAAAACCCGCCTTTGGCGGGTTTTTTGTTTTTCGCTGGCCGTCCGGGGACGGATTTCAAATCCGTCCCCGAGGATCCGCTCACGCCGGCACGGGCTGCATCGAATAGCTGCGCAGGACGCGGACGAAATCCTGCAGGGCATGGATGCCCGAGGCCTCGGCCTGGCGGCACCACTCCTGCAGCGCGTGCAACAAGTGCTCGTTGGAATCCGCCGAGCGGCGCCACAGGGCCTGTAGGCGCTGCTTGAAACGATATACCGTCTCCAGTGTCTGGCTGTCGCTGAGGATCGATTCCAGCCGGCGCTGATCCCGTTCATCGATGAGCGATTCGTCGCGCATCAGCAGGCGATGCGCCTTGCGCAGCAGCGGCCGGGCGGCGCCGGCGGCACGGCGCATCTCGTCGCGCTGCACGCGCCGCAGCACGTCGCGCCCATAGCGGGACATGACCTGGAACCGGTTGCCGATGATCGCAGTCAGGGTATCCATGTCCACGGCGGACTTGCCCGGATCGAGCCGCGGCCGGGCGGCGACCCTGCGCACCCGCGCGAGGCGGAACAGGCCGAGCAGGCGGATGTACAGCCAGCCGATGTCGAACTCCCACCACTTGGAGGACAGTTTGGCCGAGGAGGCGAAGGTATGGTGATTGTTGTGCAGTTCCTCGCCGCCGATCAGGATGCCCCAGGGCACGATGTTGGTCGAGGCGTCGGGCACCTCGTAATTGCGGTAACCCCACCAGTGACCGAGGCCGTTGATGACGCCGGCTGCGAAGACGGGGATCCACAGCATCTGGATGCCCCACACCGCCACGCCCGCGATGCCGAACAGGAACAGATCCAGCAGCAGCATCGAGGTGATGCCGAGCACGTTGTGCGGGGTGTAGAGCCTGCGCTCGATCCAGTCGTCCGGGGTCCCGTGCCCGTACTTTTCCAGCAGCGCGCGATCGGCCGCCGCGGCCTTGTACAGCTCGGACCCTTCCAGCAGCACCTTCCTGATGCCGCGCACCTGCGGGCTATGCGGGTCCTCCTCGGTCTCGCACCGGGCGTGGTGCTTGCGATGAACGGCCACCCATTCCTTCGTCACCATGCCGGTCGTCAGCCAGAGCCAGAAACGGAAGAAATGACCGACCGCCGGATGCAGGTCGAGCGCCCGGTGGGCCTGGTGCCGGTGCAGATAGACGGTGACCGCCGCGATCGTGACGTGGGTCAGCGCCAGCGCCGCCAGCAGGGACTGCCCGAGCGAGAAACCGGTGATGCCGTTCATCATGTCGAAACGAGCCTCCTGCCTCGGGTGATCGTGGAGAGGGGCATCGCCGGGAAGGCCCGCCCGCCACCTTCCTGCATTATAGGGGCGGGGAGACGCCCTTTCACCCGCCGGCCCCTGAAGGAGACCGGGCGCATCCGGCCCTCAGGTGCGGTACTCTGCATTGATGCGCACGTAATCGTAGGAAAAATCGCTGGTCCAGATCCGCGCCCGCGCGTGGCCGCGCGCGAGTTCGATCCGGATCGTGATCTCGCTGCGCTGCATGACCTCGCGCCCCCGTTCCTCGGTATAGTCCGGCGCCCGCCCGCCGCCGCGCACGATGCAGACCTCGTCGAGGTAGACGGAAACCGCGTCGACGTCGAACCCGGACAGGCCGCTGCGCCCCACGGCGGCGAGGATACGCCCCCAGTTGGGGTCGCTGGCGAAAAACGCGGTCTTCACCAGCGGGGAGAGCGCCACGGCGTAGCCGACGGCGCGGCATTCGTCCCGGTCCCGGCCCTGGACCGTATCGACGGTGATGAACTTGGTCACCCCCTCCGCATCGCGCACGATCGCCTGCGCGAGTTCCATGCACACCCCGGCGATGGCCTCGCGCAGCGCCGGATAACGCTCGTCCTGCTCCGAGAGCAGCGGCGGCGCCGACGCGGCGCCCGTGGCGATCAGGACGCAGGCGTCGTTGGTCGAGGTGTCGCCGTCGACCGTGATGCAGTTGAAGGAGTCGTCGATCGCCTCCTGCAGGCAGCGCTGGAGCAGGTCGGGCCGGACGCGGGCGTCGGTGGCGACGAAGGCCAGCATGGTGGCCATATCGGGGTGGATCATGCCGGAGCCCTTGGCGATCCCGGTGACCGTCACGGTGTGCCCGCCGAGCCGTAGACCGCGCGTTACGCCCTTGGGCACGGTATCGGTGGTCATGATGCCGGTGGCGGCATCGGCCCAGCCATCCGCCCGCAAGGCCGCGCGCGCCGGCGGGAGACCGCGCACGATCCGATCGACCGGCAGCGGCTCGCCGATCACGCCGGTGGAAAACGGCAGCACCTCGGACGGATCGCAGCCGGTCTGCGCGGCCAGGGCGGCGCAGCACTCCTCGGCGCCGCGCAGGCCCGGCGCGCCGGTACCCGCGTTGGCGTTGCCGGTATTGATCAGCAGGTAGCGCGGCATGCGCGCGGCCAGATTGCGGCGCGCGACCGTCACCGGCGCGGCGCAGAAGGCGTTGCGCGTGAATACCGCGGCGCAGTCGCTCCCGGGGGCGAGTTCGATGACCACGAGATCGGGCCGGCCCGGCTTGCGAATGCCCGCCGCCGTGGTTCCGAGGCGAACGCCCGCCACCGCATGCAGCGGCGGCAGCACATCGGACAGACCTACGGCCATGATCGCATCACCGGGACGACCTCGAACGCGGGAAACGCATAGACGATAGAGAAAGCGGGGCGGATATTCAAGCCGGGACGCGGGGCGGGCGGCCGCCTCGCGTCACTCGAGTCGGCCGTGGCACTGTTTGTATTTCGTCCCCGACCCGCATGGACAGGGGTCGTTGCGTCCGAGCTTGGGGCTCTGGCGCACGAAGGGCTGCACCGCGGCCGCGGCATCGTCTTCCGCCGGGCCCGGCACACCGCCATCGCCGGCGGCGGCGAGCGCGCTCGCCGCGGCAGGCTGATACTGCATCCGGGCATGGGAACGGCGCTGTTCCTCCACCGCCTGGACGTCCTCCTCGGCGCGCACCTGGACGCGCGACAGGATGGTCACCACCTCCTGCTTGAGACGCTCCAGCATGGAGCTGAACAACTCGAAGGCCTCGCGCTTGTATTCCTGCTTGGGGTTGCGCTGGGCATATCCGCGCAGGTGAATGCCCTGGCGCAGGTGATCCATGTTGGCGAGATGATCCTTCCAGTTGCTGTCCAGCACCTGCAGCATGACCGCCTTTTCGAATTCGCGCATGACCTTCGCGCCCGCCAGTTGCTCCTTCTCCCCGTAGGCGCGCTCCAGTTCGCCGAGGATGCGCGTGCGCAGGGTTTCCTCGTGCAGACTGTCGTCCTGCTCCAGCCAGGCGGCGATCGGGAGCTGCAACCCGTATTCCTGCTCCAGCGCCTTCTCCAGCCCCGGCACGTCCCACTGCTCGTCGAGGCTCTGCGGCGGGATGTAGGTATCGATGAATCCATTGACGATGTCGTGGCGCAGCGTATGGATGGTCTCGGAGATATCCGCCACCTCCATCAGCTCGTTACGCTGCTCGTAGATCACTCGGCGCTGATCGTTGGCGACGTCGTCGTATTCGAGCAACTGCTTGCGGATGTCGAAGTTGTGGCCCTCGACCTTGCGCTGGGCGCCCTCGATCGCCTTGGTCACCCATGGATGCTCGATGGCCTCGCCCTCCTGCATGCCGAGCTTCTGCATCAGGGAGGCGACGCGCTCCGAGGCGAAGATGCGCATCAGGTTATCCTGCAACGACAGGTAGAAACGGCTGGATCCGGGATCCCCCTGCCGGCCGGAACGGCCGCGCAACTGGTTATCGATGCGGCGCGACTCGTGGCGTTCCGTACCGATGATGTGCAGGCCGCCGGCGGCGAGGGCCTGGTCGTGACGCTGCCGCCACTCCTCGCGCGCGCGCTGCCTGTCCGCGTCGCTGGTGTCTTCCGGCAACGCCGCCAGCTCCGCCTCCAGTGATCCGCCCAGCACGATGTCGGTGCCGCGGCCCGCCATGTTGGTGGCGATGGTGACCGCGCCGGGCCGGCCGGCCTGGGCGACGATCTCCGCTTCGCGCTCATGCTGTTTCGCGTTCAGGACCTCGTGCCTGACGCCGTCCTTGCGCAACAGCTTGGACAGATACTCCGAGGTCTCGATCGAGGTGGTCCCGACGAGCACCGGCTGCCCGCGCGTGTGGCAGTCGACGATGTCCTTGATGATGGCGTCGTATTTCTCGGTGCCGGTCAGATAGACCAGATCCCCCATGTCCTTGCGCAGCATCGGCCGGTGGGTCGGGATCACCACGACCTCCAGCCCGTAGATCTGCTGGAACTCGTAGGCCTCGGTATCGGCCGTACCGGTCATGCCGGACAGCTTCTTGTACATGCGGAAGTAGTTCTGGAAGGTGATCGAGGCGAGCGTCTGGTTCTCGTTCTGAATCGGCACGCCTTCCTTCGCCTCGATGGCCTGATGCAGGCCCTCGGACCAGCGCCTGCCCGGCATGGTGCGTCCGGTGAACTCGTCGACGATGACAATCGTACCGTCCTTGACGATGTATTCCACGTCGCGATGGTACAGGATGTGGGCGCGCAGGGCGGCGGTGAGGTGGTGCATCAGGCGGATATTGCCCGCGCTGTAGAGGCTGTCGCCTTCCTTCAGCAGCCCGCTCTTGAGCATCAGCTCCTCGACCTTCTCATGCCCCGCTTCGGTGAGGTGGACCTGTTTCGCCTTCTCGTCGACGGAGAAATCGCCCGGCCCGTTCTCCTCGGCCTGGCGCTGCAGGCGCGGAATCAGCTTGTTGATCTCGGAATAGAGATTCGAGCTCTCATCCACCGGACCCGAGATGATCAGCGGCGTGCGCGCCTCGTCGATGAGGATCGAGTCGACTTCGTCGACGATCGCATAGGCGAGATCGCGCTGGACCTTGTCCGCGGGACGGAAGGCCATGTTGTCGCGCAGATAATCGAAACCGAATTCGTTATTGGTGCCATAGGTGATGTCGGCGGCATAGGCCGCGCGCTTCTCCTGCGACGACTGTCCGGCATGGATCACGCCCGTGGTCAGGCCGAGGAAACCGTATACCCGGCTCATCCAGGCCGAGTCGCGGCGCGCCAGGTAATCGTTGACCGTCACCACATGCACGCCCTTGCCGGGCAGGGCGTTCAGATAGGCGGGGAGGGTCGCGACCAGAGTCTTGCCCTCGCCGGTGCGCATTTCGGCGATCTTGCCGGAGTTGAGCACCATGCCGCCGATGAGCTGCACGTCGAAATGGCGCATCCCGAGCGTGCGCTGCGAGGCCTCGCGCACCGCGGCAAAGGCCTCCGGCAGCAGATCATCGACGGTCGCCCCGTCGGCGATGCGGCGCCGGAACTCCTCGGTCTTGGCGCGCAGCCCGTCGTCCGACAGCGCGGTATAGTCCGGCTCCAGCGCGTTGATCTTCTCGACGATGGAACGCAGCCGCCTCAGCAGGCGTTCGTTGCGGCTACCAAAGATTTTGCTGAGAAACTTGCTGACCATTTAGCGGTGACGGGAAATTGATGAGGCGAACCACCGCCCGGGGCGCGGCGGCCTATTTGGCCGCGTAGACGAATTTCGCGGGGTCTACCACACGGCCGTTCTTGAGAACTTCAAGGTGGACATGAGGTCCGGTCGAGCGTCCGGTCGATCCCATCAATGCGATGCTCTGTCCCTTCGCGACCACGTCCCCGACCTTGACCAGATTCTCCCGGTTGTGGGCGTAGCGCGTAATATAACCGTTGCCGTGGTTGATTTCCACCATCATGCCGTAGCCGTAACGCTCCGCCGCCCAGGTCACCAGACCGGAGGCGACGGCGTGGATCTCCATGCCGTCCTTCCCGGCGAAATCGAGCCCCTTGTGGTACTCGCGCCGCCCGGTGAAGGGGTCGGTCCGCATGCCGAAGTAGGATGAAATCCAGCCCCCCTCGATCGGGCGTCCGGTCGGCAGCACCTGGGCATCGAGACTGCGATTCATGAAAAAGGATTCCAGCACGCGCAGCTGCTGTTCGCGGCTGTCCATCTGCTCCGCCAGCAGATCCAGGGATTTCATGAAGCCGGGCGCATCGGTCTCCTGCGCCAGTTCGATATCGGGCTGCGGGCCGCCCTGCGCCGGGGGCTCGGCGAAGTTGAATTCGGCCTTGTCGAGCTTGGCCACCTCGACCAGACGCTGCCCCAGGGCGTTGATGCGGACGGCCTGCGCCTGCAGGTGGCCCAGACGGGTCGCCAGTGCGCTCACCTCTTCCCGCGCCTGCTCCGAGGCCCGATTGATCTCCGCCCGGTATTGCACCAGCTCCTGCGCCCATTCGCCGGGGATCAGGGCGTCATGCGCCCGGGATTTGCCCAGATAGAGGCCGGTGAGGATCGCCATGATCGGGACCAGCACCAGCAGGCCGACCAGGGTCGCCGCCATCCTCCAGCCTTCCAACTGGATATTGGCCGGTTTTCCCGCACGCTTGGTAAATACGATAATATTCATTCCGTATGCGATCCGATCAACGGGCCCGCCGCGCGGGGATTATCGAGACTTCGTCATGAAAACCACGCCCTCCGGCCGCCCGGACCCGGGCAAGTCCTGCGGCGCCCTGCTGAGCGGCGGCGCCGGAGAGTTCGGATACCTTATAGAACACTGCAAACGGCTGGAACGCATGTCCCGCCTGCTGCTGGACCGGCTCCCCCCCTCTTTCGCACCCCACTGCCGGGTCGCCGGCATCGTACGGCAGACCCTGGTCCTGCATGCGGACTCTCCGGCATGGGCGTCCAAGCTGCGTTATTATTGCCCGCGCTTACCCGCGGATCTGTGTCAGCAGCCGGATTTCGGACAATTGAACGATATCCGCATCAAGGTGGTGCCGCCCGAGGTCGTGCAAACATCACGCCAACCACGTCAGGCACCCCGGCGCTCATTGCCGCCGACGGCCGCGCGCCTGCTGCGGGAGGTGGCCGCCGCGACCCCGAACGCACCGCTCAGGGAGGCGCTGCTTCGCCTGGCGACTCGGGAAAAAACCGATTCCTAGTTAAGAACCAATAAGTTAAAGCTTCCGCGCGGGTTCGCGCGGGTGAACCGCTCAGTTCGCGGACACCGGCTGCATGTACGAAATGGGCGCCGGCTGATCCCCCTGGAACGTGACCAGCTCCCAGGCCTCCCGATCGGCCATCAGTCCACGCAGGAGCATATTATTGAGGGCATGCCCCGATTTGTAGCCGCTGAAGGCACCGATCAGGCTGTGACCGAGCAGATAGAGGTCACCGATCGCGTCGAGCACCTTGTGCTTGACGAATTCGTCCTCGTAGCGCAGTCCGTCCTCGTTCAGGATCCGGTAATCGTCGACCACCACGGCATTGTTCAGGCTGCCGCCCAGCACGAGATTCATCTCGCGCAGGCGCTCGTAGTCGCGCATGAAACCGAAGGTGCGCGCGCGACTGATCTCCTTGACGAAAGAGGTGGTCGAGAAATCGATGCAGGCTTCCTTGGTCCGGCCGCGGAAGGCGGGATGATTGAAATCGATGGCGAAGGAAACCTTGAACCCCTCGAAGGGGTCGAAGCGCGCCCATTTGTCGCCGTCCTCCACCTGGACGGTGCGCTTGATCCGGATGAAGCGCTTGGGGGCATTCTGTTCCTCGATGCCCGCGGACTGGATCAGGAACACGAAGGGACCCGCGCTGCCGTCCATGATCGGCACCTCGGGCGCGCTGAGATCGACATAGGCATTGTCGATGCCGAGACCGGCGAAGGCGGACAGGAGGTGCTCCACCGTGGAGATGCGCACCTCGCCCTTCACCAGGGTGGTGGAGAGGGTCGTTTCCCCGACGTTCTCCTCGCGCGCCGGAATCTCGACGGGCTCATCGAGATCCACCCGGCGAAAGATGATGCCGGAGTCCGCGGCGGCGGGGCGCAGCGTGAGAAAGATCTTTTTCCCGGTATGTAAACCGACTCCTGTCGCCCGTATGACGTTTTTGAGCGTACGCTGTCTCAGCATCAATCCTTGTCCCTGATCGCACCGCGGGCGCCTTACCCGCAAAAATTTTCGGCGAATATAGCACAGCACCATACGCCTGCCTAGAAATAACCGCAATGGTTATCGGCCGCGCCGGCCCATCCTGTAATGACGACGGGATTTCATTTCCCGCTCCGTCTTTCCCGCCCCGTCGACACCCGATTTATTCAGCGGCCGGCCCCCATCAGTCGGCCTGCCGGCGGAGAAAGGCCGGGATATCCAGGTAGTCCATATTGGTGGTGCCGTCCTTGAGCACGGCCGCCTCGTCGAGGGTCCGGTTGCGGGTAAACGCCGGCCGCTCCAGCGGGGCGTAATCGACATCGCCGCTCGCCTTGCGCATCGGCTCCGCCACCTTTTCCACCACCTTGAGCTGGATCTCCTCCGGCTTCTGCACCCGCTCCTGGGGCAGGCCCAGCCCCGTCGCCACGACGGTCACCCGCAGCTCGTCGCCCATCTCGGGGTCGATCACCGTCCCCACCACCACGGTCGCGTTCTCGGACGCGAAGGACTTGATGGTATTGCCGACCTCCTCGAACTCGCCGATCGACATGTCCAGCCCGGCAGTGACGTTCACCAGGATGCCGCGCGCACCCTGCAGATCAATATCTTCCAGCAAGGGGCTCGCGATCGCCGCCTCCGCCGCCTCGCGGGCGCGGTTCTCGCCGCGGTGGCTGCCCGAACCCATCATGGCCATGCCCATCTCGGACATCACCGTGCGCACGTCGGCGAAGTCGACATTGATCAGGCCGGGGCGGGTGATCAGTTCCGCGATGCCCTGCACGGCGCCGAGCAGCACGTTGTTCGCGGCCTTGAACGCGTCCAGCAGCGTCACCGACTTGCCGAGCACCGACAGCAGCTTCTCGTTCGGGATGGTGATCAGCGAGTCCACGTACTGGCTCAACTCATTGATGCCCTCCTCGGCGATCTTGGCGCGCTTGCGTCCCTCGAAGGAGAACGGCTTGGTCACCACGGCCACGGTCAGGATGCCCATCTCGCGCGCGGTCTGCGCCACTACCGGCACGCCGCCGGTGCCGGTGCCGCCGCCCATGCCCGCCGTGATGAAGACCATGTCGGCGCCCTGCAGCACCTCGACGATGCGGTCGCGATCCTCCAGCGCGGCCTGCCGCCCGATCTCGGGATTGGCGCCGGCGCCGAGACCCTTGGTGATCCCCGTTCCGAGCTGGAGCGTGGTGCGCGCGGACGACGCCTTCAGCGCCTGGGCATCGGTGTTCGCGCAGATGAAATCGACGCCCTCGATCTGCGCCGACACCATGTGCTCGACGGCGTTGCCGCCGCCCCCTCCCACGCCGATGACCTTGATCACGGCGTTTTGACTGTAGGAATCCATCAGTTCGAACATCTTCATTACCTCCTTTTCTGGTAAATATTTAAATACTCAGCCCGTCATTCATTCAGAAATTGCCCTGAAACCAGCCCTTCATCCTGCCCCATACGCCCTTGACCCCGCCGGCGACGCCGATGCGGGCCGGGGCCTTCCTGCCCCCGAAACGCTGCTGATGTCCGTACAGCAACAGGCCCACCCCGGTGGCGTAGATCGGATTGCGCACCACGTCGACGAGCCCGCTCACCTTCTGCGGCAGACCCAGCCGCACCGGCGTATGGAATACCTCCTCGGCGAGTTCGATCACCCCCTCCATCTTCGCGCTGCCGCCGGTCAGCACCACGCCGGAGGCGATCAGGCTCTCGAAGCCGGAGCGGCGCAACTCCGCCTGCACCAGCGTGAACAGCTCGTCGTAACGCGGCTCCACCACCTCGGCCAGCGTCTGCCGCGCCAGGCGCCGCGGCTTGCGCTCGCCGACGCCGGGCACCTCGATGGTCTCGTTCGGATTGGCCAGCTGGGTGAGCGCGCAGCCGTATTTGATCTTGATCTCCTCGGCATACTGCGTCGGCGTGCGCAGGGCGACCGCGATGTCGTTGGTGACCTGGTCGCCGGCAATGGGGATCACTGCCGTGTGGCGGATGGAGCCGTCGGTGAACACCGCGATGTCGGTGGTGCCGCCGCCGATATCGACCAGGCATACACCCAGCCCCTTCTCGTCGTCGGTCAGCACCGCGTAGCTCGATGCGAGCTGTTCCAGGATGATGTCGTCGACCTCGAGCCCGCAGCGGCGCACGCACTTGATGATGTTCTGCGCCGCGCTGACCGCGCCGGTCACGATATGCACCTTGGCCTCCAGGCGCACGCCGGACATGCCGACCGGCTCCATGATGCCTTCCTGGTTGTCGATGATGAATTCCTGCGGCAGGATGTGCAGCATCTTCTGGTCGGCTGGGATCGCGACGGCGCGCGCGGCGTCGATCACGCGATCGACGTCGCCCGGCGCGACCTCCTCGTCGCGGATCGCCACGATGCCGTGCGAGTTGATGCTGCGGATGTGGCTGCCGGCGATGCCGGTGTACACCGAGTGGATCTCGCAGCCCGCCATCAGCTCGGCCTCCTCGACCGCGCGCTGAATGGACTGCACCGTGGACTCGATGTTGACCACGACGCCCTTCTTCAGGCCGCGCGAGGGGTGCGAGCCTATCCCGATGATCTCGATCTCGTCGGCGTCGGTCACTTCGCACACGATGGCGACGACCTTCGAGGT
This sequence comes from Gammaproteobacteria bacterium, assembly GCA_020847075.1. GTDB lineage: Bacteria > Pseudomonadota > Gammaproteobacteria > SZUA-140 > SZUA-140 > JADJWH01. Next base: position 32,559 of record JADLCS010000046.1, read on the forward strand.
GCCGATATCCAGCCCGACGATCAGATCCTTTCCGTCTCTCTTAGACATCTACGCTTTGTCTCCAGTATTCTTCGCGCCCGGCCGGCGGGCCGCGTCGTTGCCTGACAGGCGCCATTTCACGGCGAAGCCGTTGGTATAACGCAGGTCCACTTCCTCCACATCGGCGACACGCCCCGCCAGCGTCCCGGGATAGAATCGCGCGAAACGCTCGAGCTGCCGTTCACCGTCCTTACGTCCCAGGATCAGGTGCATCCCGTTGTCGAGCGTCAGCCGCCAGGAGCGCCGCGCGTCCATGCTGAGCCGCGTGATGGCGATCCCCTGCGGGGCGATCTGCTCGTTCATCCTCGCGTAGGCGCCCATGACCTGCGTCGAAGTGCGTGGCGGCCCCTCCAGCAGGGGCAGTTTCCGCTCTTCCGCGGCGAGCGCCCCGGGATCGAAGACCTGGCCGGCCGGATTGACCAGCCCGCCCCCCTGCCAACGGGCTACCGCCCGCTCCTCCGTCACGGTGACCTGGAGCACGTCCGGCCACACGCGCCGCACCGAGGCGCGTTCCACCCAGGGCAGTTCTTCCAGCGCCCGCTTGATCGCCTGCACGTCGGTCTCGAAGAATCCCGCCGCCGCATAGGGCGCGACGATCGCCGATAACTCCGCGCTGGTGACGTGGGCGAAGCTCCCCTCCATGCGCAACATCCTGAAGGGAAACTGGGTGCGCTCCATCAGGGTGACGCTGCCCCACAGGGTGTGCGCCGTGAATATCACCGCCAGTCCGGCCACCCCCGCCAGCCCCCGTCGCAGATAGCGGTGACGCCATATCTCGCCCCATGCGCGCGCGCGCCGCCGGCGTCTCTTCATGACCCCTCCGCCGCGGACGCCGCCGGCGCATCGAGCGTCTCTTCGAGGATGCGCCATACCAGTTCCTCGAACCCGATCCCGGCCGCGCGCGCGGCCATCGGCAGCAGCGAATGCGAGGTCATCCCGGGCACCAGATTCGCCTCGAGCAGCCACGGTTCGTCGCAGGCGTCCATGAGAAAATCGACGCGGCCCCAGCCGCGCGCGCCGAGCAGATCGAAGGCGCGCAGGCAGAGGTCGCGGACGCGCACCTCGAGCGCGGAGGATAGACCGCTCGGACAGGCGTAGTGCGTGTCGTTGGAGAGATACTTGGCGCGGTAGTCGTAGAACTCCCCGTCGGGCTCGATGCGGACCGTCGGCAGGGCATGCCGACCCAGGATCGCGCAGGTAAACTCCGGATTGCCCGCGCCGCAGGAGACGAATCGTTCCGCCATCACGGTCCGGCCGGCGTCGCCGCGGGCGAGGGCGAACGCCGCCTCGATCCCGCCGGCGTCCTTCACCTTCGTGATGCCGACGCTGGAGCCTTCCTCCGCGGGCTTGACGATGAACGGGTAACCCAGCCCCTCCGCCGCGGCGCGCAGCTCCGCCACGGATCCCACCAGGCGATAATCCGGCGTCGGCAGACCTTCCGCCCGCCACATCCGCTTGGCGCGCAGCTTGTCCATCGCCAGCGCCGAGGCGAGCACGCCGCTGCCGGTGCAGCGCAGGCCGATGAGATCGAGCACCGCCTGCAGGGTGCCGTCCTCGCCCACGGTGCCGTGCATCACGTTGAAGGCGCGGTCGAAACCCTCGCGCCTGAGGCCGAACAGACGTTCGCGGTCGGGATCGACCCCGTGGGCGTCCACGCCGCGCGCGCGCAGGGCGTCGAGCACGGCCCGGCCGCTCCACAGCGATACCTCGCGCTCCGCCGACCATCCGCCCATCAGCACGCAGACGCGGCCGAACACGGCGGGATCGTTGGTCCGGGGGGCGTTCATGCGCTCAGTCATGACCGCCCTCCGCCACCGGCTCGCCGACGATCCTCACCTCCGGCGCCAGTCGCACGCCCTGCTGCCGCTCTACGGTGTCGCGCACGCGCAGGATCAGGGCCTCGATGTCGGCGGCGGTGGCTGTACCGTCGTTGACGATGAAATTGGCGTGCTTGCGCGACACCTCCGCCCCGCCGACGCGCGTACCCTTGAGACCGCAGGCCTCGATCAACCGGCCGGCGTAATCGCCGGGCGGATTGCGGAACACCGAGCCGCAGCTCGGCTGGCCGGTCGGCTGCAGATCGGTACGGCGGGCGAGCAGTTCCCTGATGCGCGCGCGCGCCGCGTCCGCATCGCCGGGCCGCAGCCGCAGCCGCGCGGCGACGAACCATTCGCCGGCGGGCCCCTGCACGCTGCGATAACCGACGCGGTACTGGTCCGGCGTGCGGCGCGTCAGCCGGCCCTGCCGGTCGATCGTGTCGACGGACTGCACCAGCGGCCAGGTCTCGCCACCGAAGGCGCCCGCGTTCATCGCCAGCGCACCGCCCATCGTCCCGGGGATGCCGACCAGGAACTCGGCCCCGACCAGCCCCGCGCCCGCGCAATGGCGCGCCACCTTGGCGCAGGGTACGCCGGCGCCGACCTCCACGACGTCATCGTTCAAGGACGCGATCCCGTCGAGCGCGCCGTTGGTGGCGATGACGCTGCCGCGGATCCCGCCGTCGCGCACCAGCAGGTTGCTGCCCAGTCCGATCCACAGCACGGCCTCGTCCGCCGGCAGGTCCCGCAGATAACACGCGAGATCGTCGAGATCCGCCGGCTCGTAGTAACGATCGGCCGGACCGCCCACGCGCCATGAGGTGTGGCGCGCCATCGGTTCACCGCGACGCAGGACGCCGCGCGGGGAGCGGGACGACTCGTCCAGCGCCATCATGGCTCACCCTCCGCGCGCAGTTGCGCGGCCAGCCGCCCCGCCAGCGCCCCGATGTCGCCGGCGCCCATGGTCAGCAGGATGTCACCTTCGACCAGCGTCGCCCGCAGCACGCAGGCGAGCTCCGCGCCGTCGCGCACGAACACCGGCTCGAGGCGGCCGCGCGCGCGGATCGCGCGGCACAGCGTGCGCGCGTCGATGCCCGGGATGGGATCCTCGCCGGCCGCGTAGACCTCCAGCATGAGCAGTTCGTCCGGCTCCGACAGCACGGCGCTGAAATCCTCGAACAGGTCACGCGTGCGGGTATAGCGGTGCGGCTGGAAGACCAGCACCAGGCGCCGCTCCGGCCAGCCGGAGCGGATCGCCTGCACCACCGCCTGGATCTCGCGCGGGTGATGGCCGTAGTCGTCGATCATCAGGACGCGCCCGCCCGGGGCCGTGATCTCGCCATAGGCCTGGAAGCGCCGGCCGATGCCCTGGAAACCCTGCAAGCCGCGCAGCACGGCCTCGTCCGGCACGCCGAGCTCGCGCGCCACCGCCATCGCCGCGAGCGCGTTCAGCACGTTGTGGCGCCCGGCCAGGTTCAGCCGCACCTCCAGCGGGACGGGATCGCCGGGGCGGACGACGCTGAAGCGGGACATGGCCCCCGCGTGGACGACGTCCCCGGCACGGAAGTCCGCCGGCTCCGATATGCCGTAGGTGACCAGCGGACGCGAGATCTCGGGCAGTATCGAGCGGATCACCGGATCGTCCACGCAGACCACGGCCAGGCCATAAAACGGCAGGTTGTGCAGAAAATCGATGAAGGCCTGGCGCAACTGGGCGAAATCGCCGTGATAGGTCTCCATGTGGTCGGCGTCGATGTTGGTGACCACCGCCAGCAGCGGCTGCAGATGCAGGAAGGAGGCGTCGCTCTCGTCGGCCTCGGCGACCAGATAATTGCTGCCGCCCAGGCGCGCATTGGCGCCGGCGCTGTTCAGGCGCCCGCCGATCACGAAGGTGGGATCGAGCCCGCCCTCCGCCAGCAGGCTGGCGATCAGGCTGGTCACGGTGGTCTTGCCGTGAGTGCCGGCGACCGCCACGCCGTAGCGGAAGCGCATCAGCTCGGCGAGCATGGCGGCGCGCGGCACGATGGGGATGCGCCGCCGCTGGGCCGCCACGATCTCCGGGTTGTCGTCCCCGACGGCGCTCGACCTCACCACCACGTCGCAGTCCTCGATCAGTCCGGCGTCGTGACCGGCCGAGATCCGGATGCCGCACTGGCTCAGGCGCCGGGTGGCGGCGTTGTCGGACAGGTCCGAGCCCGACACCGTGTAGCCGAGGTTGTGCAACACCTCCGCGATCCCGTTCATGCCGGAGCCGCCGATGCCCACGAAATGGATATGGCGCACGCGGCCCATGCGCACGGCGGGCTGCGCGCCGGCGGCCGTCGGCATGCCCGCTTCGACGCCCGGGCTAACCATGGGCGGCCTCCAGGCAAAAGCGGGCCACCTGACGCGCCGAATCCGGGCGCGCCAGCCGCCGCGCGGCCTGCGCCAGCCGCAGGATATCGCCGCGGTCGCCGCCGGCGACGGCGCGGCAGAATCCGCCCAGCAGCTCGATCAGGCGCGCCTCCAGCGCGGCATCCTGCGCCAGCCGCAGGCCGGCGCCGGCCTCGACCAGGCAGTCCGCGTTGCGTGTCTGATGATCGTCCGCCGCGTGCGGAAACGGGATCAGGATCGACCCGACCCCGGCCGCGGTCAGCTCGGCGATGGTCAACGCCCCGGCGCGGCAGACCACCAGATCCGCCCACGCGTAGGCCGCCGCCATGTCGTCGATGAAGGGCTGCACCTCGGCCGGGACGGCGAGCGCGGCGTAGCCCTGCTCGACCATCGCGGCCTGTGTACGGCCGCTCTGATGGCGGATCTGCGGGCGCTCCGCCGCCGGCAGCGCGGCGATCACGCGCGGCAACGCCTCGTTCAGGGCCTGCGCGCCCTGGCTGCCGCCGAGCACGAGCAGGCGCAGCGGGCCCGCGCGATCGCACAGGCGCTCCCCGGGCCCGGGCAGGGCCGCGATATCCGCGCGCACCGGATTGCCGGTCAGGTGCGGATGCCGCCGCGCGGGCAGCGCGCCGGGAAACGCCACCATGCAGCGGTCGGCGAGCGCGGCCAGCCAGCGATTGGTCAGGCCCGCAACGGCGTTCTGCTCGTGCACCAGCAGGGGCTTGCGCAACAGCCAGGTCGTGAGGCCGCCCGGTCCGGCCGCGAAACCGCCCATGCCGAGCACCGCCATGGGCCGGAAGCGCAGGATGATCCCCAGGGATTGCAGCATCGCCCAGGCCAGCCGGAACGGCAGCGACAGCCAGCGGATCGGGCCCTTCCCGCGCAACCCGCCGATGGCGACCGGCGCCAACGTGAAGCCCGCGCGCGGCACGATCTCGGCCTCGAGGCCGTGGCGCGTGCCGAGCCACAGCACCTCGGCGCCCTCGGCGCGCAGCTCGCGCGCCACGGCGAGCGCGGGGAAGACATGCCCGCCGGTGCCGCCCGCCATGATCAGGATGCGCGCCGTCATCTCAGTACGCCTCCCACGTGGCGCTGCAGGACCCGGCGCGACTCGAGGTCGATGCGCAGCAACAGGCCCATGGCCATGCAGGCCGCCAGCATACTGCTGCCGCCGTAGCTCATCAGGGGAAGCGTGAGGCCCTTGGTGGGCAGCAGCCCCATGTTCACGGCGATGTTGGTATAGGCCTGCAGGCCGAACCATAGACCGAGCCCGCTGGCCAGATAGGCGGCGAACGGCCTCCCGGCCGCCTCGGCGCGACGCGCGATCATGAAACCCTTCACCACGATATAGGTGAACAGGGCGATCACCGCGAGCGAGCCGGCGAGGCCGAGCTCCTCGGCGATCACCGCGAACAGGAAGTCCGTGTGCGCCTCCGGCAGGTAAAACAGTTTCTGTATGGACCCGCCCAGGCCGACGCCGAACCATTCGCCGCGCCCGAACGCGATGAGGGCCTGGGTCAACTGGAAACCGCTGGCGAAGGGATCGGCCCAGGGATTCAGGAAGGCGGTGATACGCGCCATGCGGTACGGCGACGAGATCGCGAGCACGGCGAGCGCCAGCAGCCCGAACACCAGCAGCGCGCCGAACTGCCAGAGGCGCACACCGCCCAGCAGCATCATGCCCATTGCGGTGCCCATGAGCACCGCGAAGGCCCCGAAATCGGGCTCCGCCAGCAGCAGCACGCCCATCACCGCGAGCACGGCCATCGGTTTGAGGAAACCGCGCACCGCGCTGCGCACCTCGTCGCCGCGCCGGACCAGATAGCCGGCGAGATAGATGATCGTGAAGAGCTTGGCGAATTCCGACGGCTGCACCCGGGCGACACCGAGCGACAGCCAGCGCGTGCTGCCGTTCACCTCCCGTCCGACCCCGGGGATCAGCACCAGGATCAGCAGCGCGAAGGCGGCGATGAGCAGCATCCCGCTGTGCCGCTCGAGGAATTCCAGCGACAGGGTGGAAAAGACCAGGTAACCCGCCAGCACGCTCACTCCGATGTAGACGAGCTGGTGCGTCAGATAATAGCTCGACTGGCCCAGCTCGCGTTCGGCGACGCCGAACGAGGCCGAGGCCATCATCACCAGGCCGAAGCCCAGGGCGATCGCCACGGCGTAGAGCAGCCCCATGTCGGTGCCCGGGGAGTCTTCGCCGCGCAGGGCGCGCTGTCCACGCGAGAGCAGGCGCGCGATCACGGGGCCATCTCCTCGAAGGCGGCCACGAAACGGCGGCCGCGGTCCTCGTAGCCCTGGAACATGTCGAAACTCGCGCAGGCCGGAGACAAAAGCACACTGTCCCCGGGGCGCGCCAGAGTGGCGGCGCGCGCGACGGCGGCGTGCATGTCGCCGGCGTAATGGATCGAGGCGACGTTGTCCAGCGCGGCCTCGATCAGGGGCGCGTCGCGTCCGATCAGCACCACGGCGCGCGCCTTGGCGGCGACCAGTTCGCGCAGCGGGGAGAAATCCTGCCCCTTGCCGAGCCCGCCGGCGATCAGCACCACGCGACCGGGCAGCCCGCCCAGGGCCGCCAGGGTGGCCCCGACGTTGGTCCCCTTGGAGTCGTTGAACCAGCGCACCCCGCGCCGCTCGCCGATCAGTTGCGTGCGGTGCGGCAGGCCGGTGAAGGTGCGCAGCGCGGTCAGCATCGCGCCGCGGGACAGACCGACGGCGGCGCCGAGCACCAGCGCGGCCAACGCATTGAGCGCGTTGTGGCTCCCGCGCAGGCCGAGGTCGTCCAGCGCGATCAGGCGTTCGTCTCCCAGCGCCAGCCAGGTCCGACCGGCGTCGTCGACCAGGCCGTATTCCCCTTCCGCCGGGACGCCGGCACCGAAGCTCACGACGTGCCGCCGCGCCGGGATGCATACGCGGAGGCTGGGATCGTCGCGGTTGACGACCACGACGCCGTCGCCGGCATGGATGCGCAGCTTGGCGTCCAGGTAGGCCTGCATGTCGGGATAGCGGTCGAGGTGATCCGGGCTCAGGTTGAGAACCACCGCGGCACGCGGGTTCAGGCTCGCGGTGGCCTCCAGTTGGAAGCTCGACAGCTCCAGCACATAGAGCTCCGGCGGCGCCGCCTGCAGCAGGTCCAGCGCCGGCGTGCCGATGTTCCCGCCCACGCGCACATCGCGGCCGTCCGCCCGCGCCATGGCGCCGACCAGCGCGGTCACCGTGCTCTTGCCGTTGGATCCGGTGATGGCCGCCACCGGCGCGTCCGCGCAGCGCGCGAACAGCTCGATATCCCCCAGCACCGGCAGGCCGAGATCGCGGGCGCGCCGCACATACGGTTCCTCCTGCGCGACGCCGGGGCTGAGCAGGATGCGGGCGCAGCGTTCCAGCGCCGGCGCGGAGAATTCCCCCAGATGCAACGGCACGTCCGCCAGTTCGCGCCGGGCGACGTCGGCGCCGGGCGGCTCGGCGCGGTTGTCCGTGATCTCGACCGGCAGGCCGAGATCGCGCAGCAGGCGCGCGCACGACAGGCCCGTGAGGCCGAGCCCGACCACGAGGGTCACGCCGTCGAAACCGAGGCGCGCGCGCAGCCCGCGGCGCCACTCCGGATCGGAGCGCGTCGTGACGGGGAGATCGCGGTCGACGGGCTGGGCGTTCATCAGCGTATCTTCAGGCTGGCCAGGCCGATCAGGACCAGGATGACCGTGATGATCCAGAAACGCACGATCACCCGCGGTTCCGGCCAGCCCTTCAGTTCGAAATGGTGATGCAGCGGCGCCATCCGGAAGATGCGCCGCCCGGTCAGCTTGTAGGAGGCCACCTGCATGATGACCGACAGCGTCTCCATCACGAATACGCCGCCCATGATCATCAGCACCACCTCCTGGCGCACGACGACGGCGAGGATCCCGAGCGCCGCGCCCAGCGCCAGGGCGCCGATGTCGCCCATGAACACCTGGGCGGGATGGGTGTTGAACCAGAGAAAGCCGAGCCCCGCCCCCACGATCGCGCCGCAGAACACCACCATTTCGCCCACGCCGGGGACGTAGGGGATGCCCAGGTATTCCGAGAAACGGGCATGTCCGGTGGCGTAGGCGATGATGCCGAGCGCGCCCGCGACCAGCACCGCCGGCAGGATGGCGAGACCGTCCAGGCCGTCGGTCAGATTCACCGCGTTGCTGGTGCCGACGATGACGAAATAGGACAGGGGGATGAACCACCAGCCCAGATCGAGGGAGACATCCTTGAAGAAGGGCACGAAGAAGCGCGTCTCGATCGGGGACACCGCGCCGTCGAACAGATAGACCGCCGCCGCGAGGCCGATCAGCGACTGCCAGAAAAACTTCTGGCGCGCGGACAGTCCCTTCGAATTCTTGAGGATCAGCTTCTTGTAGTCGTCCACCCCGCCCACGACGCCGAACAGCAGGGTCACCGCCAGCACCAGCCAGACATGCCGGTTCGACAGGTCGCCCCACAGCAGGGTGCTGATGCCGATCGCCACCAGGATCATCGCGCCGCCCATGGTCGGCGTGCCGGCCTTGCCCAGGTGGCTCTGCGGCCCGTCCGTGCGCACCATCTGCCCGATCTGATACTGGGCCAGTTTGCGGATGATCATCGGCCCGACCACGAAGGAGATCAGCAGCGCCGTCAGTATCCCCAGGATCGAACGCAGGGTCAGGTAACGGAAGACGCCGAATCCGCTGTAGATCTGCGTCAGATAATCGGTCAGATAGAGCAGCATCTCACCCCCCCAGACCGGCCTGTCGCGCCGGCGCGGGACCGCCCGGACCCACCGTGCCGGCGACGCCCGCCGCCTCGTCGGCGAAGGTGACGGCGTCGACCACGCACTCCATGCGCATGCTGCGTGAACCCTTGACGAGCACGGTGACCGGCGCGGGCGCGAGGCCGGCGAGGTCCGCCCGCAGGGCGGCGATCAGCGCGTCCTGGTCCGGATAGTGGACGGCCCCCTTGCCGAAGGCGCCGGCCACGGTGCGCGCCAGTTCGCCGACCGCGTAGACGCGGGATACCCCGATCGCGCGCGCCTGGCGCCCGACCTGCTCGTGCAGCGCCTGGCCGGCATTGCCGAGTTCTCCCATGTCGCCCAGCACCAGGATCTTCTCGCCATCGGCGCCGCCCACCGCCAGCACCTCCAGCGCCGCCTTCACCGAGCCGGGATTCGCATTATAGGTATCGTCGATGACGCGCGCCCCGTGGAGGCCGCGCCGGGGCTGCAGGCGCCGCTCGACCGCGCGCATCGACTCGAGCCCGTGCGCGATGTCCGCGACATCGATCCCGACGGCATGCGCCGCCGCCGCCGCGGCCAGGGCGTTCATCACGTTGTGGCGGCCCGCCAGCCTGAGCTCGACCGCCGCCTCGCCCGCGGGCGTGATCAGCGTGAAGGAGCAGCCCAGGGCGTCGTTGAGATGCAGGTCCCGCGCCGTCACGTCGGCGGGATAGCGCAGCCCGAAGCTGACGATGCGATGGGGCGCGGCCATGACCCGCCACAGGCCTTCGCGCGGATCGTCGGCGTTGATCACGGCGCAACCGCCCGGGGCCAGCCCGGAGAAGATCTCGCCCTTGGCCCGCGCCACCCCCGCGATATCGCCGAACCCGGCCAGGTGGGCCGGCGCGGCATTGGTGATCAGCGCGACGGTGGGGCGGGCGAGACCGGTGAGGTACTCGATGTCGCCGGGCCGGTTCGCGCCCATCTCGATCACCGCGCTGCGATGCTCGCGCCGCAGATGGAGCAGCGTAAGCGGGACCCCGAGGTCGTTGTTCAAATTGCCGCGCGTGCTGAGGCCGGCGCCCCGCACCGCCAGGACGGAGGCCAGCATCCCCTTGACCGTGGTCTTGCCGTTGCTGCCGGTCACCGCGACCAGCGGAATGGCGAAGCGGCCGCGCCAGGCGGAGGCGAGCCGGCCCAGCGCGATCCGGGTATCCGCGACGCGCACGACGGGCAGCGCGGTCTCGACGTCGCGCTGCACCAGCGCGGCGACCGCGCCGCGCTCGGCCGCGACCGCGAGAAACCCGTGCGCGTCGAAATTGCGCCCCTGCAGCGCCACGAACAGGGCGCCCGCGCCCAGCGTGCGGGTGTCGGTGCCGACGGCGTCGAAACGCCGGTCCGCCCCGCGCAGCTCCCCGCCGATCAGGCGCGCCAGTTCGCCCAGCGTCATGCCGCCCTCGAGCGCCACGTCGTACAGCGCCGTCATGCCGTCTCCTCCAGCAGGCGGCGCACCTGGTCGCGATCGCTGAACGGCAGACGCTCGTCCCCGATCTGCTGATAGTCCTCGTGCCCCTTGCCGGCGACGAGGACGATGTCCCCCGGGCGCGCGGATTCGATGGCCTGCCGCAGCGCGGCCGCGCGGTCCGGCACGCAGGCGACGGCGTCCGCGCGCTCGATGCCCGCCAGGATCTGCCCGATGATCTCCTGCGGGTCCTCGTGACGGGGATTGTCGCTGGTCACGACGACGCGATCGGCGTCGCGCGCGGCCACCGCGCCCATCAGCGGGCGCTTGCCGCGATCGCGGTCGCCGCCGCAGCCGAACACGCACCACAGCCGGCCGGCGCAGTGCGGGCGCAGGGTCCGCAGCGCCTGAGCGAGGGCGTCGGGGGTATGCGCGTAATCCACGATGACCAGCGGACGCGTCCCGGCGGCACCCTCGAAACGTTCCATGCGCCCCGGTACCGCGCGCAGGCCCTCCAGCCGCTTCAACGCCTCCTCCAGGGGCAGCTCCATCAGCAGGAGCATCGCCAGCACCGCGAGCAGATTGCTGGCGTTGAATTCCCCCAGCAGGGCGGTATGCAACGCCCCTTCGCCCCAGCTCGAACGGATCCGCAGCTCCATGCCGGAAAGGTCGCGGCGCGCGACGCACGCGCGCACGTAACGGACCCCGGCCGTGCTCCCCGCCCCTTCGCCCAGGCCGTAACTGACACCGACGACCGGGCGCGCCAGTCCGGCCAGCAGCTCGCGCCCGAAGGGGTCGTCCTCGTTGATCGCGGCGTAACTCAGGCCGGGGACCAGAAACAGCTTCTGCTTGGCGCGGGCATAGGCGGTCAGATCGCCGTGGTAATCGAGATGGTCGCGGGTGAGATTGGTGAAGATCGCACCGTCGAAGGCCACCCCGCGCGTGCGTTCCTGTTCCAGCGCGTGCGAGGAGACCTCCATCACGACGCGCCGGATGCCCCCGGCGCGCAGGGCGGCGAGTTCCTCCTGCAGGGTCACGGCGTCCGGCGTCGTATAGGTGCCCGGGCGGAGCGCGCCGTAGACGCCGTAACCGAGCGTGCCGATCACGCCGCAGGGGGCGCCGTCCTTGAGCAGGGCCTGCGCCAGGTAATGACAGACGGAGGTCTTGCCGTTGGTGCCGGTGATCCCGATCACCAGCATGTCGCGCGAGGGATCTTCGTAGAAACGCGCGGCGATGACCCCGAGCCGGCGCCCCAGATCCGCGATGCCCATCAGGGGCACCCCGGACGGGACGCGGTCCGCCGTCGGCGCGCGGACGCGCGCATCCGGCTCGTAGAGCACGGCGCGCGCGCCCGCGCGCACGGCGTCGTCGATGTATTCCGCCCCGTGCGTCCGCCCGCCGGCGCAGGCGAAGAACAGGTCTCCGGGCACGACCCGCCGGCTGTCCGTCTCCAGCCCCGCGATCTCGGGGTCGTTGTCCCCGTCCACGGCGACGAGCCCCTGCAGCAGCGCACTCAGCCGCTGCGGCCTGGGGTGCACGGACAGGTTGCGCGAGGACATCACATCACCCCCTGATCGCCGGCCAGCACCGGCCGCGCGTGCGACTCGGCCACGGTGCTGACGGAGGGCTCCTTGCCGCGGGAGGCCGCCTGCCCGGCGCGGCTCGCGTCCGCCCGCCACTGGCGCGGCAGTTCGTCCGGCAGGACCCCCAGCATGCGCAGGGCGCCGGTCATGACGCGCGAAAACACCGGCGCCGCCACCAGCCCACCGTAATATTCGTCTCCGCGCGGGTCGTTGACCACGACGACCATCGCGAGACGGGGGTTGCTGGCCGGGGCGAGTCCGGCGAACACCGAGACATAATGCTGATCCGAATAGCCGTCGGCGCCCAGCTTCTGCACCGTGCCGGTCTTGCCCGCGACGCGGTAACCCGCCACCTTGGCCAGATTGGCGGTGCCCTGCTCCGAGACCACGGTCTCCATCATGCGGATGATCTCGGTCGCGGTACGCCCGCTCATGATCTCCCGGCTCCCCACCGAGCCCTCGACCGGCACGAAGGAGACCGGCTTCAGCCGCCCCTCGTCGCCGAGCACCGTGTAGGCCAGGCACAGTTGCAACGGGGTCACCGAGAGCCCGTAACCGAAGGACAGCGTGGCCCGCTCGATCTCCTTCCAGCCGCGGTAATCGGCCAGCAGGCCGGTGACCTCGCCGGGGAAGTTGCCCCCGGTCGGCTGACCGAAGCCCACGCCGGAAAACATCTTCCACATCTGCGCCGGCTCGATCGCCAGCGCGAGCTTGCTCACGCCCACGTTGCTGGATTTCTCGATCACCGTGGTGAGATCGATATAGCCGTAATTGGAGGCGTCCCGCACCAGATGCCGGCCGATCTTGTAATACCCCGGGGCGGTATCGATATAGGTGCCGGGGCGGTACTTGCCGGTCTCCAGGGCCGCGGCCACGGTGAACGGCTTGACCGTCGAGCCCGGCTCGAACAGGTCGGTGATGGCGCGGTTGCGCAGCAGATCGCCGCGCATGCCTTCGCGGTTGTTCGGGTTGTAGGACGGCTGATTGACCATCGCCAGCACCTCGCCAGTCGCCACGTCGAGCACCACCGCCGAACCGGAATGCGCGTGGTGCAACTGCACCGCCGCCTTCAATTCACGGTAGGCGAGATACTGGATGCGGTTGTCGATGCTGAGGGTGAGGTCCTTGCCCGGATCCGGCTCCTTGATGCCGGCCACGTTCTCGACCACGTGCCCGAGCCGGTCCTTGAGCACCCACTTGGACCCCGAGGTCCCGCGCAGCCAGTTGTCGTAGGCGAGCTCCATGCCCTCCTGTCCGGCGTCATCGACGTTGGTGACCCCCACCAGATGGGCCGTCACCTCGCCCAGCGGATAATAACGGCGGTACTCGCGCTGGAGGGAGATCCCCGGGATCTCCAGCGCCATCACCCGCTGCGCCAGCTCGGGATCGACGCGCCGCTTGAGATAGACGAACTCGCGATCGGCGCGCTGCAGGATGCGGTCGCGCAGATCGGCCGCGTCCATGCCGAGCAGGCGGGCCAGCGGCCGCCAGCCCTCGCGCTCGAGCATCAGCTCCTTGGGATTGGCCCACACGGAATCCACCGGCGTGCTGATCGCGAGCGGTTCGCCGCCTCGGTCGGTGATCATGCCGCGATGCGCCGGCAGCGCGAGCGCGCGCAGATGACGCGCGTCGCCCTGGCCCTGCAGAAAATCCCGGTTCATCACCTGCAGATCGACCGCGCGCCAGACCAGCGCGAGGACGAAGACGCCGAGCGCCGCCAGCAGCAGGATCAGGCGCCTCGGATAGGCGATCGGCGCGCGGCGGCTCATGGCGTCACGATGACGATGGCGTCGGCGGGCGGCGCCGTCATCCCCAGTCGCTGGCGCGCGATCAGCTCGACACGGGTCGGCGTGGCCCAGGTCGCCTGCTCGAGCATCAACTGTCCCCATTCGATGTTCAGATCGTCCCGTTGCGCCTTCAAGGTCTCCAGCTCGACGAACAACTGGCGGCTGCGGTGCTTGGTGTAAACGGCGCCCAGCGCCGAGGCCAGCACGGCGACGGCCAGCAATACGATCAACCCGTGCCGCACGCGCGTCATCACCGTCGCTCCGCCACCCGCAACACCGCGCTGCGCGCGCGCGGATTGTCCGCCACCTCCGCCGCGCCGGGATGGACGGCGCCGCCCACCGGCCGCAGCCGCGGCTGAAGCATGGCGCCCGGCACCGGCAGTCCGGCGGGATAGGGATCGCCACGCGACTCGTCGCGGATGAATCGCTTCACCATCCGGTCTTCGAGCGAATGAAAACTGATCACGGCGAGCCGGCCGCCGGGGGCGAGCAGCGGGACCAGCCGGTCGAGGCACAGGCGCAGATCCTCGAGTTCGTGATTGATCTGGATCCGGATGGCCTGGAAGGTGCGCGTGGCGGGATCCTTGCCCGCCTCCCAGGCGGGATGGGCCGCGGCGACGATCGCGCGCAGCCTGGCGGTGGTATCGATCGGACGCAGGCGGCGCTCGGCCGTGATCGCGCGCGCGATGCGCGCGGCGTAGCGCTCTTCACCGTACTCGCGCAGCACCCGGATGAGCTCCTGCTCGGAAACGCGCCCCAGCCATTCGGCGGCGCTCTCCCCGGCGGCGGGGTCCATGCGCATGTCGAGCGGCCCGTCATGACGGAAGCTGAAACCGCGGCGGGGGTCGTCGAGCTGGGCGGAGGAAACGCCCAGGTCCATCAGGATGCCGGCGATCCGTCCCCCCAGCCCCCGTTCGTCCGCGGCCGCGGCCGCGCCGGCGTAGGAGCCGTGGAGGATGGTCGCGCGGGGCTCCTGCGCGAAGCGCTCCCGCGCCGCGCGGATCGCCGCGGGATCCTTGTCCATGACGATCAGGCGGCCGCCCGCGCCCAGCCGCGCGAGGATCTCGGCGGCGTGCCCACCCCGCCCGTAGGTCAGATCCATGTACACCCCGTCGGATGCGACGGCCAGGGCATCGATCACCTCGGCCAGCAGCACCGGCCGATGCGAATACTCGTCCATCGCCGTCCTCTCATATCGAAAGCGATCGCAACGGCTCCGGCAGGGGCTGCTCATGATTGTCACGGGCCAGTAATTTCTTTGCGTGTTCGCTAACCTTATCCCACGTCTGCTCATCCCACAGTTCGAACTTGTTACCCTGGCCGACCAGGCAGATACGCTTCTCCAGCCGGGCGGCGCCGCGCAGCGCCGGCGGCAGCAGGATCCGGCCGTGACCGTCCATCTCGCAGTCGGAGGCATAGCCGAGCAGCAGGCGTTGCAACTGCCGGGTCTGCGCGTCGAGGTTCGGCAGGCTGGTCAGGGTCCGCTGGATCTTTTCCCACTCGGGCAGCGGATACAGCAGCAGACAGGGGTCGCTGTCGACCGTGATCACGACCTGCCCCTGACAGGACTCCGACAGGATCGAGCGATACCGGGTCGGGATGACGATCCGACCCTTGGCATCCAGATTCAATTGGCTGACCCCGCGAAACGAGGCCTGCGCCCTCTCCGCCCCCATATCCCACTATGCCCCACAATTTCCCACTTCGTGACACTATATACCGCGCAAACCCACTGTCAAGCCGAAACCGAGCCTCGGGATTAACAATTTTCTCTCTATGACACAGTAACTTAGGGAAGTGGGCGGCCGGCGCCCGAGGGATCATGGACGCATGAAAACATGACAAATCATTGGGTTGCCCGGAGATCGTGCAGTGCTTTGTGAGAATAGGGTCCGACGCGGGCGTCGGACCCGGATCACGGCGGGAACATCCACGCGCGCGGCAGGCCCCGGGACCGGGGGCCGCGCGAAAGATCAGGCGGGAGCCGGCCTGTAAGCCGGGTTCTGTCGAGGACAATCATTCATCTGGGACACGCGTCGCCGCGCGCCTCAAGCGACCTACCCGGGAACGGTGCGGGCCGCACCCATGTTCCCCTATTTGGTCTTGCTCCGGATGGGGTTTACCCTGCCACTGGTGTTGCCACCAGCGCGGTGCGCTCTTACCGCACCATTTCACCCTTACCCGCCGCCCGAAGGCGATGGGCGGTATATTTTCTGTGGCACTGGCCGTCGGCTCGCGCCGCCCAGGCGTTACCTGGCATCCCGCCCTGTGGAGCCCGGACTTTCCTCCGTCCCGTGCCGCTCGCGCGACAGGGAAGGCGATTGTCCGGCCGACTCCCGGGGATCAAGATACAAGAGGAAAGAGTAAAGATACAAGAGGAAAAGGGAATGCGCGCCTTCGGCGCCTTGTAATTTTAAGGGTCGGCCGCACGCCGACACCTCCTCTTTAACTCTTGCAGTATCTTTACTCTTGTATCTTTGCTCTGTCCTTCTCCAGCCTCAGGGCCACCTCGTAGAGGCGGTTCCGGCCGAGGCCGGTCAGCTTCGCCGCCAGCGTCACCGCCTGCTTGAGCGGCAGTTCCTCCAGCAACACGCCCAGGACGTCGTCGCCCGCCCGCGCATCCTCCGCCGCCGCCTCATCCGCGCCGTGCACTACGATGACGATCTCGCCCTTCCGCTGCAGCGGATCTCCGCGCACCCAGTCCAGCAACTCCCCCAGGCGGGTCAGGCGCGCGGTCTCGTAGAGCTTCGACAGCTCCCGCACATAGGTCACCTCGCGCTCCGCGCCGAAGACCCGCGCCATCGCCTCCAGGGCATCGACCACGCGATGCGGCGCCTCGAAGAACACCAGGGTCCTGCCCTCATGACGCAGGGCCTCCAGCCTCTGCAGACGCGCCGCGGGGCGGGCGGGCAGAAACCCCTCGAACACGAAGCGCTCGGCCGATTGCCCGGAGACGGACAAGGCCGCGATCACCGCGCTCGGGCCCGGAATCGACACCACGCGGCCGTTCGCCGCGTGCACCGCGCGCACCAGATGGTAGCCGGGATCGCTCACGATCGGGGTCCCGGCGTCGCTCACCAGGGCGAGTGTCTGCCCCGCGCGCAGGCGTTCGATCAACGGCTCCACCTGGGCGCGTTCGTTATGCTCGTGCAGCGCAACGAGGGGCGTGCCGATCCCGAAGTGGCGCAGCAACTGGCGGCTGTGGCGGGTGTCCTCGGCGGCGATCACATCCACGCCGGACAGGATCTCGAGCGCGCGCGCGCTCATATCGCCGAGGTTGCCGATGGGCGTCGCCACCACGTACAGCGTACCTTCAACAATTGACACTGCCCGCCCTCATCGAGATACTTGAGCCTCCCACACGCCCGAACCGCCACGCAGATCGCAATGCGCCGATTTACCACCCTGCAATTCCTCGCCCCCGCGATCATAGCACTCGTCATCACCGGATGCGCCCTGGACGCGGATAAAGGCGGCGTCAGATCGACCGAACACGAGGCGCTGCAACGGGCGCAGCGGGCGGAACAGACCGGCGACTATGAGGCGGCGGCGCGCGAATACACCTCGCTCGCGGCGCAGCTCTCCGAACTGAAACGTCCGGCCTATCTGCTACGCGCGGCCGGGGTGCTGCTGCGCGGCAATCACATCGAACAGGCGCGGCGGACGCTCGACGGCATCGATCCCGGCACGCTCAATCCCCACCAGCGCGCGCAGTACCGGATCGCCGCGGCGCGCATCGCGCTGGCGGACAACAAACCGCAGGCGGCGCTCGACGCCCTGCGGGAGGATCCGCCCGCCGACGCCCCCGCCGCCGTGCGCTCCGATCTGTACGAGCTGCGCGCCGACGCCTACCAGCGCCTGGGCAAACTGGCGGAATCCGCCCGTCAGCGCGTCCTGCGCGAACCGTTCATCGATCCCGCCGAACGGGAGGCCCTGGCCCGCAACCGCCAGGCCATCTGGCAGACCCTCATCCGGCTCCCCGCCGAGACCCTGGCCGCGATCAGGACCGAACCGGCGCCGGACGCCTTCGGCGGGTGGGTGCAACTGGCGCAGATCGCCAAGTCGCCCCCCGCGGGCGACAGCGCCGCCCGGATCGATCGCTGGCGCACGCTCTACCCGGAACATCCGGCCGCGCCGGAGATCGTCGACCTGGTGCTGGCGCGCGGACAGCAGGAGATCCGGCGCCCGAACCGGATCGCCCTGCTGTTGCCGCTGAGCGGCGGCGTGAAAGAGCTCGCCGAGGCCTTGCGCGACGGTTTTTTCGCCGCGCATTACCAGCGCGGCAACCCGGACTATACGCCGGTCATCCGCGTCTACGATTCCGGCGCCGAACCGGACAGCGCCGCCCAGGCCTACGCCCGGGCAGTGGAGGACGGCAACGAATTCGTGGTCGGCCCCCTGGTCAAGCAGTCCGTCAACCGGATCGTCCGCAACGGCCGTTTCCCCGTCCCCACCCTGAACCTGAATTACAGCGACACGGACCGTTCGGGCAACGGCCGGCTGTACCAGTTCGGCCTGGCGCCGGAAGACGAGGCGCGCCAGGTGTCGGAGCGGGCGTGGCTCGACGGACACAATCACGCCCTCGCCATCGCGCCGGAAGGCGAATGGGGCGACCGGGTCCTGCAGGCCTTCGCCGACGACTGGCGACAGCACGGCGGCCTCCTGCTCGAGACACAGCGTTACCCGGCGGACAACAACGACTTCTCCGCCCAGATCGAACCGCTGCTCGATCTGGACGAGAGCGTGCGCCGGCGCCAGGCGCTGGAAAAGGTCCTGCAGTCGGCGGTGAAGTTCGAGCCGCGGCGGCGCCAGGACGCGGACGTCGTATTCATGGCGGCCTTCCCGCGCCAGGGCCGGCTGATCCGGCCCCAGTTGAAGTTCCACTATGCGGGCGATCTGGCGATATACAGCACCTCACACGTCTTCAGCGGCGTGCGCAACCAGAACGCGGACCGCGACATGGACGATGTGATCTTCTGCGACCTCCCCTGGGTGCTGTCCGAGGATGGCGGCAACGCCCTCAAGTCCAGAATCGCCCGGCTCTGGCCCGAGAGCTTCCAGCAATACACCCGCTTCTACGCGCTGGGCATCGATGCCTACAACATCATCCCGTATCTCGACAACCTGAGACAGTTCCATTACGAACAATACGGCGGCGAGACGGGCGTGCTCCATCTCGACGAGAACAACCGTCTGTACCGGCAACTCCAGTGGGCCCGTTTCGGCAACGGACTGCCCCGGCCCTACAACTGAAGCGCCGATGATACGCCTCAGCATCGCCGACGGTGACTCCGACGCGCGCGCGCTGGGACACCGCGCCGAAGAGGCCGCCTGCCGCTTCCTGCTCGACCGGGGGCTCAGCCTGCTGGAACGCAATTATCGCCATCGGCGCGGGGAAATAGACCTGATCATGCAGGAAAAAACCTGTATCGTATTCGTCGAGGTGCGCTGCCGCAGCAGCGCCCGTTATGGCAGCGCGCTGGAAAGCGTCGACCGGAGAAAACAGGAAAAACTGATCGCCGCCGCCCAGCACTATCTGCAGACCCATGCGCGCGCGGCAAAATATTCCGCCCGTTTCGATGTCATATCCGTCACCCCGGACGCGCGCGCGACGGACATCGCCTGGGTCAAGGACGCATTCGGCGCCTGAGCGACGCCGCGGGATCACTACAGGAGGATCGCAGCACCATGATACGCAACTGCTTGGCTCTGGCACTGGCGGCGCTCGCGCTCGGCCCGTGCGCCGGCTGCGTCGCGCCGGTACTGGGGGCCGGCGCGGCGGCCGGGGCCACGCTGGCCACCGACAAGCGCACGACCGGCGCCGTGCTCGACGACCAGGCGATCGAATTGAAGGCCAGCGGGGAGATCAACGCGGACGAAACCCTCAAGGGCGCGTATGTCTCCGTCACCAGCTACAACCGGGTCGTCCTCCTGACCGGCCAGGTGCCGTCGCAGGAACTGCGCGACCGGGTGATCGCCCACGTCAACACCGTCGACAAGGTGCGCTCGATCCACGACGAGCTGACGCTCGGCCCGGCCACCGGCATGAAGCAGCGCGGCATCGATTCCCTCACCACGGCCAAGGTGAAAAGCCGCCTGCTGGGCGAGCAGGGGCTGCCCTCGGTCCACACCAAGGTGGTGACCGACAACGGCGTGGTCTATCTGATGGGCATGGCCAAACACAATGACGCCCAGTACGTCGCCCGCATCGTCCAGCAGGTCGACGGCGTCAAGCGCGTCGTGCTGGTCGTCGAGTACCTCGATTAAGGGGGCGATGTCTCCGGAGTTCATCAGCGCGCTGGCCGGCGTCGTCGGGGACGGCAACGTCCTGCGCGATCCCGCCGACTGCTGGCCCTACGGCTACGACAACAGTCGCCGCCACCACCTTCCCGACGCCGTCGCCTTCGCCACCACCCACGCGCAGGTATGCGAGATCCTGCGGCTGTGCAATCGCGCGGACATCCCCGTGGTGGCGCGCGGCCGCGGCACCGGCACCACCGGGGCCACGGTGCCGACGCGCGGCGGCCTGGTGCTGTCGCTGGAACGCATGAACCGCATCCTGCGCGTCGCGCCCGAGGACCGGCTGATGGTGGTCGAACCCGGCGTCACCAATCAGGAGGTGCAGCAGGCCGCCGCCGGCGCGGGTTTCTTCTGGCCGCCGGACCCCACCAGCGCCGCGTATTGCACCATCGGCGGCAACCTCGCGTACAACTCGGCCGGCCCCCGCAGCGTCAAGTACGGCACGCCGCGCGAAAACGTGCTCGGGCTGCGCGCCGTGACCGGCGCCGGCGCCGAGATCCGGACCGGAGTTTTCACCAGCAAGGGCGTGGTGGGTTATGACCTGACCCGGCTGCTGATCGGATCGGAAGGCACGCTCGCCGTGATCACCGAGGCGACGCTGAAGCTGACCCCGCTCCCCGAGGCGCGCCGCACCATGCAGGCCGTGTACGATTCCATCCACGCGGCGGCGCAGGCGGTTTCCCGCATCATGGCGCAGCCGGTCACGCCCTGCGCGCTCGAATTCATCGACGCGCGCGCCATCGAGATGATCCGCGACTATTCCAGCGCCGCCCTGCCGGCCGGCGCGGGGGCCATGCTGATGATCGAGGTGGACGGGCCGGGAGTGGCGATGGACGCCGCGGTCGCCGCCCTCCGGGCGGCCTGCGCCCTGCCCGGGCTGGTCAGTTTCGAGGCAGCGGCGAATCCGGCGGAGACCGCGGCACTGTGGGCGACGCGCAAGGCGCTGTCGCCGGCCCTGCGCAAGGTGGCGCCCAAGAAGATCAACGAGGATGTGGTGGTGCCGGTATCGCGTATCCCGCGCCTCATCGGCGGGCTGGAGCGCCTGTCCGCCGAGTTCGGAGTAACCATCGTGAACTTCGGCCACGCCGGCAATGGCAACATCCACGTCAATCTGCTCGTCGACCCGGACGACGCGCCACAGATGGATCGGGCGCACGCCTGTCTGTCGCGGGTGTTCGATCTGGTGCTGGAACTCGACGGCACGCTCTCGGGCGAGCACGGTGTGGGGCTGGAAAAGCGCGACTACATCGATCGCGAGATCGACCCGGTCACGCTGGACCTGATGCGACGCCTGAAGCGGGAATTCGACCCGCGCGGGATCCTCAATCCGGACAAGATGTTTCCGGTGATGGGTGATGGGTGATGGGTGATGGGTGATGGGTGATGGGTGATGGGTGATGGACAAAGAGTGAAGTACGCCCAGGACAGGCGGTCAAGTGTCTTAATCACCCATTACTCATCACCCATCCCCATCATTTGACCACCTGCAGCCGCGGCTTGCCCGGCTTGGGCGCGCCGGAAGGCGGCTGCGGTTGCGGGGGCGGCGGGGCGTCGCCGCCGTTTTCGTCCTGCCCGAACACCATGCCCTTGCCGTTCTCCTTCGCGTAGATCGCGAGCACGGCGGACACCGGGATGACGATCTCCTGGCTGCGCCCGCCGAAGCGCGCCTGGAACAGGATCCACTCGTTGTCCTGATGATAGTCGCTCACGGCGCGCGCGCTGATGTTCAGGATGATCTTGCCGTTCTCGATGTATTGCTCCGGCACGCGCGTCCCCGGGACGGCAGTGTTCACCAGCAGATGCGGCGTCAGCCCGTTGTCGACGATCCATTGATGGATGGCGCGCAGGATATAGGGCCGGCTGGAGGTCATGGCGGTCATGGGGCGGGGGAAACGCAAACGGAATCGTCTATTTGACGAATTCCTGCTCGACCTCGGTCAGACTGCCCAGAAAGGAGGCGCGCTTGAAGATGCGCTCAGCATACCGCATGACCGGTTTCGCCTGCGCCGGGATCTCCACGCCGTAATGCGGGAGACGCCACAGGATCGGCCCCATGCTGCATTCGATCAGCCCGAACTCGTCGCTCATGAAATAGGGCTTCTTCACCAGCATCGGCGCCAGCATGGTCAGGTCGTCGCGCAGCGCCTTGCGGGCCTTCTCCGCCTTGTCGCGCTCGCTGCCGGTGAGATCGGCGATCATGCTGTACCAGTCCACGTCGATGCGATGCAGCATCATGCGCGTGCGCGCGCGCGAGACCGGGTCCACCGGCATCAGCGGCGGATGCGGGAAGCGCTCGTCGAGATACTCCATGATGATCAGCGAGTCGTACAGCACCAGGTCGCGGTCGACCAGCGTGGGCACCGTGTTGTACGCGTTGATGTCGATGAGATCTTCCGGAGGATTGTTGACATCGACGTCGACGACATCGGCGGAAATGCCCTTTTCGGAGAGAACGATGCGGACGCGATGACTGAGCGGGCAATCGGCCCGCGAATAGAGCGTCATCACGGGTCTGCGCGCGGCTGATATCGCCATTTAAGATGGATCTCCCCAATATGATTTACGCGGTAGAACCGGCTGGCCAGAATATAGCATATCCGCCGGATGGGCGTCACAAAGCCGACGCCCGTGCGCGGGGTCTTGACTCAAGGGGAGGCCGCCCGGCCCGGGCCTAAAAACCGCGCGCCGCGCGTATCCTTTCGTAGGCCTTGCGGATTTCGTGTGTCTTCTGGCTCGCCAGCCTCATCATCTCCTCCGGCAGGCCCTTGGCGACCAGCTTGTCCGGATGATGCTGATTCAGCAGACGCCGATAGGCGCGCTTGATCTCGTCGTCGCCCGCCTGCGGCGACACGTCGAGCACCGCGTAGGCGCCGGCGAGATCGTCCCCGCGGGCAGCGCCCGCGCGCGGGCGTCTCCCGTGCGCATCGCGCACCATCGCGTCCAGATGATCGAACTGCGTGGGCGTGATGCCGAGACGGGAACAGATATGCAGCAGGACGGCGCGCTCCGCCGGGTGCAGCACGCCATCCACATAGGCCGCCTGCAGCAGGACCTCGATGAACATCCGCAGCAGCAGCCGGCTGCGGTGACATTCGCGTTTGAACTGATCGAGCACCTCGTCGAGGGCGAAGCCCGGCGCCTTGCCCTGGCGAAACAGGTTCTTCGCCAGGGCGCGCAACTCGTCCCCCAGTTGCATCTGCGCCATGACCGTCTCGGCGAGGCGGATCTCGTCCCGCGTGACCCGTCCGTCCGCCTTGGCCAGATGGCCCAGCACGGAGAACGTCGCGGTGAAGAACGCGGTCTGCGTACGTTCACGGGCGCTGGGGGACCCGCGCCGGCGGGCATCGACCGTGTGGCCGAGCGCCGCGCCGACCAGCGCGCCGAGGGGTCCCCCGAGCGCGAAACCGAAGCTTCCACCCAGGAGCTTGCCCCACCAGCTCATCGCGCCGCCCCGCGGGCCGGGCGGCTGGAGGCAAATTCATCGACCGGCATGGCTGTCCTCGTCATCTCATGGGCGGGGATGTCGCCTCCGCCTCCTGGCCCGGCGGATGCCACAGCGCGGCGGCCTCCTCCAGTACAAACGATTTGAATGCCTGTGCGACCGGGGAGAAACGCTTGCCCGCCCGATGGACGATATACCACTGGCGCATGATGGGAAAGCCCTCCACGTCGAGCACGGCGAGGCGTCCGGTCTCGAGCTCGAGTTCGAGCGTGTGGATGGAGACGATCCCCAGTCCCAACCCGGCCTGCACCGCCTGCTGCACCGCCTCGTTACTGCGCATCTCCATACCGGTCCTGAGCCGCACGCCGTGCTCCGCGAAGAATCGCTCCATCGCGCTGCGCGTGCCCGACGCGGGCTCACGCACTACGAAGCTGTCGCCCTGCAGATCGGCCAGCGGAATACGCCGACGCCGGATGAACGGATGATCCGGCGCGGCGATGACCACCAGCGGGTTGTCCATGAACGGCTCGGCGACCAGATCCAGCTCTTCCGGTGGCTGGCCCATGATCACGAGGTCCGTTTCATTGTTCTCCAGGGCGTGCAGCAGACCCTCGCGGTTGGTGACGTTGAGACTGACGGTGAGCTGCTCCACCCGTCGGCTGAAGGTAGCGATCAGGTGCGTGGCGAAATAGTTCGCGGTACTCGCCACCGCCAGATTCAGGCGTCCGCGCTGCATCCCCTTCATCTGTTCCAGCGCCGCCTCGGTGTCGTCGAGCTGCTGCTGGATCACCCGGCTGCATTGATAGACCTCCTGCCCCGCCTCGGTCAGATGAATACCCCGCCCCAGTTGCTCGAACAGGTGCAGACCGACGTTTTCCTCCAATTGCTTGATCTGCATGGAGACCGCGGGCTGAGAGAGGTGCAGTTCCTCGGCCGCCCGGGTGTAGCTCATGTGGCGCGCAACCGAGGCGAAGACCTTGAGCTGACGCAGCGTGACGTGCATGTCGCCAATATATAAGGTTTAACTTATGTAATCAATTAATAATATTGATTTTACATTATATGTTGAGTTCCTATAATCGTTCGCATCCCGCCGACATGAACGGGCACCAGGCGGCCGGGAGGGGGGTGCGGACACTCAATACCGTGAAGACGCGGGCACCCGCAAGACAGGGCCCGGCCGGGGATGGATACAAACAGGCATCCGGTCGCGTCAAGCGGCACAACATCATCAACTAGCGCTCAGGAGAACTGGCCATGGCAGTGAAAACCTACAAAGCAGGAGTGAAGGAATACCGCGAAACCTACTGGATGCCGGAATACACCCCGGCGGCGACCGATATCCTCGCCTGCTTCAAGATCACCCCGCAGGCCGGCGTTCCGCGCGAAGAGGCCGCCGCCGCCGTCGCCGCGGAGAGCTCGACCGGCACCTGGACCACGGTGTGGACCGACCTGCTGACCGACCTCGACTATTACAAGGGCCGCGCCTACGCCATTGAAGACGTACCGGGCGACGACGAGTCCTTCTACGCCTTCATCGCCTACCCGATCGACCTGTTCGAAGAGGGCTCGGTGGTCAACGTCTTCACCTCGCTGGTCGGCAACGTGTTCGGCTTCAAGGCCGTGCGCCACCTGCGCCTGGAAGACGTGCGCTTCCCGATCGCCTACGTGAAGACCTGCGGCGGTCCGCCCCAGGGCATCCAGGTCGAGCGCGACATCATGAACAAGTACGGCCGTCCGCTGCTGGGCTGCACCATCAAACCCAAGCTCGGCCTGTCGGCCAAGAACTACGGCCGCGCCGTGTACGAGTGTCTGCGCGGCGGTCTCGACTTCACCAAGGACGACGAGAACGTCAACTCGCAGCCGTTCATGCGCTGGCGCACGCGCTTCGACTTCGTCATGGACGCCATCCACAAGTCCGAGAAGGAGACCGGCGAGCGCAAGGGTCACTACCTGAACGTCACCGCCCCGACGCCGGAAGAGATGTACAAGCGCGCGGAATACGCCAAGGAGATCGGCGCCCCGATCATCATGCACGACTACATCACCGGCGGCTTCTGCGCCAACACGGGCCTGGCCAACTGGTGCCGCGACAACGGCATGCTGCTGCACATCCACCGCGCCATGCACGCCGTGCTCGACCGCCATCCCAAGCACGGCATCCACTTCCGCGTGCTGGCCAAGATCCTGCGTCTGTCCGGCGGCGACCACCTGCACACCGGCACCGTGGTCGGCAAGCTGGAAGGCGACCGCGCCGCGACCCTGGGCTGGATCGACCTGCTGCGCGACCGTTACATCAAGGAAGACCGCAGCCGCGGTATCTTCTTCGATCAGGACTGGGGTTCCATGCCCGGCGTCTTCGCCGTCGCCTCCGGCGGCATCCACGTCTGGCACATGCCGGCGCTGGTCACCATCTTTGGTAACGACTCGGTGCTCCAGTTCGGCGGCGGCACGCTCGGCCATCCGTGGGGTAACGCCGCGGGCGCGGCGGCCAACCGTGTGGCGCTCGAGGCCTGCGTCGAGGCCCGCAACCAGGGCCGTGCGCTGGAGAAGGAAGGCAAGGAGATCCTGACCAACGCCGCCAAGAGCAGCCCCGAGCTGAAGATGGCGCTGGAGACCTGGAAGGAGATCAAGTTCGAGTTCGACACGGTGGACAAGCTGGACGTGGCGCACAAGTGATAACCCGTGAGGCGTGAGGGGTGAGGAGTCAGGCGTGAAGCCTGATCCCCGCCTCGCACCTCACGCCTCACGCCTAACTTTCATTAAGGAGCGTGCAATGAGCGAAATGCAGGATTACAAATCGAGCCTGACCGATGTGTCGAGCCGCAAGTTCGAGACCTTCTCCTACCTGCCGGAGATGAGCAAGGACAACATCCGCAAGCAGGTGGAATACATCGTGAAGCAGGGCTGGAACCCGGCCATCGAGCACAGCGAGCCGGAGAACGCCTTCGACCACTACTGGTACATGTGGAAGTTGCCGATGTTCGGCGAGACCAGCGTCGACAAGATCCTGGCCGAGGCCGAGGCCTGCCACAAGGCGCACCCGAGGAACCACGTGCGCCTGGTCGGCTACGACAACGCCGTCCAGTCGCAGGGGACCTCGATGGTGATCTACCGCGGGCCGATGAACTGATCCCGCCGCAGGTTATGCTGTAGCCAGCACCCCCTGCGCGGCGATCCCGGGCAGGGGGTTTTTTTTGATCGCGGAAGACGCGGGTGCAGAAAAAACGGACCGACCGCCACCCCGCAGGACGGTCGCCGCATGCCCGGCCTTCCCGCGCCTTTGCCCGGAGCCAATCGACATGAGTAAAACCGACAGCGCACAGTACCAGATCAAGAAAGAGCCCTATTATCTCCCGGTCCACGACGAGGTCGGGCTGTTCGAGGCCGCCTATGCCGCCCGCATGCCGATCATGCTCAAGGGCCCCACCGGCTGCGGCAAGACGCGCTTCGTCGAATACATGGCCTGGAAACTGGGCCGGCCCCTCATCACTGTGGCCTGCAACGAAGACATGACGGCCTCCGACCTGGTCGGACGCTTCCTACTCGACGTCAACGGCACGCGCTGGCAGGACGGACCGCTCACCACGGCGGCGCGCATCGGCGCGATCTGCTATCTGGACGAGGTCGTCGAGGCGCGCCAGGACACCACCGTGGTCATCCATCCGCTGACCGACCACCGCCGCACCCTGCCGCTGGACAAGAAGGGAGAGCTGGTCGAGGCGCACCCGGATTTCCATCTGGTGATCTCCTACAACCCGGGCTACCAGAGCCTGATGAAGGACCTGAAGCAGTCGACCAAGCAGCGCTTCGGCGCGCTCGACTTCAACTACCCCGCCGCCGAGATCGAGACCCGCATCGTCCGGCACGAAACCGGCGTCGACGAAGCGGTGGCCGGCAAGCTGGTGCAGATCGCCCAGCGCGCGCGCAACCTCAAGGGGCACGGGCTCGACGAAGGCATCTCGACCCGCCTGCTGGTCTACGCCGGTCAGTTGATCGCCAAGGGCATCGATCCGGTGGCCGCCAGCCGCATGACCCTGGTGCGACCGCTCACCGACGACCCCGACATGCGCGATACGCTGGATGCGGCCGTGCATACCTTCTTCGGCTGAGCCGATCGTCGCCGCCCTCTCCGCTGAGCCGACATGAGCCTCAATCTCGACGAATACCGCACCGTACTCACCCAGGCGGCGCCGGAACTGACCGCCACGCTCGACGGGATCTTCCACGAGGCCGCGCGCGTGATGTCGCCCGCCGGCCTCAAGACCTATCTCGACGGCGCGCGCGGTCTGTGCGGGCTCGGCCGGGGCCCGGACCTCGTCGTTTCCTATCTGGAGGAGATGCCGGCGGTGGTGCAGGAGTGCGGCGAGGACATCATCGCGGACTGCGTCAACGCCGCGCTCAAGCTCTCCTCGATGACCTCCGGCGAGGTGATCGGGCTGATGTTCGCCAGCCTGCCGACGGCGGCGCAGCGCCTGGGCGATCCCGAACTGCTGCGCAGCTATCTCGCCCTGATGCATCAGCTTTCCGCCAAGGCCCCGCGCGGGCTGCGGCCGATGCTCGGGCGCATCGACGAACTGCTCTCGAAACTCACCCTGAGCGGGTTGCGGCGCTGGGCCAACTTCGGCGCCCAGGCCTACCGGCAGGACCTGAGCAAGCTGGTGGATTATTTCGGCCTCGCCACCGAGGACAGCCGCGCCGTGCTGCAGCAGGAACGGCGCGGCACGCTGTTCGTCGACAGCCAGCGCCGGCTCAACTTCTATTTGCGCGCCCTGTGGGCGCGCGATTTCCAGTTGCGCCCGACGGCGGCCGACTACGCCGACTTCCGCCCCTACATCGAGGCGCGCACCCTGCACCTGCCCGACGCCGTCGACGATGCCGGCGCGATCAGCGGACTGGAGCTGTATCGCGCGACCGCCGCGCACATGGCCGCGCATATCTGCTATACCGACGGACCGCTGAGCGCGGAACAACTCAGCCCGGCCCAGATGTTCTTCATCGGTCTGCTGGAGGATGCCCGCGTCGAATACTGCGCGGCGCGGGAATTCCCCGGGCTGGGCACGCTGTGGCGCGCGCTGCACGCCGCGCGCCCCGACCGGCCCGCCGAGCATCCGGCCCTGAACGAACTGGAACGGCTGGCCCTGTGCCTGCTCGACGCCGAGGCGCGCAGCGGCGACGCCGAACTCGACGCGCTGGCGGCGCGCTTCCACGCGGAGATCGAGGCCCGGCGGCGCGATACGCAACTGTCCTGGGACCTCGGGCTCGAGCTGTACCACCTGTTCGCCGCCCGCCGCGCGGTCCCCGCGCTGCGGATCCTGCAAGGCATCCGGCTCCCCTACCGGGACGACAACCGCTATTGCTGGAGCTTCGAGGAGTTCGCACGGTCGGACGCCGAGGTCCTCACCGCCGCGCTGCGCCAGGTGCGGCGCAAGGTCTCGGTGATGGATATGGTGAACGAGGTCGATTGCGAACTGGCGGGAGACGACGCCCAGGAGATCTGGTCGCTCGAGAGCGAGTTCTTCCGCGACGGCGACCCCGAGGGCGTCAGCCTGAATCAGCTCGAGGGCCGCGAACCCGTCTCCGATCCGTTCCATTACCCTGAATGGGACTACCAGGTGCAACTGCACCGGCCGAACTGGACCACCGTGTACGAGCGGCGCCCGCCCCCGGGCGATCCGGAAGACGTCGAACAGATCCTGCGCGCGCACAAACCGGTCGCGGCGCGTATCCGCCAGATCGTCGACCTGCTGCGTCCGGCCGGGGTGACCCGCCAGCGCAAGCTCGAGGACGGCGACGAGATCGACGTCAACGCCGCCGTCGAGGCGATGGTCAATCTGCGCCTCGGCCTGTCGCCCGACCCCCGCATCACGTTGCGCAACGTGCTCAACACGCGCGACCTGTGCGTGCTGCTGCTGCTCGATCTGTCGGAATCGACCAACGAGCAGGTGTCGGAGGCCGGCAAGTCGGTGCTGGCGCTGACGCGCGAGGCCAGCGCCCTGATGGCCACCGCCATCGAGGGCATCGGTGACCCGTTCGCGGTGCATGGTTTCGCCTCGGACGGGCGCCACGACGTGCGCTATTTCCGCTTCAAGGACTTCAAGCAGCCGTTCGACGACGCGGCCAAGGGCCGTATCGCCGGCATGCGCGGCGGGCTGTCCACACGCATGGGCGCGGCCCTGCGCCATGCCGGTCGCCATCTTCAGCAACAGCCGCAGCGGCGCAAGCTGATCCTGCTGGTCACCGACGGCGAGCCCGCCGACATCGACGAACGCGACCCGCAATACCTCCGCCTCGACGCCCGCAAGGCCGTCGAGGAGCTGCACACCCGCGGCGTCGTCACCTACTGCCTGTCGCTGGACCCGCAGGCCGACGGATATGTGCGCCGCATCTTCGGGGAAGCCCACTACACCGTCATCGACCACGTCCGGCGTCTGCCCGAAAAGCTGCCCGCGCTGTTCGCCAGCCTGACCGGCTGAGCCCGGTCCGCTGTCACCGGTCGCGGATTCTGTTAAACTGCGTCCACGATCCGTTCATCCCCGCGGGGCCACCGGCCCGTTTCCGGCCGGCCCGGCGCGTGGAGCCCCCGCCACCCACCCGCATACCGGACCGGCATGAATTCAATCGACATCCGCCCCGCCGCAGACGGCGAGCCGCTTCATACACTCGAACACGGCGGATGCCACATCACCCTGCTCGGTACGGCGCATATCTCGCGCGCCAGCGCCGACAAGGTGCGCGAGCTGATCGCGACCGGCGACTACGATGCGGTGGCGATCGAACTGTGCCCCAGCCGGCACAACGCCATCGTCGATCCCGACGCGCTCGCCCGGATGGACCTGTTCGAGGTGATCCGCGCGCGCAAGGTGCTCATGGTCGCGGCGAACCTGGCGCTCGGCGCCTTCCAGCAACGCATGGCGGAACAGCTCGACATCACGCCCGGCGCGGAGATGCGCGCGGCGATCGAATGCGCCCGCGCGAGCCACCTGCCCGTCCTGCTCGTCGACCGCGAGATCGCGGTCACGCTGAAACGCTGCTATCACGGCGTTTCGTGGTGGCAACGTATCCATCTGCTGTCCGGACTGGTGGCGAGCGTCATCGTTCCGCGCAAGGTCACCGTGGAGGAGATCGAGCGGCTGAAGGAAGGCGATATGCTGGAATCGGCCTTCACCCAGTTCGCCGAACAGGCACCGGGCCTGCATCAGGGCCTGATCGACGAACGCGACCGTTACATGGCGGCGCGCCTCATACGTGAGACCGAGGGCGGCGGCTATCGCAAGCTGCTCGCGGTGGTGGGCGCCGGCCACCTGAAGGGCATCCGCCGCTACCTGGACGAGTACCGGGCCCACCCCCCGGCGGAGACGCTCGCCGGGGTCATCACGAGACTCGACGAGATACCCGCGCCGAGTCGCTGGCCAGCGCTGATCTCATGGCTCGTCGTGGCGTTGATCCTCGGCGGTTTCGTCATCGGCTTCGCCCGCGACACCTCGATCGGCTGGGGCATGGTCATCGACTGGATCCTGATCACCGGGGGCCTGGCGGCGCTCGGCACGGTGCTCGCAGGCGGCCATCTGCTGACCATAGGCAGCGCGTTCCTCGCCGCGCCGCTGACGACGCTGAATCCGCTGATCGGGGTGGGGATGATCACGGCGGCGGTCGAGGCCTGGCTGCGTCGGCCGAGGATCGGCGACTTTTCACGCCTGCGCGAAGACGTCTCCCGCCTGCGGGGCTGGTGGCACAACCGCGTCGCGCGGACCCTGCTGGTATTCCTGTTCAGCTCCATTGGCGCCGCCTCGGGCACCTATTTCGCCGGCGCGCTGATCCTCCGCCAGCTCGCGCAGCACTGAAGCGAACCGGGGCTCAGTCCACGTAGGGGCCGTTCTGCCGGATCGGCTCGCCGTGGGGGCGCCCGAAACAGAACATGAGCAGGCTTTCCTGCCACGCCTCCACGTGAACGGCGCCGGGATCCTCCATGAAACAGGCCTCTCCGGCGTCGATCCCGCGGCCGTTGACGGCGGCGGCACCGTCCACGACATAGATGAAACCGCGATATCCCGCCGGTATCTGGCCGCGATAAACGGCGCCGGGATCGACATGCACGGCGAGATACTCGACGGACGTGTGCAGCCGCAGCGGGGAGCCCTTGCCGACGATCTCGACCAGGTGCCCGCCCGTGAAGCGACGCACGGGAAGGGCGTCCACGTCCACCTGCTGATAGTCCGGCGCGATCGCCTTGAGCCGTTGCGGCAGGGTGATCCACAACTGGATGCCGCGGATCGTCCCGCGCCCGACCGGCTGCTCGGAATGCGTGATGCCCTGTCCGGCGGTAAAGCGCTGCGCGCCGCCCGCGATGACGGTGGAACGGTTGCCCAGGTTGTCCTCGTGACGCATCGCGCCGGCGAAGACATAGGTGATCGCCTCGAATCCGCGGTGGGAATGCTCCGGGAATCCGGTCTCCGGATTGATGGTGAAATGATCCCAGAAGACGAAGGGATCGTAATGGTCCCAGCCGGGCACCGGCATCAGGCGACGCACGTCCACACCGGCCCCTTCCTTCATGTCCACCGCGCGCCGGACCGTCATCGGTACCGCCGCGGGCACGCCGGCGGCGCGCGGGGTGGGGGCTCCACCCTGGCCTCCACCCGTCCCCTCCGGTCTGCCTTCCCAACTCATGCGTGGCACCCCTCCGGCACGCAGGCCCCGGCGCCGTACACGGCGATGAACGGCAGGCCACCCGCGATCAGGATCTTTTCCATGGTAACCTCCCTCAGCCGAGGCGCTGTGATATCGTGGCCTATTATCCACGCTTTGCCCCGGGATGGCAGCGAATTTCACCGGACGCCGTGCGGCCTCTCCAGGCGCAACCGGCACGTCCGGACCAGTCCTCGCCTATCCACATGATCAACATCGGGATTCGGTGACAGATGAAGCGATCGACCTACTGGGCGGGGATCCTGCCGTTACTGCTGAACCCCGTCACGGCCACCTTGGCCGCCTGCGACGATCCCCCCGCCCAGGATGTGATCTGGATAAACTGCGACAAAAAGGGGGCCGATCTCAGCGATGCCGATCTGCGCGGCGCCATCCTCACGCGCAGCAACCTGGAAGGCGCGAAGCTGAGCCGGGCGCGGCTGTCCGGCGCCGAGTTCAACTTCGCCAACCTCAGCGCGGCGCAGCTCGACGACACCCGACTCGACAAGGCACGTTTCGTGAGCGCGAACCTGGCCGGGGCGAATCTCAGCGGCGCCAGCCTCGACGGGAGCTCCTTCGACCGGGCCATCCTGGCGGACGCCAACCTCGACGGCGGCCGCCTGAGCGGGGCCTCCTTCTATCAGACGAATCTGCGCGGCGCCACCCTGCGCGGCGCCGGGCTGCAGAAGGCCAATCTCAGCCAGGCCGAACTCAACGGCGCGAACCTGAGCGGCGCAGACCTCACCGGCGCCTCGCTGGAACAGGCATCGCTGGAGGAGGCAAAGCTGGACAAGGCCCTGCTGCGGGGTGCGAATCTGGAGAAGGCGAATCTGCTGGGCGCCGACCTGGGCGGGGCGGATCTCTCCCGGGCCAGTCTCGTTAACGCGGAAATCTCCAAGGCGCGTTTCGAGGGCGCCGTGCTCGACGATGCACAATGGACCAACCGGCGCCGCTGCCGTCCCGGGTCGGTGGGCGAATGCCGCTGAGGGCTCAGGCGAGCACGGGCGGCAACTGCGCGGCCAACCCCTGCCTCTCGGCAACCGCCGCGCCGACGAGGGCGAAACCGAGCAAGGCGCCGTCGGGCGTGAGAAACCGGGCCCGCACACCGTCTTCGACGGCCTCTTCCTGCCATTCACCCGCGGCCGCGGCCGGGGGTGGCGACACCACGACCGGGCAGGACGGGGTCTTGACCTGCACCGGCATCGCCGGATAGACGACCGGCGCGGGTTCGCCGCTCAGCGTGCGCGCGAGCGCGCGGGCGCCGTGCATGATCGGCATCACGAACGGCAGCACCAGCCCCTCGACCTCTGCGCAATCACCCAGGGCATAGACGTCCGCGGCGCTGGCCCTAAGGAAACGATCGACCACGATGCCGCGCCGTACCGCCAGACCGGCGGACTCGGCGAGGCCGGTCTCCGGGCGCAGACCGATCGCCGACAGGATCAGATCCGCCTCGATCGTCTCGCCGTCGGCCAGCGCGAGCGCGTGAACGCCCTGCCCGCGCGCGATCGCGCGCACCGTCGTCCCCAGACGCCAGGCCACGCCGGCGCGCTCCAGCGCGGCGCGGAAGGCCGCACCCGCCCGCGGCGGCAACAAACGCCCGAGCGGGGTCGCATCCGGCCCGATGATCGTGACCCGCTTGCCGACACTGAGCAGATCGTCGGCGAATTCGCAGCCGATCAGGCCGGGACCGATCACGGCGACACGCCCGGCGTCCGCGACGGCGGCACGATAACGGGCATAATCGGCCAGCGAATTCACTGTGAACACGGCGTCAACGCCGGCGCCCCCGACGGGCGGGCTCAACGGCCGCGCGCCGATCGCGAGCACCAGACTGGAATACGGGACCGGCGCCCCGTCCACCTCGATCGTCCGGGCGGCGACGTCGATGGCGGAGACCCCGGCGCCGGCGTGAACCGTCACATTGAGTTGTGCGGCCATGCGGGCGGCGTCCGCGCTGGCGAGCCGGGCGGGGCTCATGTCGTGGGCGAGCGCGTTGGACAACATCGGCTTGGAATAAAATTCGCCGCCGTCCCGCGTGAACATCAGCACGGGCGTGGCCGCATCGAGCTTCCTG
The DNA here is from genome assembly GCA_020847075.1 of Gammaproteobacteria bacterium. Taxonomy (GTDB): domain Bacteria; phylum Pseudomonadota; class Gammaproteobacteria; order SZUA-140; family SZUA-140; genus JADJWH01. The sequence continues at coordinate 66,850 of JADLCS010000046.1, forward strand.
AACTCTCGCGCGAGCGAATAGCCGGCGAGACCCGTGCCGACGATGACAACGGGGTTCATGGCCGGCGCCCGGTCTCGTTCCGGAGAAAAACCGCCCTGGATCCCGCTGTTCGCCGCCGTCGCATCGCCTTCATGCCCGAGGTATAAATGTTATACTTGGCCGTCATCCGCGCGTCACGGCCTTTCCGAGATCGTCAGTATATCCGGTTTCCCGGCGCCATCCCGGACATTCACTCCCGACAACGCGTCGCACGCCGCGGCGCGGGGTGCGGCGGGGATAGGGAAACGGCCGGTCCCGCGCGGCGGCATTCTTCAACATCCGCAGGTTGAACGCAGACGACATGAGTGACTGGATCCAAGGACGCGTGGTCGGAAAACATCACTGGACCGACGAATTGTATTCGCTCCGCATCGAGGCCGCCGTCGAGCCCTTCCGCGCGGGCCAGTTCACCCGGCTCGCGCTCGATATCGACGGCGAGCGGGTCGGCCGCCCCTATTCCTACGTCAACGCCCCGGACGAGCATCCGCTGGAATTCTATTTCATCACCATCCCGCACGGACCGCTCACCGACCGTCTGCGCCAGTTGCGGATCGGCGACCCGATCTGGGTGGGCGCGCGCGCCGGCGGCTTCTTCACGCTCGCCGCCGTGCCCGACGCGCGCCACCTGTGGTTGTTCGCCAGCGGTACCGCGCTCGGCGTGTTCCTGTCCCAGCTCAAGACGGATGAGCCGTGGCGGCGCTTCGACAAGATCATCCTGGCGCACGGCGTGCGAACGGCCGGCGAGCTCACCTACCGGAACGAGATCGCGCGCTTCTCCGAGACCCACGGGGAACGTTTCGTCTACGTCCCGTTCGTCAGCCGCGAGGAGACCGACTTCGCCCTGAGCGGACGCATCCCGGACGCGATCCTCGACGGCCGCCTGGAACGGCGCGCGGGCGTCGCGCTCACGGCGACCACCTGTCAGGTCATGATCTGCGGCAACCCCGACATGGTGCGCGACACCGCCGCCGTGCTGGAAGGGCGCGGCCTGAAGAAGAACCGTCGCACGGAACCCGGGCAGATAACCACGGAAAACTACTGGTAGACCGCACGCATGAAAACGCCACGAGCAGACACCTACGCCGGCATCGAGCAGGACGACTTCGGCGGCATGACCCCGGCCGGGACGCTCATCCGCGACGCCCGGGTCTTCGGCCTGCTGCCCGAGCAGGAGACCTGCGCCGGCTGGTCCCCCGCGCAGATGCAGCAGCTCTACGACCGCGTGCATGACGCATGGGAGCCTTACGGCCATCTGGTCAGCCGCCTGCCGCCGGAACTGGCGGAACGCCACGAGCGCATCCACGGCGCCGCCATCGCGCGGGCGCGGGCGCTGGGCTGGACCCCGCTGCTGGAAGACGATTGACCCGCGAGCCGAAGGGATTGCGTTACAATGGCCCGATGCCCACGGATCCTCCCGCATGACGTCGATCACCCCGCCGCGCGACGATGAAGGCGGCGTGCGGCGGCGGTTGCAGCGCGCCGCGACGGCGCCGGTCGACAAGACCCGCCGCGTCGCCGCGAAGGCCGCGCCGCGCCCCGTCACGGGGCAGCGGGACGACGCGGAGCGGGGCGGGGACGCGCCGGCACGGCGGTCGCCCGGTCCGGGACGCCGGCAGCAGGAACGCCGCCGCCGGCGCACCGTCGTCCTGCTCGACACGCGCAGCCCGGTGGGCAACCGGCGCCGCGGCACGCGGCGCGACGACGACCGCCGCCTCCCCCGCGGAGAGGCGGGAGACCCGCCCGCCGGCGCGGTGCTCGAGGACGACCTCTATGCCTGAACGACGCGCTCCCGGCCGTCCCGACCCTCGAGACGGCGATCATCCATCAGACCCGAGAAGACAAACCCGGAACACACCATGAATATCCCGATCCCGTTCACGCCCCGCGCGCTCAATCTGCTGGGCTTCGTCGCCTGCGTCGGCCTGATGGCGGCGGCGCTCGTGCTGCAATACGTCGAAGGACTGGAACCCTGCCCGCTGTGCATACTGCAACGGGTGGCCGTCATGCTGCTCGGCGGGGTCTTCCTGATCGCCGCCCTGCACAACCCCGCGGCGACCGGACGCCGCCTCTATGCCGTTGCCTGTCTGCTCATCGCCGCCGTCGGCGCCGGCGTCGCGGGGCGTCATGTCTGGCTGCAGCATCTGCCGCCGGAAGAGGTGCCGCCCTGCGGCCCCGGGATGGATTACATCCTGGAGACCTTTCCCTTCTCCAAGGCGCTCGCGATCATCCTGCGCGGCTCGGGGGATTGTGCCGCCCTCGACTGGACCCTGCTCGGCCTGAGCATACCCGGATGGACGCTGGTGGCCTTCATCGGGTTCTGCGCACTGGCGCTGGTGCTGCTGGTCTACCGCTTCCCCGCGCCCGGCGGACTGCGCTTCGGCACGCGGCTGCGCTGACGGGACAGCGGGCTAGCGCTCGACCTTGCCCGCACGGCTCTGCGCGTAGGCGTTCTTGACGAAGGTATAGGGATCGAGCGATTCGCGTTTGATGACTTCGTAGGTATCCTTGTCGAGCGACACGTAATTCACCGTGTCCAGCGCCTTCAGGGCCACGATCTCCGAGGTCTCGTCGGGCACGATCACGACCGGATCGAAGTAATAGCCGTCGACGAAACTGCCGATGCCGTCGCGCGCGCTGCTCGACCCGAACACCGGCAGCACCAGATAGAATCCCTGCCCGACGCCGTAGTTCCCCAGGGTCTGCCCGAAATCCTCGTCCTTTTCGCGCAGGCCCAGATATTTTCGCGCGGGATCGAACAGGCCGCCGATCCCGACCGTGGTATTCACGCCGAACCGCAGCAGTTCGCCGCCGGCGTCCAGCAGCTTGAACTGGAACAGCGCGTTCACCATGCGGATCGGCGCGGCGAGATTGGAAAAAAAGTTCGACACCGAGACCCGCATCCCCTGCGGCAACACCCGGTAGGCGCGCGCCGTCGGCTTGAGCACGTAGAAATACAGCCGGTCGTTGAAGGCGAAGATCGCGCGGTTCATCGGTTCCAGCGGATCCGCGATGATCTCGCCGTCATCCTCCCCGAACTCATCGTCGTAGGGATCCGCCTCGTCCTGCTGCGTCACCGCATCGTCCGCCGCCGCCGCGGGCTCCGCGTCCGCGCCGTCGACCCGCCCGTGGAACAGGGCGGCGCACACACACAAGGCGGCCCCCAGCCGTCGCCAGTACGCCGCCGGCCACCTGTCCGCCTCGTCCGTCATGACCCGCTCGCGCGTACTCATGCCTGTATGGAATCCCGTGATCATGCGCCCGTCCAGATCGCCGCGTCGCCCGCCGCGCGGCGGAATTCCGCCGACGCCCGGCCCTGCGCAGTGTGACATCGCCGCCGGCGGAATGGTAGTGGCGGCCTGCGCCTTCCCGCCCGGCGCGTACGCCGCTCTGGTGACAAACGATCCGCAATCCATTACCTTAGCGACTCGAACTATCGGCGCGATTGAAAAGGAGGTTCACTCACATGACTATTCGCAGATCCCTTGCTGTTTTCCTGCCGGGCGTGTTGCTGCTCGGACTCGGCGGTTGCGCGACCAATTCGGCGGAACTGCAGCGCCTATCCGACGCGGTTGCGGCGGCTCAACGCAGCGCCGACGAATCCATGGGCGTCGCCCAGGAGGCGCTCGATACCGCGAAGAAGGCGCGCAGCGATGCCGCCAGCGCCAGCGCCACCGCCCACAACGCGCTCGACACCGCGTCCCAGGCCGCGGCCGTCGCCAACAAGGCCCAGGAAGACGCCGCGGCCGCCCGCGATGCGGCCGAGCGCGCTGAGGTCAAGGCCGAACGGATGTTCAACAAAGCGGTCAGCAAGTAATCCGGACACCGGACCGCCCCGCGCGCCTCAGGGCCGGCACTCGGTCAAGGCGCCGGGGCGGTCCGCCGCGACGATGCTGCCGGCATAGCCGGTGGTCTGTCTGATCTCCTCCAGCGCCGCCAGCGCCCCGTCCCGGCCCGCGTAGGGACCGACCAGGACGTGGCAGTAACCGTCGTTCAGATTGGCGGATACCGTCACCGTGGCGCCCTGGGCACGCAGCTCTTCCGCCAGCCGGGCGGCGTTGCCGCGCTGGGCGAAGGCCCCGAGCTGCAACATCCAGCCTCGCGCGAGGATGGCGTCCGTCACCGCCAGCTCCGCCACCGGTTCGGGCATGCCCGATTCCCGCTTCACGACCGCGGCGACGCGATCGCGCAACGGCCCGGGATCGGCCGCGCCGACCGCCGCCGCCGCGGCCAGCAGCGGAGTGAAGCGGTCCGCCGGCGGATGATCGGCGTCGACGACCGGCGCATGCGCCTCCAGCACGAGTTCCGCGCCGTCGCGGCCGAGCTTGTAGGGCTGGTCGATGATCCAGACCGGGGCCGGCACGGCCACGTGCCGGAACAGGGTCTCGATGTCCTCCGGGTACAGGCGGATGCAGCCGTGGCTGGCGCGCCGCCCTATCCCGTAGGGCTTGTTGGTGCCGTGGATCAGATAGCTGCTCATGCCGAGCCGCAGCGCGTGCGCGCCGAGCGGATTGTCCGGACCGGGCGGCACGACCACCGGCAGCGGATCCCCCATGCGCGCATGCTCCTCCAGGATCGAGGCCGGCACGGTCCATGACGGGTCCTTGATCTTGCCGATCACCTCGGTGACCCCGAGCGGCGTACCCCAGCCCTCCTGCCCGATGCCGATGGGAAACGTCAGCACCACGGGCGCGTCCCCGGAGGGCTCCGGATAATAGTAGAGACGCATCTCGGCGACATTGACGATGATGCCCCGGCGCGGCGCGGCCGGCAGTACGAAGCGCGTGGGCAGCACCACCGTGCCGCCGGGCGGCGGCAGCCAGGGGTCCATGCCGGGATTGGCGGCCGTGATCTCGTTGTAACCGAGATCGTGCCGGCGCGCGATGTCGAGCAGGGTCTCGCCCTCCGCGACGACCGCACTGCCGACCTCGCCCACCACGTCCACGCCCGGCCCGGGCAGGAGGAAGCTCGCGCCCTCGGACGTCCCGCACGCGAGCAGGCCGGCGAGGCACAGGACCCGGCGCGCCCGCATCCCCGTCCCGCGGCCGTCCGCCGCCCGTCGCCCGCGAGCCACCGGAAAATCAGCGCGGCGTATCCGCCGCGGCCTTCTCGACCGGCAGTCCGGCGGAGACCCAGCCGGGCATGTCGCCGGCGAGGTGGCGCAACGGACCGAAACCGGCCTGCGCCAGCGTATCCGCGGCGATCCCGGCGCGCCGGCCCGACTTGCAATACAGCACGATCGTCCTGTCCCGATAGGGACGCAATTCTTCCAGCCGCGCGGCGGCCTGGTCATGCGGAAGATTCACGGCGCCGGGGACATGGCCCGCCGCGTATTCCTCCGGCGTGCGCACATCGAGCACCAGCGGCGGGGTGGGCCCCTCCAGTTGCGCCTTCAGCTCTTCGCGCGTGACATCCCCGATCGGCGCGGCCGACGCCGGCGCGAGCAGCCCGCACAGGAAAAGAAACAGAATCCCGGCCCGCAGGGCCGGATCGAAGTTGACTCGCATGATTCACCTCCTGTCGTTCGCCGCCAAATATATCACGATGCCCGGCCCGCCCGGCCCTGCGGCGGGCCGTCAATATTCCACCGCGCCGGTCGCTATTAGGAGAGCGGGCCGTCGCCCCGTCCGCCTACCCCGGATCCCCGCAGGTAATCTCGATGGCAAAACGCTTACGCATCGCACTGCTCAGCCTCATCCTCGTGCTGGTCGCGCTGAACGCCTGGTTCACGCAGCGGGACATCACCGGCTGGGAACAGCCGCTGAGGGTCGCGATCTATCCGATCGATGCCGACCGGAGCCCGGTCACCGCGCACTATATCGCCGGGCTGCGGGCGGAGGCGTTTCAGCCCATCGAGGAATTCTTCCGGCGAGAGATCGGTCGCTACGGCCGCGGGCCGTCGCGGCCGGTGGAAATCACCCTGGCGCCGCCCCCGGTCTCCGCGCCGCCGGAGCTCCCGCAGGAACGGCGGGTGCTCCAGATCCTGCTGTGGAGCCTGCGCCTGCGCTACTGGGCATGGACGACGGACGCTGCGCCGGGGCCGGCGCCGCAGATACGCCTGTTCGTGCAGTACTACGATCCCGCGCGCTTTCCGCGCCTGGATCATTCCGTGGGACTCTCCAAGGGCGCGCTCGCCCTGATCAAGGCCTTCGCCACCCGGACGATGGATGCGCAGAACAATGTCATCATCGCCCACGAGCTGCTGCACACGCTGGGCGCCAGCGACAAATACGATCCGCGCACCAACCTCCCGCGCTACCCGGACGGCTACGCGGAACCGGAGCGGGAACCGCGCTATCCGCAAACCCGCGCCGAGATCATGGCGGGACGGACTCCGCTCTCGCCGAACCGGGCGGAGACGCCCCCCGGGCTGCCGTCGACGGTGGTCGGCCCCGCCACGGCGCGGGAAATCGGCTGGCTCGACTAGCGCACCAGCGCGATCAGCAGCAGCACGAAGATCACTACCACGCCGACCGGCAGCAGGACACCGCGCCAGTCACGCTGCTCCGCCCGACGGCTCCTTTCCAAGGCCGCCCTGACGCCGGGCAGGGTCCACCACAGCACCAGCAGGATCACCACCGCCAGCACCGCCTGCTGCCACCACGTCACCGCCCCCATCTCTCCCCCGCCTCGCGCCGCGTCGGTCCAGTCTAGCACGCGCCCGCCGCCCTCCGGCGCGGCTCAACAATTCGCGGGCGCGAACGCTAACAAAGGGATACGGCCCGTCCCTACCGGAGCCGCGGGGAATCGATCATGAAGACAAACGCGCAGGCCGCCACCGACGGGATGGAAACGACGCGGGATACCGCGCAGCGCTGGATCCGGGACGCCGCCAGCCTGGTCTCGCCGCCGGACATCTGCATCCGGGTATTCGAGCTGGTGGAATCGAACCAGGCCACCGCCCAGGACCTGGGGGAGATCATCGGCTGCGATCCCAGCCTGACCGCCCGCCTGCTGCGCCTGGTCAACAGTTCCTTCTATCAGTTTTCGCGCCGGATCGACACCGTATCGCGCGCCATCACCGTGGTCGGCATCAGCGAGCTGTACAATCTGGTGATCGCGGTATCGGCGGTCAAGTCGTTCTCGCGCATCCCCAGCTTCGTCGTCAATATCGACACCTTCTGGCGCCACAGCGTCTCCTGCGGGATCATCGCGCGCATGCTGGCCAAACGCTGCGGGGTGCTCCATCCGGAACGCCTGTTCGTCGCCGGCCTGCTGCACGACATCGGCAGCCTGCTGATCTACAACCGCGTCCCCGAAACGGCGCGCGACCTGGTCCTGGCCGCGCGCGGCAACGAGACCCTCCTGCACCGCACCGAACGCAAGGCCCTCGGATTCGGTCACGCCGAACTCGGCGGTCTGATGCTCGACCAGTGGCACCTGCCGGACGCCCTGCAGCAGGCGGTGCGCCATCATCATGAGCCGGCCGCCGCCGACGGACACGGACGCCTGGAGGCGGCGATCGTGCATATCGCCGACGCGCTGGCCAACCACGGCGAACAGGGCGCCTTCAGCGCCGAGGCGTCGGCGGAGCTGTTCATCGACGAGGACGTCTGGGAAACCACCGGCCTCTCCCTCACGCCCGACCTGCTGGACATGATCGTCGAGGAGACCCGGGAACAGTACCGGGACGCCGTCAACGTCCTGGGCTTCTGAGCCGTCCCGGGCGCGTCGCCGGGGCCGGCCCGCGCCGCGCGCCGGCACTTGTATTCGGGCATTTCTCCCCCAATATCAATCACTCAGTCCCCGGCCCCCTGCATTGGCGCGGGCCGGCCCGAACACGTAGAATGCCCTGACGAACAGCGGAAAACGGAAAACCCCATGAAGATCGCGACACCGGCCCCCCGCCGCGCCTCCGCGGACGCGCCCGCCCGGGCCCACGAGGCCTTCGCCTGGATACGCAGCGAGCGCATCGAATCGCTCAATCTGACGGTGGAGGAGTATGAGCACCGGCGCACCGGGGCGCGCCACTATCACCTGAGCGCGGAGAACCCCGAGAACGTCTTTCTGGTCGCCTTCCGCACCGTCCCGATGGATTCGACCGGGGTGGCGCATATCCTCGAGCACACCGCGCTGTGCGGCAGCGAACGCTACCCGGTGCGCGACCCCTTCTTCATGATGATCCGGCGCTCGCTCAATACCTTCATGAACGCCTTCACCAGCAGCGACTGGACGGCCTACCCCTTCGCCAGCCAGAATCGGAAGGATTTCAACAATCTGCTCGATGTCTACCTGGATGCCGTCTTCTTCGCGCGGCTGGACGAGCTGGACTTCGCGCAGGAAGGACACCGCGTCGAGTTCGAGGAGGCCGCCGATCCGGGCAGCCGCCTGGTCTACAAGGGCGTGGTCTACAACGAGATGAAGGGGGCGATGAGCTCCCCCGTCAGCACCCTCTGGCAGGGCCTCAGCCAGCGTCTCTATCCGACCACCACCTATCACTACAACAGCGGCGGCGATCCGGAACATATCCCCGAGCTGAGCCATGCCCAGCTCAAGGAGTTCTACCGCACGCACTATCATCCGTCCAACGCGGTGTTCCTGACCTACGGCAACATCCCGGCGCACGAGCATCAGGCGCGCTTCGAAGAGCGCGCCCTGGCGCGCTTCCAGCGCCTCGACGAGGTCATCGCCGTGCCGGACGAGTCCCGCTACGACCGGCCGCTCGAAGCGGAGGACGGCTACGCGCTGGAGGAGGAAGACACCGGGGCCGCCAAGACGCATATCGTACTGGGCTGGCTGCTCGGCCGCAGCACCGAGTTGGAGGACCTGCTCAAGGCGCACCTGTTGTCCAATATCCTGCTCGACAACGGCGCCTCGCCCCTGCGCCACGCGCTGGAAAGCACCAAGCTGGGCAGCGCCCCTTCCCCCCTGTGCGGTCTCGAGGATTCCAACCGCGAGATGGCCTTCGTCTGCGGCGTCGAGGGCAGCCGGCCGGAACAGGCCGAGGCCGTGGAGGCGCTGATCCTCGGCGTGCTGCGCGAAGTCGCCGAGCGCGGCGTACCGCAGGAGATGGTCGACGCCGCCCTGCATCAGCTCGAGCTGCATCAGCGCGAGATCGGAGGCGATTCCTATCCCTACGGCCTGCAGTTGATCCTCGGCGCGCTGCCGACCGCCATCCACCGCGGCGATCCGATCGCGGTGCTCAATCTCGATCCGGTGCTGGAACGCCTGCGGGCGGAGATCCGCGACCCCGATTTCGTCAAACGGCAGGTGCGCGCGCTGTTGCTCGACAACCCGCATCGCGTGCGCCTGACCATGAGCCCCGACCCGGGGTTGAGCGCCCGCCGCGGCGCCGCCGAGGCGGGACGGCTGGAGGCGATCCGCGCCGCGCTGTCGGCGGAGGAGCGGCAGGGCATCGTCGCGCGCGCCGCCGAGCTGCAGGAACGCCAGGCGCGCCACGACGACCCGGAGATCCTGCCCAAGGTGGGGCTCGACGACATCCCCGCCGACCTGTACATCCCCGAGGGCGCGCGCGAGACGCTCGGGCCGTGGGAGACGACCTTTTATCCCCAGGGCACCAACGGGTTGGTCTACCAGCAGCTCGTGATCGAACTGCCGCAGCTGGACGACGAACTGCTCGCCTGTCTGCCCTACTACACCCGCGCCCTGTCCGAGCTCGGCTGCGGCGGCCGCGACTATCTCGCCACCCAGGTGCGCCAGTCGCAGGTCTGCGGCGACATCAACGCCTACACCAGCCTGCGCGGCCGCATCGACGACGTACAGGCGATCCGCGCCCATTTCATCCTGTCCGGCAAGGCGCTCGCCAGCCGTCACGCCGAGTTCAGCGCGCTCATGCGCGAGACGCTCGAGACCGTGCGCTTCGACGAGGTGGGCCGCCTGCGCGAGATCATCGCCCAGGAGCGCGCGCGCATGGAGCAGAGCGTCACCGGCCGCGGCCACTCGCTCGCCATGGGCGCCGCCGCCAGCGGCATGAGCCCGGGCGCGGACATCAATCATCGCCTGCGCGGGCTGGCCGGCATCCGCGCACTCAAGCGGCTCGACGACTCACTCGACGGGGCGGAGGAACTGGCGCGCTTCGCCGAACGGCTCGCCCGCATCCATGCGCTCGTCCTGCGCGCGCCGCGCCAGTTCGTCCTGATCGGCGAGCGCGAACGCCACGACCTGTTGCGCCGCGACCTGGAGACCGTATGGAAGGGCGCGACCGCGGCCTCGGCCGCCGGCTTCGCGCCGTTCACCCGCCCGCCGGTGCGCCGCCCGGTGCGCCAGCTCTGGACCACCAGCACCGAGGTCAACTTCTGCGCCAAGGTGTACCCGACGGTCTCGATCGAGCACGCGGACGCCGCCGCGCTCGAGGTGCTGGGCGGCTTCCTGCGCAATGGTTTCCTGCACCGCGCGATCCGCGAACAGGGCGGCGCCTACGGCGGCGGCGCCGGCCACGACCCCGACATCGCGGCCTTCCGCTTCTACTCCTATCGCGACCCCCGCCTGGAGGAAACGCTGCGGGACTTCGATCAGGCGATCGACTGGCTGCTCGACACGCGCCACGAACCGCGCCAACTGGAAGAGGCGATCCTCGGGGTGATCGGCGCGATCGACAAGCCGGGTTCGCCGGCCGGCGAGGCCAAGTCGGCCTTCCATAACACTCTCTACGGGCGCACCCCGGCCCAGCGCCAGCGTTACCGCATGCGCGTGATCGGGGTCACGCTGGACGATCTGCGCCGCGTCGGAGAGACCTATCTCAAACCGGAACGGGCCAGCCAGGCGGTCGTCACCAGCGCCGCCGCCGCACAACGGTGCGACGACCTCGGCATGGAAATCCTGCCGCTGTAGCCGGCCGCCCGACGGACCGCCTCCCCGAGACCCCGGTGCAAAAGTCCCTGTACCTTTATTGCGCCGTCGCCGGCGCCGTTTGCGCAGCGACGGCGCGGGGCGACATCGTCATCGAAGGCAGGGACGCCGCGGGACAGGCCAGTCGCGTGACCATCGGCGCCGACGCGGCCAGGATCGACGGCCCGGACGCGGGGCTGTACATGCTGCTCGATCTTTCGTCGCAGCGCGTGCTCGCGGTCGATGTCCGCGACGGTTTCGCCATGGACCTCGCCTCGCCCCGACCCCAGCGCTCAGAGCACGCGCAAACGGCCGCGGGCGGCATCGCCGAGCCGCATGTGCGCCTCGATGACGCCGGGGCGGGGCCCGACATCGCCGGCTACCCGACGCGTCGTTACCGGATCCTGGTCGAGGACACCTACTGCCGCGACGAGTATCTCGCCCGCGCGCCGCTGGAGGCGCCCGGCATCCGCCGCTTCATCGAGCTCATGGCGGCCGCTTCCGAAGATCGCGATCATCGCGTCCTCACCCTGCTGACCGCGCCGGAGCGCCTGTGCGAGGTCGCCGACGACCTCATCGACGATCACTATCCGCGGCTCGGCCTCCCGCTGCGCAGCACCGATCGCGACGGCGGGACGATCCATGACATCACGCACATCCGGCTCGACGCGCCGACGCGGCCCGCGTTGCTCGAATTGCCGGGAAATTATCCGGTGCTCACCCGCGCGCAGGTGCTCGAACGCGCGGGCGGCGGAAAACCGGACGCGGCGGAGGTGGCGGACAGGGCGCGCCGCATCCAGGAACGCATCGAAGAGATCGAGGGCCAGGGCGGCAGGACGGAGCCGTCCGCCCCGCCGCCCTGAGCGCGCGGCCAACCGCACCCTCCCCACCCAGCCGGAAAAGAGGTCATGGACCAGAAAATCTATTATGTAGACGACGCGGAAACGCTGAATGAACTGTGCCGGCGCAGCGCGGGCAGGCCCTGGATCGCGCTCGACACCGAATTCCTGCGCGAGAGCACCTATTATCCGCGCCTTTGCCTGCTCCAGCTCGCCACCGACGATACCCTCGCCTGCGTCGATCCGCTCGCGATTCCACGCCTCGACCCGCTCGTCGAGATCCTGTTCGATCCCGCCGTCACCAAGGTGTTCCACGCCTGCGGGCAGGACATGGAGATCTTTTATCACGACCATGGCCGGTTGCCGAACCCCGTCTTCGACACCCAGTCCGCGGCGCCGCTGCTCGGCCTGCCGAATCAGGCGAGCTACGCCGCGTTGGTGCAGGATCTGCTGGGGAAGACGCTGTCCAAGGCGCATACGCGCACCGACTGGTCACGCCGCCCGCTCGCGAGCGCGCAGATCGAATACGCGCTCGACGACGTGCGCTATCTCGGCCCGCTTTATCTGAAGCTGCAGGCGGCCCTGGAAGAGCGCGGCCGCCTCGCCTGGCTGCGGGAGGATTTCGCCGCGCTGTCCGATCCCGAGCGTTACCGCAATCCGCCCGAGCTGGCCTGGCGCCGTATCCGCGCGGCCGGCCGGCTCTCGGGCCGGCGCCTGGCGATACTCAAGGCGCTGGCCGCCTGGCGCGAGGAACGCGCCCGGAAGGAGGATCGCCCGCGCGGCTGGATACTGCCGGACGAGGCGCTGATCGACATCGTGCGCCTGGGGCCCGGTGACGCGGAGCAACTCGCCAGCCTGCGCTCGGTCAAGCGCCAGGCCGTCCAGGAATACGGCGCGGAGATTCTCGCGCTGGTCCGCCAGGCCAAGGCCGCGCCGACGGCCGGCCCGGAGGCGCCGCCCGTCGAGCGCGCCGGTCCGCTCGACCCGCGCCAGGAGGCCCTGGCCGACATCATGATGGCGCTCGTGCGCGTCCGCGGGGCCGAGAACGCGATCAACCCGAGCATGCTGGCGTCGCGCGAGGAACTGGCACGCCTGATCCTGGGGGAGCGGGACGTGGAGATCCTGCACGGCTGGAAAAAGGGCCTGATCGGAGATGACCTGCTGAGGCTCATGGCGGGGCATCTGGTCCCGCGCATCGAGCATGGCGCGCCGCGCTTCGATCCCGCGCCTGGCTAAAGGCGTTTCAATCGCGCCGCGGTCGGCCTTCGGCAATCTCCATCGCGCCGGCCGGAACCGCGCGCAGGGAAAGACACCGCGCGCTCAGGCGGGCGCCACCGGCCGTACCCTGGAGGCGGCGAGGCGCGCGCGGCGGCGCGCGTCGTCCACATCCCCGCCATGGGCGAGCGCGACCCCCATGCGGCGACGCGCATAGGCCTCCGGTTTGCCGAACAGGCGCAGATCGCTCCCCGGGACGCGCAAGGCCTCGTCCACCCCTTCGTAGGCGACCCCGGCCCCATCGGTCCCGCCGTAGATGACCGCGCTCGCCCCCGGGCAGAGCAGGCCGGTATCCACCGGGAGACCGAGGATCGCGCGCGCGTGCAGTTCGAATTCGCTCTGGCGCTGCGTCGCCATGGTCACCATCCCGGTGTCGTGCGGGCGCGGGCTGACCTCGCTGAACCAGACCCGGTCGCCCTTGATGAACAGTTCCACGCCGAAGACACCGCGGCCGCCCAGGCTGGCGGTGAGCGTGCCGGCGATCGCGCGGGCGCGTTCCAGCGCCGTCGCCGACATGGGCTGCGGCTGCCAGCTCTCGATATAGTCGCCGTGCTGCTGCAGATGGCCGATCGGCTCGCAGAAAAAGGTCTCGACCGCCCCGCCGTCCCCCACGGCGCGCACGGTGAGCTGGGTGATCTCGAAGTCGAAGTCGATCATCTCTTCGACGATGACGCAGCCCTGGCGGACGCGACCGCCGCTCTGCGCATAGTCCCACGCCGCCGCGACCTCGTTCGGGCCGTTGACGGTGGACTGCCCCTTGCCGGAAGACGACATCACCGGCTTGACGATGCAGGGATACCCGATGCCGCCCTCGATCGCGCGGCGCAGTTCGTCGAGTCCCCGGGCGAAGGCGTAGCGCGAAACGGGCAGGCCGAGTTCCTCCGCCGCCAGCCGGCGGATCCCTTCGCGGTTCATGGTGAGATGGGCCGCGCGCGCGGTCGGAATGACCTCGGCGATACCCGCAGCCTCGATGTCGAGCAGGGCCTGGGTGGCGATCGCCTCGATCTCGGGCACGACCAGATGGGGGCGTTCCCGCTCCACCAGCGCGCGCAGCGCCCGCGGATCGGTCATATCGATCACGTGGGCGTGGTGTGCCACCTGCTGCCCCGGCGCGCCGGCATAGCGATCGACCGCGATCGTCTCCACACCGAGGCGTTGCAGCGCGATGATGACCTCCTTGCCGAGTTCACCACTGCCGAGCAGCATCACCCGCAAGGCGGACGGGGACAGCGGCGTGCCGAAACGACGCCTCATGACGGCCGTACCCCGTGACTCGCTGCGACCCCGTTCATAAACGGTGCGATTCTCTCACAACGGATCGGCGGAATGAATACGATACCCGGAGAATGCCGCCGGAGCCGGGCGGCCGAATATGGTAGAGTCGGTATGCAGGCGGACGAGAACCGGGGTGACGGGGGGCGACAGGCCGCTTCAGAACCCGGGTGCCGGGCCGCTAAATTAGGGGAGCAACGCTAGCAAGCCCACGGCATCCGTCCAAGCATCCGCGATGAAATCACGAATCGACGAAGTCCCCAAACTGAAGACGCAACCCGCGGTGGTCGACGGCCGTCGCTACAACCAGGTGCTGCTCGGCCTGCGCCGTCTGAAAGGCCCCCTGCGTCTGCCGCTCGCCGGCCTGCGCGGCATGGACCTGCTGGTGGACAAGGAGGCGTGGGTCTGCGTGGATCGCACCCTGTACGATCTGCCGGTCATCGCCTGGACCGACTTCAGACCGACGGCCCGGCGCGCGATCCACGAGATCGTCCCCTGCCTGCTGCATTACTACCACATCAACGCGGAACTGATCGGCGAAAGCGTATTGGCCACCGCGATGAAGGAGATCCAGAAGCGGCTGGCCAACCGTACCCCGGTGTCGTCCTCCCGGATCAGCGCGTTCCGTCCGGACCCGGCCCCCTGAATCGGCCCGCCCGCGTGAGGCTCACGGCTGGCCGGTGACGGTCCGGGCCGGATCGCCGAAGATCACCTCGACACGCAAACCGGCCGGCTCCCCGGCGCTCAGCCGTATCTCCGCATGGTGGAGATCGGCGATGCGCCTGACGATGGAAAGCCCGAGACCGCTGCCCGAGCCGCCCGCCCCGATCCGGCGGTAGAACCGCTCGAACACGCGCGCGTGCTCTTCCGGCGGTATGCCCGGACCATTGTCGCTCACGCCGAGCACGATCGCGGACCCGCGCCGTTCGACGTTCACCTCGACCCACCCCCCGGCCGGCGCATATTTGATGGCGTTGTCGACCAGATTGCGCAGCAGGATGCCGAGCATCGCGCGATCGCCCCGGACCGGCGCCACCGCGCCCGCCTCCAGGCCGAGATCGGTACCCCTGGCGAGCGCGAGCGGCGCGATCTCGGCCAGCACCTCCGACGCCAGGTCTCCCAGGTCCACATTGTCGTGACCGACCCATACAGTGGGATCGATACGGGCCAGCGTAAGCAGTTGCTGCGCCAGGTGGGTGGCCCGATCGACGCCGGCGACGACCTGGCGCAGCGCCCGACGGCGTTCTTCGTCCGCGGTCGCGCGCAGCGCGACCTGCGCCTGCGTCTTCAGCGCCGCGAGCGGGGTGCGCAGCTCATGGGCGGCGTCGGAGGTAAACCTGCGCTCGGTCTCGAAGGCCTGTTGCAGGCGCCGGAACAGGGCGTTGAGCGCGTCGATCAGCGGCTTGGCCTCGACCGGAACATCGAGATCCGGAATCGGGCGCAGGTTGTCCGGCCGGCGATTCTTAACGTCGGCCGCGATGTTGCGCAGGGGCGACATGGCGCGGGCGACACCGTACCAGATCATGACGGCGATCAGCGGGATCGACAGCAGAATCGGCACCAGCACGCGCCAGGCGATGTGGTTGCGCAGTATCTCCCGCCGCTCCGCGCTCTCCCCCACCTGCACCTGGAGCCTGCCCGCCGCATCGGTCAGGACATAGACCCGCCATGGACTGCCCTCGATGGCGCGGTCCTCGAAACCGGCGCTGCGCTCCGACATGCGGTATCTCGGCGCGCTGTCGGAGCGCAGCCAGATGCGGTTCTCGCCCAGGATCCACATCTGGAAGGCGAGGCGCTGTTCGTACTTATGGGAAAATTCCGCGAACTGCTCGGCGATATCGTCATCGCTCATGTCTCCCGGAGCCATCTCCTCTTCCGCCAGTTCGTGCTCCATGAGATTCAGCAGCAGACGCGCGGACTGGGTGAGCTGGGCGTCGATCAGTTCATCCACCTCGCCCTGGGCGGCGGCATAGATGATCGCGCCCACGATTGCCCACAGCGCCAGGGTGACGGGCAGCAGCGTGAACAGCAGGCGATTGCGCAGGGAAGGGTTCATGATTCCTTGTCGATGACGTAACCGACCCCGCGGATGGTGCGGATCAGCTCGGGCCACAGCTTTCTGCGCAGATGGTGGATATGGACCTCGACCGCGTTACTGTCGATCTCGTCCGCCCAGGAATACAGGCCCTGTTCCAGCCTGGCGCGCGACAGCACCCTGCCGCGATTCTCGAGCAACTGACGCAGCACGGCGAACTCGCGCGGGGACAGGTCCACCGGCCGGCCGGCACGCATGACCGCGTGGGAGGCGGGATCCAGCACCAGGTCGCGGTGGCGGATCACCGGCTCGCCGCGCCCGCTGCGCCGGCGCAGCAGGGCGCGGATGCGGGCGGCCAGTTCATCCAGATCGAACGGCTTGACCAGATACTCGTCGGCACCGCTGTCGAGCCCGGAGACCTTGTCCTCCACGGTATCGCGCGCGGTCAGTATCAATACCGGCAAGGCGCTGCCGCCGCGGCGCTGGGTCCTCAGCACCTCCAGGCCGGAACGCGCGGGGAGGCCGAGGTCGAGGATCATCAGATCGTAGGTGCCCGCCGCGAGGAAAAGCTCGGCCGAGCGCCCGTCCTTGACCCAGTCCACCGCATAACCGTTTTGCCGCAGACCGACCTGGAGGCCGTTGCCCAGCAGTTCATCGTCTTCCACGAGAAGTAAACGCATCCGCTCCCCCTGTACCCGCGCAGCATAGCCCCGCGCGCGCCCGACCGCACGTCTTCACGGGGAGAATCAGACCAGAGCGGGCTTAACCCGGCCTTAACCACCGGATTGCGAGGGGGAGAAAACGGCGCGCGGGAGGGGGTGGACGCGGGTCCGCTCAGTTCGAGCCGTAGCCTTCGTCCCAGCGCAGATCGCCGCACAGGACCCGGCGTTCGCCACGGATCTTGAAGGCGATCGAGATTGTGATGCAGGGCGTGGCGGTGGCGGCCGAGAGATAGGGGCGCGTCACCTGGACCTTTTCCGGGCGCGATATCGCGCGGCGGAAATAATGCCGGCGCGACCAGTTGGCGCCGTCGGCGTCGCGTAGCGGGGTGAAACACGGGTCGGACTCCAGCCGGGAATGCGGCGAATTGACATTGGCCCCGATCTGGCGGCCCTCGCCGTCGAGCAGGAAGCAGCGCTCCGCCCGCGCCAGCTCGAGGAAACCCTTGCACGCGATCTCGAGCGGATGGGACGACTGCAACAATACCGAGGCATACCCCAGGCTGTTCAGATACGGCGCGATCTCGGTCCGGTAGCCGGTGCGCTCCTGCAGCGTCATATCCCTGAATCGGTCGAAGAGCGCGTCGAAACGGGGTTCGCTGACCACGGCCGCCTGCGGCATGGGGCGTGCGAAATAATAGCCCTGGACGAAATCGGCATCGGCGTCCATCGCCACCATCGCCTCGTATTCCGTCTCGATACCCTCCATCACCACCAGCGAACCCGATTCGTGCAGCAGCGAGACCATACCGGGTACGATGGAACGGATGCCGGGATCGACCGCCGCCTGGGCGACGATGGAGCGGTCGAGCTTGACGATGTCGGGCCGCAGACGGCAGATGCGATCGAAATTGGAATGACCGGCGCCGAAGTCGTCGATCGCGATCAGGCAACCGAGATCCCGATAACGGCGGACGGCATCCACCAGCAGCGTCTCATCGGTCAGCGCGGCCTCGACGACCTCGATCACCACCCGCTGCGGCGGCAATTCCAGTTGCTCGAGCCGCGCCTGCAGGAAGGATCCGGGGCGCCGCCCTTCGGCGATGACGCGGGGATTGATGTTGAGAAACAGCCAAGCCGAACCCGTGTCCTGGCGGGCGAAGTTGTACAGATGGATGGCGCGGCACAGGCGGTCGAGCACTACGGTATCGGTATGGCCGCGCGTGCCGTCGAACACCTCGTGCGGACCGCGCGGGCGTCCCTCGGGGTCGGTTGCGCGCATCAGGGCCTCGAAGCCGACTACGCGCTGATGGGCCAGGCTGAAGATCGGCTGGAAATACGAGCCCAGCCTGAGCCCGTTGAACCTCGCGTAGGTGCAGCCGGCATCCTGGTAGAGGGCGGAGTCCATCACCGCCGGATCCTCCAGGTGGGAGACGCCATCCATGGCCGGGGTCGCCGTATTGAGATTAGTTAAGGTAGCCATCGTGCCGCCGCTGTTCCTGTCTCTGTTTAACGGCAGGACGACAACGGGGCTTTAGAACATAACTATCGATTTCTGCGCGACAATCCCGGGTGCGCCGAACCGGTGCGGCGCCTCGTCCGCGGTCCCTCGGCGCGCACGGATCAGCCCCCCGCCGCCACTTCGTGATAGAGCGCGGCCAGACGCTGCACCGCGCCAGAGGCCGGATCCTGCCGGCGCAAACGCTCCAGACACTCATGCGCCTGCTCCAGGGATTGCGGGTCGCGCCCGTCCCGTTTCATGCGCAGGAGCAGGACCTTGGCCATGTTCATATTGATGGTGCGATTCACCGGCAGATCGCGCAGCGCCTCCCGGAACAGCTCGATGGCATCATCCAGGCGCCCCTCTTCCGCCAGGTGGACGCCGTCGTTGTTGAGGCGGACCACGCCGTCCTGCACCTGCGTGATGATGCCCTCGCCCTCCTGCTCCATGTCGGCTTCGCGAAAGACCGCGCGGACCTCCTGCAACAGCGCCTCGTCCTCATGCCGGTTGCCGACCGCCTTGCGCATCTGTTCGACCGCCGCCGCACGCTCACCCCGCGCGAGCAGCATGCGCGCCAGTTCCACCATGGCCTCGGGCGAGATACCCCCGGCCATCAACCCGCCGTAGATCTTCATGGCCTCCTCGTAAGAGGCCTGCGCCCCGGATTCCTGCCCCACCAGGCGATGCACCATGTACTCCGCGACCGCCGCGCGCAGACGGGCCTCCGGATCGGTATTGAAGTCGCGGCGCAGATCGCGCAGCACGCGCAAGGCCCCGCCGGTATCGAACTGCATGAGGGCGCGCGCCTGCTTGATGTAATTGGAAGCGGTGCGGTAGATGGAGCGGCCGCCCAGGGCGACCGCCGCACCGAAGGCGCGCGCCGCGAGCCGGTAGTCGCCGTCGCGCAGGGCGAGCTCGCCCAGCGCCATCTGCCGGCGTATCGAGCGCGGCGACACGTCGAGGGCATCGGCCAGGGTCTGGCACGCCGCCGCGACGTCACCCAGTGACGCCTGCGCCCTGGCCAGCCAGTCATAGGCCTCGAGCTGACGCGGATGCGCGGCCCGTGTCTGCCCGAAGACGGCGGCCGCGCCCGCGTAATCCTGGCGCGAATAGCATACCTGCCCCAGGCCCAGCCCGGCCCAGGCGGCCTTGCGGCGGTCGAACACCCGGGCATAGATCGCCTCCGCCTGGGGCAACCGTCCGAGCGCCAGGAACGCATCCGCCTCGAGGCGGAGCAGTTCCAGTACCTCCGCGCAACCCGCCGCCATGCGTTCCTCGCACAAGGCCAGCGCCTCTTCGTAGCGCTGCCCCTCCAGGGCCTCCTCGATGGCGCCGATCTCGTCCCGCCGACGCAGGAGACGCCCCAGACGCGCGGCGAGTTTCTGCCGCGTGAACGGCAGGGCGAGATAGTCGTCCGGATGGCACTCCAGCACACCCATGACCTTCTGCGCGGCATTCTCGGCCGTCACCATGACGAACAGGGTATGCGCCTTGAGGATCCCCCGGTATCGCACCTCTTCCAGCAGTTGCTGGCCATCGCGTCCGGCCCCGAGACGGTAATCGCACAGCACGACGTCATAGCCGGTCTGCTCCATCATCCGGATGGCCTCGGCCGCGAACGCGGCCTGATCGATCCGCTCCGCCCCGCTCTCCGCCAGCATCGACTCCAGCAGGCGACGGGTGGCGGCCGACTCGTCGACGATCAGGAAACGGACGTTCTTGAAATCGCGGGGGGTGTCCCCGGACTCGTTCATAGCCATGTGCCGCATGATCGGCCTCTTCCAGGGGCGGTTTCACGCTCGGGATGGAATCTCTCCGGGTTAGCGGATCATCACCCCATGAACTTTAAGGGACATGCCCGCCGGCGGCTGACAACCTCCGGCGGATATGCTATTAAGTCGCGCACATGGATCCGTTCTCGCTCATCTCCTCCTCGGAATTGTCTGCGCTCGCCACGGTCATCATGACCGATGTGGTGCTGGCGGGCGACAACGCCATCGTGGTCGGCATGGCCGCGGCCGGGCTGCCCGCCGAACAGCGCCGGCGCGCGATCTTCTACGGCATCATCGGCGCCACCGTGCTGCGCATCCTGTTCGCCGTCGCGACCACCCAATTGCTCCAGATCATCGGGCTGATGCTGGCCGGCGGCATCCTGCTGCTGTGGGTGGCCTGGAAGTTGTACCGCGAACTGAGCGCGCCGCAGGCGCACTCGGAGCAGGAGGGCGAGGCGGCGCTGGAGGGCAGGGACGTCGCGGGGCGCAAACCCAAGACCTTTCGCGAGGCCGTCACCCAGATCATCCTGGCCGACATCTCGATGTCGCTGGACAACGTGCTCGCCGTGGCCGGCGCCGCGCGCGAACACACCTGGGTCCTCATCATCGGCCTGACGCTGTCGGTGGCCCTGATGGGGGTCGCCTCGACCCTGATGGCGCGCCTGCTGGTGCGCCATCGCTGGATCGGTTACCTCGGTCTGCTCATCATCCTGTACATCGCGCTCAGCATGATGTGGGACGGCGCCCACCAGGTCGCGGAAGCGGTTTAGATCGCCCCATCACTATCAGGGAGCCGGCGGCCAGCGCCGCCGGCTCCGAGCATCTACAGGGAATAGCGCATCGACAACAGCGCCGCGCGCGGCGCACCGAACTGGGCATAGGCCCCGATGCGGTCGGCCCCTTCCACGTAGCGTTCGTCGAACAGATTGCGAATGGTCAGCCGGAGCTCGACGTCGCTCAGCCCCGTGTAAAACAGATGGAGGTCCACGCGTTCGTAGCCGTCGAGCGTGCCGGGCTGAAACGGCGACACACCGCGCTCGGGAATGGCGAACAGGGTCGCGCCCGCGCCCAGGCCCCGCAGCTTGCCCGACTGCAGTTCATAGCTCGTAAACATGGCGTACTGCCAGTCGGCCATGCCGCCGGGTTTGGCGCCATAGAGCGGATCGTTCCGATCCTTATACTCCGAATCGAGGACGTTATACGCCATACTGAGCTTCCACCCGGGCAGCGGCTCGCCGTTGACCTCCAGCTCCGCGCCCTGCGAGCGCTGCAGACCGCTGGAAATCGAGTACGGCGTTTCTCCGGGCGGCACCGGCACCTCCGTCGGGATATGCTCGCGGTCGATGCGATAAATCGCGGCATTGACGCCGAGTCGGCCGTCGAGCCATTCCGTTTTCAGGCCCGCCTCGTAGATCTCGCCGGTCTCGGGATCGAGGATGTTACCGTTCTGATCGGCGGAATAGAGTACCGGCAGGAAGGATTGCCCATACATCGCGTAGGCTGAAACCTGCCCGGTCAGGTCGTAGGTCAGACCGATGCGCCCGGTGACGGCGTCATCCTTCTTCCGCAGGCTGGAGCCGCTGGTATCGCTATCGGCGCTCGAGTCGGTACGGTCGTAGCGGAGACCGAGCAGGATGCCCAGCCGGTCGACCGGGTGAACCTGCGCCTGCACGTAGTAACCCGCGTTCCTGTCGGTGCCTTCGAATTGATAGCTGTCGGTCAACGCCTGGGCGGGTGGGTCGGCGAAATTGCCTGTGTAGATGTTCACGAGCCCCAGACTGTAGTCGGGGCCCGGGAGATAGTCTCCACGGCGATGATAGTCGTTATTGCTGAACTCGACACCGGCCGCGAGCTTCACCTTGCGACCGGCGACATCGACGTCTCCCGACAGACGCAGCTCCCCGGACCAGATCGTGTTGCCGATGTCGAATTCGCCGGCGCCCAGCGAGACGTAGCCGTCGTAGATACCGTAGGCGTAGCGATCGTTCCTGATCTCGTTCCTGCTCTTGTTGCCGGACAGCCGCAGCGTCGCCAGCCAGCGGTCGTTCAGATCCTGATCGAGCTGGAGCGCGCCGGAATAGATGCTCCAGTCGTTACCGTCCTGGGTCGGCACGCCGACGAAGGTCGAGCGCGAGATGTCGGGGGCACGGTAGCTGCCGTCGTCGCGCGGTACCAGCGGAAAGCCGGGGTTGGAGGTGAAGCGATCGCGTTGTACGAGCGCCTCCGCGAGCAGCCGCGTATGCGGCCCAAGATCCATGGCGATGCTGGGCGCGGCGACGATCCGACGGGAATCGACGCCGTCGACGAAGGAACCCTCATCCTCATAGGCGGCCACCAGACGGCCACGAATCTTATTGGACGAAGACACCGGGCCGGTGGTGTCGAGATCGAGGCGGTAGGTATCGAACGAGCCGACCGACAGCTCGATGTCCGTCTGCGCCTCGGGCAGCGGCTTCTTGCGCACCCGGTTGATCAGGCCACCGACGCTGCCACGGCCGTAAGTCACCGAATTGGGCCCCTTCACCACCTCGACGCGGTCGTAGATCGCCATGTCGGGGACGCTGAAATAGGAATTGTTGATGAAACCGTCCTCGCGCACATCGTTGTAGCCGTCGATGGCGATGCCCCGGATGGCGACATCGCTGAAACCGAAGGATGACATGCCGCCGAAAGGGCCGGTACCGCTGAACTGATTGACGCCGGCCGACAGTTCCAGCGCCTGGCCGAGGTCGAAGACCTGGCGATCGCGCAGCGATTCCTGCGTGATGACCGTCACCGACTGCGGCGTCTCGCGCACCGAGAGCGGCATCTTGCCTGCGCTGGTCTGGGTTTTGGCCCTCAGACCTTCACTATCAATCGAGTCCTCGACCAGTACCGGCGCCAACTCGATCGGCGATGCCTCGTCCGGCGTCGGATCGGACGAATCTTTCGGCTGATCCGTCGTGGCAACGGGTTCGGGTCCACCGCGCGCGCCGTTACGGCGCAGCTTGCGACGGCAGCGGCGATCAGGGTTTTTTTCCACATGAGCGTTCCTCCCTCGGTAACGCGGTATCCGGATAGCGGGTTGAAACAACGACGCCGCGGATCGCGGCTTCACGCCCGGCACACGACTCAAAAATGATTATGATAATTATTATCAACAATGATGACAACACGACAAGGCAAGAAAGGTGTCTCGCGCCACCATGGCGGCCGAACCCTGGAATCAGGCCGCGCCAGGCCCGAAGGCCGCCGGGATGGCGACGGTTCATCGCGGTTTAATTTGGACACCGCCCCGGGGTCGTCCCGCGAGAGCGATGGAAGAAACGCAAGGAGCGGTATTGATACTTCGGGAGTAGGGGATCCGGCCGCGCTCAGTGAGCGATGGGCTCGTCAAGCTCGAGCCTGGTGACCGGCTGCAGGCGCTGCCCGGGGCCGGCCGCCTTTGCGGGTGACGGTGCCGACGTCCCGGCCGCGTTACCCGGGAAGGGGAGGATGATCTGTCGCGGGATGTT
Source organism: Gammaproteobacteria bacterium (assembly GCA_020847075.1). Classification (GTDB taxonomy): domain Bacteria; phylum Pseudomonadota; class Gammaproteobacteria; order SZUA-140; family SZUA-140; genus JADJWH01. The sequence goes on from JADLCS010000046.1 coordinate 90,521, forward strand.
GGAGCAGGCTCGCCTTCAGGTCGATGCGGTCCATAAGCTCGATATTGCAGAACCCGTTCTGCTTCAGTTGGCCGACGAGTTCCAGGACCAGAGATTCTCTCTCTCGGCGCACCACCTTTCCCATGAACGTGAATTGTTGCGGTTGACCCTTGCCCGCGGTTTCGGAAAGATCGATGGTCACGATCAGCTGATCGAAGGGGGCGAACGGCTTGGCCCCCTTGACGAGTTGCACTTTGACCTCCAGGTCGGTGAAATCGAGCAACGTGCCTTCCTGCCCAACCGCCCTTTCCGCCGTCTTTACGAAGGCCGGAATATGTGTGCCGATCCGCGCGTGCTGGCGACGGTCGAGGCGACGGAAAGTGCCGGCATCGATCTCGAGCACGGCCATCGCCTGCGCGCGATAATGTCCCTCCGCCATTTCGACTCGATCCCGCACCACACACTCGACCTGGGGAATACAACCCAAGGTATACATCGATGCCAGTGTCAGCCGCGCCCCGCTCTTGAAGGGTTCCGCCGCAATACTGGGAATAGTCTCTGCGATATAGGGAACATAAAGACAGACCTGCTGCACCTCTCCGACCTCATGTTCGAGCCAATGAGATTCCGGGTCTATCGACAGACCTCCCGGGGCGTCGGCATACAGCCCTTTCTGGGTATAAATCAGGTGGTCGTTGAGGCTGTAGGCAACGACGGTAGTCTCCGACATACCGCCCTGTTGCGATCCGAGGTAATACCCCATCTTCCCGCCGATCGGAAAACAATCCGCGATATCCATCAGAATCCTGGTGGCAATCGGGGAGGGGTGCCCGACAATAGACGGCTGTGGCTGCACCGGGGTAAAAGCTTTCGGCCTGGGCTTAGTCATTAGCATGGGTTTGCCTTGGAGCTGTTAGTGGGCAATTCGACTCCATATTTAGCGGCTCGGCGAGAGAACCTATTAGGGGGAGGAATCACCTGGCGGCCACGGGCCTACCCGCCGCAGCCTGGCCATCCGAACAAATCGCACAGAAATGCCGTGGATGGCCGGATCGAGACGGAGGGTCTATATCGAGACAAAGCGAGATACACACAACCAGGACCATCAAAAGGCGCCCTGGAGCGCCCTTTGCAATAGCCCTTATAACCGCTCTACAAACTTGGGGGGCAGGTCGACAGAAATCGTAACTATATTAATCTTATGGAGCTGGCGAGAGGAATCGAACCCCCGACCGGCTGATTACAAATCAGCTGCTCTACCGACTGAGCTACGCCAGCGTATTCGGTTTGATCGGCGCGGATTATAGCAAACCCCGCCCGGATTCCGGCTCATGCGCCATGCCTTAGCGGCACTCGGTCTCCCGTACCGGTATCTGAGGCGCCCGGGCCGCGAGCCCCTGCCGCAGCTTCCGCGGCGGGGATTCCGCCCCGCCTTCGTATTCGACGGCTAGGACATAGGCCGTCCTGCTCACCATGCGTTCTTCGATGGCGGGGCTGATCCCGCTGGCGAGGATCTCCTTGCGGCGATCCTCCACCGTATCTTTCCTTTTATATACGCCGAGCGAGATGAAATAGCGCTTGTCGGGCAGCGGCACGATGGCGATGTCCTCCATGCCCTTTTTTTGCAGCTCCCGATATCTGGCGCGCGCCTGGTCGTAGGAGAGATATTCCGGCAACCGTATCCAATACCCGTCCGCGACCGTCTCGGTGCGCTCCCGAAGGTCCGTCTTTCCCCCGGCCCGTCGCGCCTCGGTCTGCAGACGTTCCATCGTCGGGCGGTCCGGATACGGCCCGAGTTCGAAACAGTATCGGCTCGTCGCCGGCCCGGTTTTCCTGGTTTTGTCGTCTCCGGGTATGGGTGCCGGTTCGGCGCGGCCATCGCCCATGGGGGCTGGGGCGGCCTCGATCCTCTGTTCCGCCGCGGCCGCCTCATCCGGCATCGCATCGTCCATCGGCTCGAGCGTCAGACCGGCGCCCTTTTCCGCGTCCTTCGGCTGCAGCAGCGCCAGTGTCTCGGCCCCGGAGGCCGGCGGTGCCGGTGATGCGACGCCCCGTTCGTTCAACAGCACCAACGGCGGCACCCCCGGGTCCGTGGCGCGGAATTCGTCGACCGCCGCCTTTCGGCCGGCAAGGCCGCCGTGCGCCTGGTATTGCCAGGCGAAGAAACCGATATTGGCGCACAGCAGCAGGACGAACAGCGGTCTCATCACGCGGCCTCCGCGACGATGGCCAAACCCCGCAACACCAGATCGGGCTCATGGCGGAAATCGAAATCGGTGGACAGTAACGGCCCTATCGCGGCGCCGTCTCCTCCGGTCAGCAGACAGGTCGGGCGGCCTTCGATCACCGCGCCGAGATCCCGCACGACACGATCGATGGTCGCGACGGCGGCATACAGGGTACCGCCCATCACGCCGCCGTGCGTATCCTTCGCCAGCAGGGTGACGGGCCACGGTGACGCGTCCTCGATCGCCGCCTGGATATCCGAGGTATTTTCCAGCAAGGCGCGTCGCATGAGCCCGAGCCCGGGGAGGATCAGCCCGCCCAGGTGCCCGCCCTCCCCTGTCATCGCGTCGATGGTGAGCGCGGTGCCGCAGTCTATGACGCAGACCGGACCCGCGACGGCGCGGCGCGCGGCGATGAGCGCGAGCCAGCGGTCGACGCCCAGGCGTTGTGGATCGGGATAGGCGTTGATGACGCCGAAACCCTCGGCCCGCGCGCGGACGAACTCGGGCTCGATCCCCCAGGCGCGGCGTGACCATGCCGTGAGTGACGCGCGGAATTCCGCGCCGGAGACGTTCGCCACGAGCAGACGGAGCGGCGCGGGGCGGTCACCCCAGGCCGCGGACAGGGCATCGGCATCCTCGCCTCCGCCGCGCCGCGGGATGGCGCCGCGCCATTGCAGCGCCTCCGTATCCACCCACGCCCATTTGATGCGGGTGTTGCCCGCGTCCACCAGCAGCTTCATGTCCGGGCGTCGGGACCGGAAGGCGCGCGCGCCGAACCGGTGTCCCGGAGGCGGAGACTGACATCGCCGGAGAGATAAGGCCTGACGACCCCGTCCGCCTCCACCAGCAGCGCGCCGCGGTCATCGATACCGCGCGCGATGCCGCTTTCCCCGCCGCCGGCGGTGGTGACGGTCACCTCGCGACCGAGCATGATGTCGTGACGCCGCCACTCTTCGAGCAGGGGCGCGAGCCCCGTTTTTTCGAACCCGGCGAGCATCTCCGCCAGCTCGTCGAGGAGCACAGCGGCCAGTCGATTGCGCGAGGGATGCGTTCCGGTGACGGAGGCCAGGTCCGTCCACGCCTGATCGATGGCGGCGCCCAGCAGCCGCGGCATGCAGACATTGATCCCGACGCCGATCACCACGCTGCAATCACCGCAGGATTCCCCGTTCATCTCGATCAAGGTGCCGGCCAATTTGGCGTCTCGCCAGAGGATATCGTTGGGCCATTTGAGACCGGCGTCCGCGACCCCCGTCCTCCGCAAGGCGCGCACTACGGCGACGCCGACCGCCAGACTCAGCCCGGAGAGCGCGTCCGGTCCCGTATCGAAACGCCACAGGAGGGAAAGATAGAGATTGCGGGCATAGGGCGACAGCCATACGCGATTGCTGCGTCCACGTCCGGCGGTCTGCGCCTCCGCGAGACAGGCGAAGCCGGAGGGCAGCGCGGCGGCGCGGCGGCGCAGTTCGCTGTTGGTCGAATCGATCTGCTGATGCAGTTCCAAACCGGCCAGACGCACGCGCGCCGTATCACCGAACCCGGCGCGGATGTCCGCCTCGGAAAGAAGCTCGATGGAACCGTTGAGACGGTGCCCCTTGCCCGGCACCGAATCTATCTCGATTCCGCGCGCCTTCAGCGCCTGCAAGTGCTTCCATACCCCCGCGCGGCTGATGCCCAGCGTCCGTCCCAACACCTCGCCGGAATGAAACTGGCCGTCGGCGAGTATGCCCAGTAATGCGCTCCCTTGCAGCATCGCGATAGTGTAGCAGCCGGCATCGAACACAGCGACCGCGGGACCGGAACGCCCCATTCGCCCGATAAAAAGGCCGGCCCCCATGCGGAGGCCGGCCTGTCGTGAAAAATGGTCTACCTTGGTAACTCTTCCCGGCAGACCCTCGATGAGATGGATGTCATCAACCCGCCAGGACCGCCGCGACAAAACCACAGATCAAAGTGATCACGATGATCCCCACGCAGAGTACTCCGTCATCCGTTGTTGCATCTCTCTGACTGGCCATAAGTCACCTCCTTAGATTCAGGTGGTCCGATACCGAACACCGTCGCACCCATTGCCGTATCACTACGGTGATTACCATATATAAAGAATGGTATTTGGTCAATATATAGACAAAATCCCTATATATTTCAAGTGATAATGCCCGCCTCGCCCGATGGCGGAGAGGACCGGCGACCTGTCACGAGGCGAGGGAACGCATTTAAAGCTTCGTGGGGGGACAGCCGCTAGCGGCCTGGAGTCCCGGAAGCCGGGAAAAGGAGTGTATCCATGCTGAGTTTCATCGACCGTCTCGCGACCGATTTCGAGCGACTGCACGGTCAACGACCGAACGTGCTCTATCTCAACCGCTACCACTTCGAACGCATGCGAGGGGATTTCGCGGACCCTGAGGATATCGAGACGATGATGAAGATTCTCGGGATGACCCTCATGATCACCGAGGATGCGATCAATCCCCGGCTCGCGCGCATCGGCCGGCCGGTACCTCCACTGATCTCGGGGGTCGCTCGCGCGACGCGATAGAGAGGGCCGCCACGACTCGAAGCGCGGCGGCCGGATATAGGCTGAAAACAGCCGCTCCGTCACGCGACCCGGGCGTGACGCCTGCTGAAAACCGATGCTTATGAAGAAGATATGGCGGCGCGGACGATCCATCCGCGCCGCATGGATCAGGCCGCCAATACGTATTTGGCGAACAAACCCAGACTCAACACCATCACACCGAGAGCAATTACCAGAACGGCATCATGATCGCTTGCCGACTTGACACGACCGGACATGTCCACCTCCACTCGAGTGGCTATCGTTGGCTTTAAACTAGAGTACCCCCCACGCCACCCTTCCCGAACCGGCGCGGCAACGGAAAGGGGGCCGTCATACCGTAGCAAAAAACTTGGGAATCAGGCAAGCCGGCGCGGGGCCGCGGCCGGCATCACGCCTCCGAATCGGGAGGCCCCTTGCGTTTCTCCTGGAAACTGGACACGCCGGAACCCTCCCGGGTCATCCTGATACCGCCCTGATGGATGGCGCCTTCGGCCATCGCCACCACCGGACTGATGATATTGCCGGTGATACGGGCGGACGCGCTCAATTCCAGCTTTTCGCTCGCCATGATGTCGCCGACGACCTCGCCGGAGATAATGGCCATCGAGGCGGTGATGTTCCCGTGCCAGCGTCCCGGCTCGCCCAGCACCAGCATGCCGTCGATCTCGCAGTCACCCTCGACGGTCCCGTTGACGATACAGTTCTCGCTGCCACGCAAGGTCCCCGTCACGCGCGTCCCGCCCCCGATCAGGGTCGTGAACTGCTTGACGTTGTCGAGCGCGCGCCGCCCCTTGCCGCCGGTGAAAAACGATTGCATATCCCTCTGCCTCCTCGCCACCGGCACCGTGCGGGCGCCGGCGCATGTTGATATTCGCCGCTGATCGCGCGTGATTATAACGTACTTAAAGAATCAATCAGTTAATTCCGATAACCCCGTACGGGAAACCCGATCAAGCGCGAGCGCACCAGCGGTGAAGACATCACACATACTTTCGAGCCTGCTTCTGATCCTGTCCGTGACCGGATCCGCCCTGGCGGCCGCGCCGCCGCCCACGGCAACGCCGGCGTACGACATCCGCATCCTGATCGATGTCTCGGGCAGCATGAAGCAGAACGATCCCGCCAATCTGCGTAAACCCGCGCTGCGGCTGTTGACCGGGCTGCTGCCCTCCGGGACACAGGCCGGCGTGTGGACGTTCGGGCGTTATGTCAACATGCTGGTCCGCCACGGCGAGGTAAATACGGATTGGCGCGAACGGGCCATGGACGCGGCGGAGCTGATCAACTCGGCGGGGCTGTTCACCGATATCGAGGCGGCCCTCGGTACGGCGAGCTGGAACTGGGCGACCGCCGCGCCCGGCATCCGGCGCAGCGTCATCCTGCTCACCGACGGACTGGTGGACGTCTCCACGACCCCGGAATCGGACCGGCTGTCCCGCGCGCGCATCACCGACGAGATCCTGCCGCGCCTGCGCGACGCCGGGGTGGAGGTATATACCATCGCCCTGTCGAACGACGCCGATGAGCCCCTCCTCCGGCAGCTCTCGGCATCCACCGGCGGCTGGTTCGAGCGCGCCGACGATGCGGACGAACTCGAACGGATATTTCTGCGCATGTTCGAGAAAGCGGCGCAGCCCGACACACTGCCGCTGATCGACAATCAGATCCTGGTCGACGAGAGTATCGAGGAACTCACCCTGCTCGTCTTCCGCGCGGACGGCGCGCCGGCGACCACATTGACCACGCCCGATGGCGTGACATTCGGCGCGATGCGCCTGCCGCCCAATGTACGCTGGCACAACGAGGCGCGCTACGATCTGGTCACCGTGGAGAAACCGGCGACCGGCGCCTGGCGCGTCAACGCGGACATCGATCCCGACAACCGCGTGATGGTGGTGAGCAATCTGCGCGTCGTCGCGACGCAGCTTCCCAACCAGGTCCTGAAGGGAGACGCACAGGACCTCCTGGTCCGCTTCACGGAACAGAACCGGCCCATCACCGACGGGGAATTCCTGCACTTTCTCCAGGTGAAGGCGCTGGAGAACACCGCGGAGGGAGCAACGTCCGAGCGCTTGCTGCTCGACAACGGTCGCGACGGCGACATCATGCCCGGCGACGGGATCTTCGGCACGCGGCTGACGGCGACCGGAGAGACCGGGGCGCACACCGTCATCGTGGACGTCGACGGCACCACCTTCAGGCGCCGGCACAGACAGGACATCGAGGTCGTGGAGAGTCCGGTCATCGCCGACATCCGCACGGAGGGAAACGGCCCCGCCCTGTTCGTGATCCCGCGCGCCGGCATCATCGATCCGGAAACGCTGGAGGCCGCCGCCACGATCACCGGCGACGGGGAACGGGGCGACGTGCTGCCAATGGTTCGCACCAGTCCCGGCGAGTGGCGGCTCGGACTCGAAGGATATCCGCCGGAAGGCCGTTACCGGATCATCCTCGAGATCGATGCCGAGCGTCCGAACGGAAAACCGATCCATTACCAGGGCGAGCCCCTGCATTTCGGCCGCCCTGCATCTTCGATCGAAGCGCGCTCGCCCGACGCGGAAGAATCCATCGCCGGCGAGGATCCGGCATCGTCGGAGGAAGAAGCGATCGCCGAAGAGGACCCCGCAGGAGAGGACGATGCGGCGAGTGAAGCCCCACCGGCGCGCCTCAACTGGATACTGGTCGTTACGCTCGTGGTCCTGCTGAACGCACTCCTCGGCGGCGTCCTGTTCCTGGTCTATCGAAAACTCTTCGGCAACGGCGCGGAATCCGCCCCCGAGGCGACGGCAGACGAAGACGCGCCCTCCGAACCCGCCGCGGCGCCGGGCGCACCGACCACCGCCTTCGACGACACCCGCCCCTCGGTCGTCTCGCAGATCGCCGAAGCGGCGGCCGCCACGGAGCCCGGACCCGCGGCGGCGCATGAGGATGCCCCGGCGGAAATGGAAGTGATGGCGCCCGCCCCCCCGGATAGGCCGGACACAACGGATTCCCCGGCGCCCCGTCCTCCGACGGACGCGTCGGCCCCCGAGCTGGTCATGGAATCCGAAACGCCCGCCCCGGAGACCGGAGAACTCGACGATCGCCTGAAGAACCTCAACGTGGAGGAGATCGATCTCGGCTTCGAGGAAACGACCCGCCGCGCCGGTTAACCCCCCGGCCGGAGCAGGCGGGCGGAAGGCGACCGACGGCCGCCTTCCCGCTGCGCCGGATGCGTCCCGCGGCTACAGCTCCGCCGCTTCCTCGGCCAGATACTCGGCCACGCCGCTGGTCGAGGCCTTCATGCCCTTCTTGCCTTCCTGCCAGCCGGCAGGGCAGACCTCGCCGTGCTTCTCCGTGAACTGCAGGGCGTCGACCATGCGCAGCATCTCGTCGATGTTGCGGCCGAGCGGCAGATCGTTCACTACCTGGTGACGCACGATGCCTTCCTTGTCGATCAGGAAGGAGCCGCGCAGCGCGACGGCATCGTTCACCAGCACGTCGTAGTCCCGGGCGATGCCCTTGGTGAGATCGGCGACGAGCGGATACTGCACATTGCCGATACCGCCCTTGTTGACCGGGGTATTCTTCCAGGCCAGATGGGTGAAATGGGAGTCCACCGAACAGCCGATGACCTGGACGTTGCGCTTCTGGAACTTATCCAGGCGATGATCGAAGGCGATCAGCTCGGACGGGCACACGAAGGTGAAATCGAGCGGATAGAAAAACAGCACCACGTACTTGCCGCGGTAATGCGACAGCTTGAAACTCTCATTGAAGCTGTTGTCCGGCATCACGGCGGTCGCGGTAAAATCCGGCGCCGGCTTCGCCACCAATACGGTCATCACATATCTCCTTAAGTAACTGTCTTTCGAATGATTTCTGATGAAATAGCAGTGCTGAGAACAAGTCTCATTTAGTCTAACGATTTCCGGGAGGCTTGCAAGTACCCGCTCGTTACGCCGAACATAATACTAAAGTAGCGCTGTGGATAAACCACTTCTAAACAGAAATCCCGGAACGGAAGCGAGCGAGGCCCCCATCGCATCATGACACCAGCCATGGAACCGGCGGCGGACAATGCCGTCATCGCCGCACGCGACCTCGCCGTCCTGTGGCACCCCTGCACCCAGATGAAAGACCACGAGACGCTGCCGCCCGTCCCGATCCGGCGCGGCACCGGGGTCTGGCTGGAGGATTTCGAGGGCCGGCGTTATCTGGATGCGATCAGCTCCTGGTGGGTCAATCTGTTCGGCCATGCCAATCCGCGCATCAACGCCGCGCTGCGGGACCAGCTCGACGCACTCGAACACGTGATGCTGGCCGGATTCACCCACCTGCCCGCGCTGGAACTGGCCGAACGCCTGGTGCGCATCGCCCCGCCCGGACTGTCGCGCGCCTTCTACGCCGACAACGGTTCCTCCGCGGTGGAGGTCGCGCTGAAGATGAGCTTCCACTACTGGCGCAATCTCGGCCGCGAGAAGAAAACTAAATTCATAACCCTGACAAACAGTTACCATGGAGAAACCCTGGGCGCGCTGGCCGTGGGCGACCTCCCCCTGTACAAGAACACCTACCACCCGCTGCTGATGACGTCCCTCCCGGTGCCGTCGCCGGACTGTTTCCTGCGCGAACCCGGCCAGAGCTGGGCGGAACACTCGATGCAGCGCTTCGACGCGATGCGCGAGGCCCTGGACCGCCACCACGAAGAGGTCTGCGCCGTGATCGTCGAACCGCTGGTGCAATGCGCGGGATCGATGCGCATGTACGATCCGGTCTATCTCGCCCGGCTGCGCACCGCCTGCGACGAGTACGGCGTGCATCTCATCGCCGACGAGATCGCCGTCGGCTTCGGCCGCACCGGCACGATGTTCGCCTGCGAGCAGGCCGGCATCGGCCCGGATTTTCTCTGTCTTTCCAAGGGGTTGACAGGCGGTTACCTACCGCTTTCCGTCGTGCTCACGCGCGAAGAGGTCTATCACGCCTTCTACGACGACTACCCGCGCATGACGGCCTTTCTCCATTCCCACAGCTATACCGGCAATCCGCTCGCCTGCCGGGCGGCGCTCGCCACCCTGGACATCTTCGAGCAGGATCGCGTCATCGAGCGCAATACCGCCCTGGCGGGGGCGCTCGCCGCGGCCGGCGCGCGCTTCGCGGACCACCCCCATGTGGCCGAGGTGCGCCAGCGCGGCATGATCCTGGCGATCGAGATGGTCAAGGACCGGCGGACCCGGGAGCCCTATCCGTGGCAGGAGCGGCGCGGACGGCGCGTCCATCGCCATGCCCTGGAACGCGGCGTGTTGCTGCGGCCGCTTGGCGACGTGATCTATTTCATGCCGCCTTATGTGATCACCCCGGAGGAGATCGAATACCTGGCCCAGGTGGCCTGGGACGGTCTCGTCGCCGCCACCCAGGACTGAAGGCATGCGCGTCCCCCGCCTCTTCCTGGCCCGCCCGCTCGCCGTCGGCGCCCGCGTGACGCTGGAGGAGGCCGCCTCCAATCACCTGCTGCGCGTGCTGCGACTGAAACCCGGGGCCCCCTTGCGTCTCTTCAACGGCGCGGGCGGGGAATACGAGGCCACGCTGGACGCGGTCGAGCGGGGCACGGCGATCGTCACGCTGGGCGCCTTCGTCGACGTCAGCCGCGAATCGCCCCTCGCCATCACGCTGGCGCAGGGCATCTCGCGCGGTGAACGCATGGACTACACCCTGCAGAAATCGGTGGAGCTCGGGGTCGCGCGCATCCTCCCGCTGGAGACCGAATTCGGCCAGGTGCGGCTGGAAGGGGAGCGCCGGGAACGCCGATACCGGCACTGGGAGGGGGTGATCGCGGGGGCCAGCGAACAGTCCGGGCGCACCCGCCCGCCGGAACTCCTGCCCATCACGACGCTGGACCGGTGGCTGGCGGCCGCCCCCGCGTCCGGGGAGGGGCTGCGGCTGGCGCTGGACCCCGCGGCCGAGACCACCCTGGGCGGGTTGCAACTTCCCCCGGCCGGGGGAGTCACACTGCTGATCGGCCCGGAAGGCGGACTCAGCGACCGGGAGATCGGACAGGCGCGGCGAACCGGGTTCATCGGCCTGCGCCTCGGTCCGCGCATCCTGCGCACGGAGACGGCCGGGATCGCGGCCCTCGCCGCGCTGCAGGTCCTGCGGGGCGATCTCGGCTAAGCCCGGGCGCCGCGCCAGGATCCTAACCCGCTATTTTCAAAGAGGGTTTTAAGTTACCATAGTCGATCCACAGGGTAGCAGGGAACTCATGTCCATCCAGCATCTTCAACCCGTACCCCATCTCACCACGGTCCAGAACGGGCCGTTGCTGCTGATCGAAAAACACCTGCTCGACCAGCAGACCGAGATCGAATCCTGGTTCCGCCAGGAATGGAAGAAGACCGCGGCGCCGTTCTACGCCTCGGTCGACCTGCGCAATGCCGGCTTCAAGCTGGCCCCGGTCGACACCAATCTGTTTCCCGCCGGCTTCAACAACCTCAATCCGGCCTTCATCCCGCTCTGCGTGCAGGCCATGCAGTCGGCGATCGAGCGCGTCTGCCCCAGCGCCAACCGCATCATCCTCGTGCCGGAGAGCCACACGCGCAACCCGTATTATCTGGAGAGCCTGGCCACCCTGCAGGACATCATCACCAAGTCCGGCTTCGAGACCCGCATCGGCTCCCTGCTGGAAGACCTGGACGGGCCGCAGGAGGTCGAACTGCCGTCCGGCCGCCGCCTGCGGCTGGAACCGCTGCAGCGCAGCGGCGACCAGGTCCATCTCGGCGGCTTCACCCCCTGCATGGTGCTGCTCAACAACGACCTCTCTTCCGGGCATCCGCCGATCCTGGAAGGCCTGCGACAGCCGGTGATCCCGCCTCTGCAGCTCGGCTGGTCCAACCGCCTCAAGTCGCAGCACTTCGCATACTACAAGACCGTCGCGGAGGAATTCGCCGCCATCATGGGGCTCGACCCCTGGCTGATCACCCCCCTGCATCTCAAGTGCGGCGAGATCAACTTCATGAAGCGCGAGGGGGAGGAGTGCCTGGCGCGCAACGTCGAATCGCTGCTCGACGCGATCCGGCGCAAATACGACGAGTACGGGGTGAAGGAACCGCCCTTCGTGATGGTGAAGGCCGATGCCGGGACCTACGGCATGGGCATCATGACGGTGCACTCCCCGGACGATGTGCGCGACCTCAACCGCAAGGACCGCACCCGCATGGCGGCGACCAAGGGCGGCGCCGAGACGACCAAGGTCATCGTGCAGGAGGGCGTGTACACCTTCGAGACCTGGGGCGAGGGCCAGGCGGTGAGCGAACCGGTGGTCTACATGATCGATCACTTCGTGGTCGGCGGCTTCTACCGCGTGCACACGCGGCGCGGCGCCAACGAGAATCTCAACTCGCCCGGCATGCACTTCGAACCGCTCGCCTTCGCCAACTGCTGCACCATGCCCGAGCGCAGCCTGGCGCCGGACGCGCACCCGAACCGATTCTATGCCTACGGCGTGATCGCCCGGCTGGCCCTGCTCGCCGCCGCGCGCGAGAAGGCGGCGCTGGCCGAGGGAGATCCCCTCGACTATCCATGATGATGACCGCAACCCACCCGTATCCCGCGCGCCCATGATCGCGCTCGGCGTCGTGATGGACCCCATCGCCGCGATCAAACCCGGCAAGGACAGCACCCTCGCCATGCTGCTGGAGGCGCAGGCGCGCGGCTGGCCGCTCTGGTACATGGAACAGGGCGACCTCTACCTGCGCGACGCCCGCCCGCGCGCGCGCATGCGGGCGCTCGCCGTGCGCGACGACAAGCGCGACTGGTTCACCCTGGGCGGGGAACACGACGCCGCGCTGGACGAACTCGGCGTCGTGCTGATGCGCAAGGACCCGCCGTTCGATATCGAATACATCTACACCACCTATCTGCTGGAGCTGGCCGAGGCGGCCGGCGTCCTGGTGGTCAATCGCCCGCAGGGGCTGCGCAACACCAATGAAAAGCTCTCCATCGCCTGGTTCCCACAGTGCAGCGCGCCGTCACTGGTCACCAGCGACGGCGCGCGCCTGCGTGCCTTCCTGCAGGAACAGCGCGATATCATCGTCAAGCCGCTGGAGGCGATGGGGGGCGAATCCGTCTTCCGCGTCACCCCCGAGGACCCGAACCTCAACGTGATCTTCGAGGTGATGACCCGGCACGGCACCCGGCTGACCATGGCGCAGCGTTATCTGCCCGAGATCACGCAGGGCGACAAGCGCATCCTGATGGTCGACGGCGAGCCGGTGCCCTACGCGCTGGCCCGCATCCCGGCCCCGGGGGAGACGCGCGCCAATCTCGCCGCCGGCGGACAGGGGGTCGGCGTGCCGCTCAGCGAGCGCGACCGCTGGATCTGCGCGCAGGTCGGTCCGGAACTGAAACGGCGCGGCCTGATGTTCGTCGGACTGGACGTGATCGGCGATTATCTGACCGAGATCAACGTCACCAGTCCGACCTGCATCCGCGAGCTCGACGCCCAGTTCGGCCTCAACATCAGCGCGCTGCTGATGGACAGGATCGCGGCCAGGCTGTCATGAAGCGCCCGTCCGTAGCCTGCGCGCTGGTGTCCGGCCTGCTGCTGGCGCTGGCCGGTTGCGGCGGACACAAACCCGAGGTCTACAAGACGCAGTTGATGACGCTCGGCACCATCGTCGACATCAGCCTGTGGGACGTCGACGAGGCCAGGGCCCAGCAGGCGGTCAAGGCGGTCGAGGACGTGCTGAACGGGATCCACGTCCACTGGCATGCCTGGGAGCCGGGCCCGCCGGGCCAGCCGAACCTGACCGACCTCAACGCCCGGCTCGCGGCCGGCGAGACCGCGACGGTCGGCGCCGAGGACGTGGCCGTCCTGCGCCGGACCCAGGAACTCGCGCGCGCGGGCGATCAACTGTTCAACCCGGCCATCGGCCGGTTGATCGAACTGTGGGGCTTTCACAGCGATGATCCTCCGCTCGGACCGCCGCCCGCCCCCGAGGAGATCCGCCGCCTGGTCGAGGCCCACCCCACCATGGACGACCTGGTGATCGAGGATGACCGGGTGAGCAGCCGCAACCCTCAGGTGCAGCTCGACGTGGGCGGATCGGCCAAGGGCTACGCCGTCGACCGGGCGATCGACGCCCTGCGCGCCCTCGGCATCGACAACGCCATCGTCAACGCCGGCGGCGGACTGCACGCCATCGGCGCCCACGGCGACCGTCCCTGGCGCGTCGGCATCCGCAACCCCGCGCAGCCCGGCATCATCGCCTCGCTGGAGATGCGCGCCGACGAGAGCGTACATACGTCCGGCAACTACGAACGCTTCTTCGATTACCAGGGCAAGCGCTACCACCATATCCTCGACCCGCGCACCGGCTATCCCGCCGAGGGGGTATTGTCGGTCACCGTGGTGACGCCCGACGGAACCCTCGCCGATGCCGCCGACGACGCGCTGTTCATCGCCGGCGTGTCCGGCTGGAAGGAGATCGCGCGCCGCATGGGCGTGACTCAGGTGATGCTCATCGACGCCGATATGACTGTGCACATGACCCCGCAAATGGCCGAACGTCTGCGCATGGAAATCGATCCGCCCCCGAAGATCGTCGTGGAAGCCCTCGAATGACCCGGGCGGATTATTTCGTGTTGGCCGGGGCCCTGCTGCTGCTGCCCTGGCTGTATGCCAGCTACTGGCATCGGGGCGGGGTCGGAGAGGAGGTGCGTATCGTCGGGGCCGACGGCAGGGAGATCCTCGCGTCCCTGCGCAAGGATCGCGAGATCCGTATCGAGGGGCCGCTCGGAACCAGCGTGATCGAGATCCACGACGGCAAGGCGCGCTTCGTCTCCTCCCCCTGCCACGGCCAGTTGTGCGTGCATGCCGGCTGGCTCCACCTGGGCGGAGAATTCACCGCCTGCCTGCCCAACCGCGTCAGCCTGGCGGTGGTCGGACCGGAGCTGCGCTACGACACCATCAATTTCTGACGCGGCCATGCGAAACGACACCGGAGCGCACACCCTTTCGTTCACCGCCACGCGGGAAGACTACCGCATCGCCTGGCTGGCCGCGCTCGCCATCACCATCCACATCGCCGAGAGCATGCTGCCGAGCCCGCTGCCCGGGATCAAACCCGGGCTCGCCAATGTCGTCACCATCGCCGCCCTGCTCCTGTACGGCTGGCGCGCGGCCGTGTGGGTATCCCTGCTGCGCGTGGTGGTCGGCAGCCTGTTGATCGGCACCTTCCTCACGCCGACCTTCGTGCTGAGCTTCTCCGGGGCGCTGGCGTCCCTCGCCGTCATCGGCTTGGGAAGCCTGTTGCCGGGGCGTGGGCTCGGTCCGGTCGGCTATTGCCTGCTCGCCTCGATGGCGCACATCGCCGCGCAGTTCTATGTCGCCTACCGCCTGTTCATCCCGCACGAGGCGCTGTTCGGCCTGCTGCCGGTGCTGATGACCGCGGGGGTCGGCTTCGGGCTGGCGAGCGGTCTCCTGGTCCGGGCCATGATGGCCCACTTCAAGTCCGATGCCGGCCCTGGCGCTCCCACCGCCTGAGCCGGCGCTGGCCTCGGACCGCCTCGGCCTGAGCCTGCTGGTCGCGGCCGCGCTGCACGCCGTGATCATCCTGGGCGTGACCTTTACCCCGGGCGTACTGGAACGGGTGGCGCCGGAGAAGGATCCACCATTGCAGATCACCCTGGTGCACCAGCGCAGCGACAAGGCGCCCGAGGACGCCGATCTCCTGGCCCAGGCCAATCTGGAAGGCGGTGGCAGTTCCGCGGACAAGCTGAGCCCGCGGAGCCCTTCCTATACCCCGCTGCCGCAGCCCAGCGCCGGCGCCGGCATGGCGGTCACGCTCCCGGCCGCGCCGCCCCCGTCGCCGCAAACGGCGCAGGACGCCCCGTTGACCCGGAGCGAATCCGAGTACGCCGTCCGGAAGGACACGGCGCCGGCGGATCGGCCGCGCCAGCCCATGACGGCGGAGGAACTGGTGGCGCGCAGCATGGAGATCGCCACGCTGAGCACGGAGATCAGCCAGTCGATGGAGACCTACGCCAAACGCGACCGGCACCGCTACATCTCGGCCCAGGCGCGCGAGTACCGCGACGCCGCCTACCTCGACGCCTGGCGCGCCAAGATCGAATTCATCGGCAAGATGAACTACCCCGAGGAGGCCAAGCGGCGCAACATCTCCGGCAGCCTGCTGCTCGATGTCGCCATCAACGCGAACGGGAGTCTGAACAGCATCACGCTGCTGCGCTCCTCCGGCAGCAAGGTGCTGGACGACGCCGCCATGCGCATCGTCAAGCTGGCCGCCCCCTTCTCACAATTTCCCGACGAATTGCGCAGCGATACCGACGTGCTCCACATCACCCGCACGTGGGAATTCCTGGACAGCCACCGCCTCGACGCCTCGCGTTGAGGCACGCCCCGTTCACTTGTAAACGCTCCCGCATTGGGCCGATACTAGTAGCCTATGAGCCAATCCGCCTACATGACCGACCAGTTCCTGATCGCGATGCCCGCGCTGCAGGATCCCAATTTCTTTCATGGCGTCACCTATCTGTGCGAACACACGGCGGAGGGGGCGATGGGCATCATGGTGAACCGGCCGCTCGATATCAGCCTGGGCGAGGTGCTCGGCCAGATGAATATCGAGACCCGCATCGCCGCCGTCATCCGGCAGCCGATCTTTCTCGGCGGCCCGGTGCAGTGCGAGCGCGGCTTCGTGATCCACAAACCCCACGGCGACTGGGAGGCGAGCCTGAAGGTGACCGACGAGATCGCGGTCACCTCCTCGCGCGACATCCTGGAGGCCATCGCCGTGGGCCAGGGCCCGCAGCACTGCCTGGTGGCGCTCGGCTACGCGGGCTGGGGACCCGGTCAGCTCGAACGCGAAATGCGGGAGAACGCCTGGCTGAGCGTCCCCGCCGACGACCGCATCTTTTTCGATGTCCCCTACGAACAGCGTTGGGAGGCCGCCGCCGCGCTCACCGGCGTGGATCTGAACCGCATCTCCAGCCACGTCGGCCACGCATGACGGGAGCCGGCCGCACGCTGCTCGGCTTCGATTACGGAACCAAACACATCGGCGTCGCCGTCGGCCAGGAGCTGACCGGCACCTCCACCCCGCTGGCGACGCTCCCCAGCCACAACGAACAGCCCGACTGGGACGCCATCACCCACCTGATCGAGGAATGGCGGCCCGCCGCCCTGGTGGTCGGCCTGCCCCTCAACATGGACGGCACAGAACAGCCCATGACGGAATCGGCGCGGCGCTTCGCGCGCCGGCTGGAAGGCCGCTACCGCCTGCCCGTGCACCTCGCGGACGAGCGCCTGTCCTCGGTCGAGGCCGGCCGGCTCCTGCGCGAGGCCGCGACCGATTCCGGCACACGGCGTTCGCGCCGGCGGCGCGAACTGGACGAAGTGGCCGCGCATCTCATCCTGCAGACCTATTTCAGCCAGCACCCGCGCGGAGGCCCCCCGCAGCGGGACGCGGCGGAAGAATCATAGTAAGATAGGCACCCGACGACGGTAGCGCCCGCGTGGACATCGACTCCCTCAATCCGGAACAGATCATCGCCGACATGGCCGCGGCGCTGCGTACCCTCCTCGACGGCCGGGACATCGCCGATCCCGTCATGGTGGGTATCTATACCGGCGGCGTCTGGGTCGCCCAGCGCCTGCACCGGCTGCTGGAGCTGAAAGATCCGCTCGGCACCCTGGACATCTCGTTCTACCGCGACGACTTCACCCGCGTCGGGATGAACCCGCAGGTGAGGCCCTCGCTGCTGCCCGCCGGCATCGAGGACCGGCACGTGATCCTGGTCGACGACGTCCTGAACACCGGCCGCACCATCCGCGCCGCCCTCAACGAACTGTTCGATTACGGCCGGCCGGCCTCGATCCTGCTCGCGGCACTGGTGGAGCGGGGCGGCCGCGAACTGCCGATCCAGGCCGACGTGGTCGGCGCGCGCGTCGAGCTCGCCC
The DNA here is from genome assembly GCA_020847075.1 of Gammaproteobacteria bacterium. Taxonomy (GTDB): domain Bacteria; phylum Pseudomonadota; class Gammaproteobacteria; order SZUA-140; family SZUA-140; genus JADJWH01. The sequence goes on from JADLCS010000046.1 coordinate 108,243, forward strand.
GCGACCGGCACATCAAGCTCCACGGACCGGCGCCGCTGCGCCTCAGCGTGGTCGAGGACGCGCGGCAGAAAGGATAGCGGAACCCCGATGGACAAACGCAACCTGCAACTGGACGACAACGGGCAACTGCGCCATTTCCTCACCATCGAGGGGCTCAAGCGCCAGTTGCTGGTCGATATCCTGGACGCGGCGGAGTCCTTCACCTCGGTGACCGAACAGACGGTGAAAAAGGTGCCGCTGCTGCGGGGCAAGACCATCGTCAACCTGTTCTTCGAGTCCAGCACCCGCACGCGCACCACCTTCGAGCTCGCCGCCAAGCGGCTCTCCGCCGACGTGCTCAATATCAACGTCAACGCCTCGGCCACGACCAAGGGCGAGACGCTACTCGATACCCAGCGCAATCTGGAGGCGATGCACTGCGACATGTTCGTCGTGCGCCATGCCGTGAGCGGGGCCGCCCATTTCATCGCGCGCCACGCCGCCCCCCACGTCAGCGTGATCAACGCCGGCGACGGCCGCCATTCCCATCCGACGCAGGCGATGCTGGACATGTTCACCATCCGCCGCCACAAGGGCGAATTCCACAAGCTGCGCGTCGCCATCGTCGGCGACATCCTGCACTCGCGCGTGGCGCGCTCGCAGATCCACGCGCTCTCGACCCTGGGCGTGGAGGAGATCCGCGTGATCGGCCCCAGGACCCTGATCCCGGCCGAGGCGCACACGCTGGGCGTGCACGTGCACCACGACCTGCGCGGCGGTCTGCGCGACGTCGACGTGATCATCACGCTGCGGCTGCAGCACGAACGCATGGGCGGGGCGTTCCTGCCGAGCGAACACGAGTACTTCCAGCTCTACGGCCTGACCGAGGCCGGGCTCGAGACGGCGAAGCCCGACGCGATCATCATGCACCCCGGCCCGATCAACCGCGGCGTGGAGATCGATTCCGCGGTCGCCGACGGCCCGCGCTCGGTGATCCTCGACCAGGTGGCGCACGGCACCGCGGTGCGCATGGCGATCATGGCCAAGGCGATGCAGCGCCTGCCCACCCCGCCCGCGCGGGAGCTGCACTGATGCGCGTCCGGATCAGCGGCGGCCGCGTCATCGATCCGGCCAACGACGTCGACGGCCGCCTGGACCTTTTCATCGCGGACGGAAAGGTCGTCGCGCTCGGGCGCGCACCCGACGGCTTCGCGGCCGACCTCCAGATCGACGCCACCCACCGGATCGTCTGCCCCGGCCTGGTCGACCTGCGCGCGCATCTGCGCGAACCCGGTCAGGAGCACAAGGCCACGATCGCGAGCGAATCCCGCGCCGCCGCCTACGGCGGCATCACGACCCTGTGTTGCCCGCCCACGACCCAGCCCCCGGTGGATTCGCCGGCGGTCGCCTCGCTGATCATCCGCCGCGCGGAGGCCGCCGGCCTGACGCGCGTCGTGCCGCTCGGCGCCATGACGCGGGGGCTGGACGGCAAGCGCCTGAGCGAGATGGCGGCGCTCAGGCAGGCCGGCTGCACCGGGGTGAGCAACGACTTCGGCACGATCGAGAATCCGCTGATCCTCGCCCGCGCGATGGAATACGCCGCCACCTTCGATCTCACCGTATTCGTCAACGCACAGGATCCGCGTCTCGCCGGCAACGGCACCGTGCACGACGGCGCGGTATGCAGCCGCCTCGGCCTGTCCGGCATCCCGGCGGCGGCCGAGACGGTCGCGGTGGCGGGTTGCCTCGCGCTGGTCGAGCAGATCGGCGTACGCACCCATTTTTCGCTGCTGTCGACGGCGCGCGCGGCGCAGATGATCGCGCGCGCGCAGCACGACGGGCTGCCGGTGACCGCCGACGTCAGCGCCCATCATCTGCACCTGACCGAAAACGACGTGCTCGACTTCGACAGCCAGTGTCATGTGATACCCCCGCTGCGCACGCTGCGCGACCGCGACGGCCTGCGCCAATGGCTCGCGCGCGGCACCATCGCCGCGATCTGCTCCGATCATCAGCCGCACGAGGCCGACGCGAAGCTGGCCCCGTTCGGCGAGACGGAAACCGGCATCTCCGCCCTGGAAACGCTGCTGCCGCTCAGCCTGCGCCTGGTCGACGACGGGGTGCTGACCCTCAACGAGATGATCGCGAGCCTCACCCTGCGCCCGGCGCGCATCCTCGGCGTCGAGGCGGGCGATCTGACGCCGGGCCGCCGGGCCGACGTCTGCATCTTCGATCCGGAACATTACTGGGTGCTGAGCCGGGACCGCCTGCTCAGCCGTGGACACAACACGCCCTTCCTGGACTGGGAGCTCAAGGGGCGCGTCACCCATACCCTGCTCGGCGGCGTGCCGGTCTTCGAGCACAAACCTTGAATCCCGCACCGACGGACCCGCCCGTACCGAGCGCCATGACACACCGAGACACACTGCTGGTCGAAGAGGGGGAAATCCTCGGTCATCAGGCCCACCCCGGGGAGCAGTTCATCCTGCGGCTCAAGGCGCCGCGCATCGCACAGCGCGCGCGCGCCGGCAGTTTCGTCCATATCGAATGCCATCCCCTGTTGCCGATGCGGCGCCCGCTTTCGATCATGCGTGCGGAACCCGCGGCGGGCTGGATCGAACTGCTCTACCGCGCCTTCGGCGCCGGGACGCGCCTGCTGTCCGCCCACGGCGCGGGGACGCGGCTCAGCCTGATCGGCCCGATCGGCCGCCCCTTCGCGCCGCACCCGGAACGCCCCCGCGCCCTGCTGCTCGGCGGCGGCGTCGGCATCCCGCCGATGATCTTCCTGGCGGAAGAAATGCGCCGCCGCGGCGGTTATTCCCCGCTGGTGCTGATGGGTTCGGAGGTGCCGTTCCCGTTCACCACGCGGCCCTCGCAGATCCTCGTGTCCGGGATACCGGAGGGGACCATCGCCGCGATGCCGCTGATGGACGACTGGGGCATCCCCAGCCGCCTTTCCTCGCTCCAGGGCTATCCCGGTTGTTTTCACGGCTACGTCACCGATCTCGCGCGCCGCTGGCTCGCCGCGCTCACGCCGGCGCAGCGCGGCGAGGTCGAGATCTTCGCCTGCGGGCCGCATCCCATGCTGGAGGCGGCCGCGCGGCTGGCGCGCGATTACGCCCTGCCGTGCCAGGTCTCGCTGGAGGAATTCATGGCCTGCGCGGTGGGCGGCTGCGCGGGCTGCACGGTGCGGATCCTGACCGCGGACGGACCGGCGATGAAACGGGTGTGCGTGGACGGCCCGGTCTTCGATGCCGCCACGGTGGTGTTCTGATCCCGGCCGGGCCCGTGACGAGCTCCGATCCCGCCACGTGGGTGGAACGCCACGGGAATATCTTGTACCGCTACGCGCTGCTGCGCACGCAGGACGCGGCGCTGGCCGAGGACCTGGTGCAGGAGACCTTCCTCGCCGCGCTCGGGGCGCGGGCGCGGTTTTCCGGCCAGTCGTCCGAACAGACCTGGCTGATCGGGATCCTGAAACACAAGCTGATCGACCATTTCCGCTCCGGCGCGCGCCTGGAACAGGAGCGGGTGGACGACACGGCCTATCTGGACGGCCTGTTCGGCCCCTCGGGTCATTGGGCGCAGCCGCCCGCGGCCTGGGCCGACCCCGAGGGCGCGCTCGAAGCGCAGGATTTCTGGCGCGTCTTCCGCACCTGTATCCGCAACCTGCCGGCCCATCTGGCGGATCTGTTCATCCTGCGCGAGCTCAGCGAGCTGCCGAGCCAGGACGTATGTAAGGTCCTGGAGATTTCCACGACCAACAATATGTGGGTGATGCTCTCGCGGGCTCGCGTGCGCCTGCGCGAGTGTCTCGATCGACACTGGTTCAACAGGGCCGGGGCCTCGGACGCATGATATCCTGCCGCAAGGCGAGCGAACTGATCTCGCTGTCGATGGACCGCCCGCTCGCCCTGCGCGAGCGGCTGGCGCTGGGCCTGCACCTCTGCAGTTGCTCGATGTGCCGCGCCTATCGCCGCCAGGCGGCCTTCATCCGCGCCGCGGCGCGCGCGCTGATCGCGCGGATGGAGCAGCTCGCGCCCGGGACGCTGGACCTGCCGCCCGCCGCGGCCGGCCGCATCGCCCGCGCGCTGCAGCGGGGCGGCGGAGAAGATGGTTCGTAACGGTCAGCCCAACTGCTTCAACTGCTGGATCAACGCGCTCACCACGCCCTGGGCGTCGCCGTACAGCATGCGGGCGTTGTCCTTGTAGAAGAGCTGGTTCTCGATGCCGGCGAAGCCGGTACCCTGGCCGCGCTTGATCACCAGCACGTTCTCCGCCTTGTCGACGTTGAGGATGGGCATGCCGTAGATCGGGCTCGAGGTATCCGTGCGCGCGGCCGGATTCACCACGTCGTTGGCGCCGATGACCAGGCCGACGTTGGCGGAACCGAACTCGGCGTTGATGTCCTCCAGGTCGAACAACCGGTCATAGGGGACCCCGGCCTCGGCCAGCAGCACGTTCATGTGGCCGGGCATGCGGCCCGCGACCGGGTGAATCGCGAATTTCACCTCGACGCCCAGCCCTTCGAGCAGGTCCATCAGCTCGCGGATCTTGTGCTGGGCCTGCGCCACCGCCATGCCGTAGCCGGGCACGATGATCACCTTGGAGGCATAGCGCATCATCACCGCCGCGTCCTCGGTCTCGATCGCCTTGAGGCTGCCCTTGATCTCCTCCGCGCCGGCCGCGCCGGGCTTGCCGAAGCCGCCGAACAGCACGTTGGAGATCGGCCGGTTCATCGCCTTGGCCATCAACTGGGTGAGCAGCGTGCCGGCGGCGCCGACCACGGTGCCGGCCACGATCATCGCCGCGTTGCCGAGCGCGAAGCCCTCGAACGCGACGGCCATGCCGGTCAACGCGTTGTAGAGCGAGATCACCACCGGCATATCGGCGCCGCCGATGGGCAAAGTCATCAGGATGCCGTAGGCGAGCGCGGCGACGAAGAAGAGCACGATCATGAGCGTGATCGGATCGCCGCCGAGCAGTGTCGCACCCAGCAGCAGGGAGACCACCAGAACCACCAGATTGAGGACATGCTGGGCGGGGAAGGTGATCGGGCGGCCGCTGATCAGACCCTGCAGCTTGCCGAAGGCGATCATGCTGCCGCGGAAGGCGACGGCGCCGATCAGGCCTCCGATCACGCTCAGTAGGATCATGCCGGTCTGATCCATCTCGCCGCGCAGCAGCTCGACCGCGGCGATCGCGGCGGCGGCGCCGCCGCCCATGCCGTTGTAGATGGCGACCATCTGCGGCATGTCGGTCATCGCCACCTTGCCGCCGGTGTACCAGGCGACGCCGGCGCCGATGAGGATCGCCAGCAGCATCAGCCCGATGTTGTGCAGGCCCGGCGTCAGCATGGTGACGACGATGGCGAGCCCCATGGCCACGCCGGCCCATTTGATGCCGCTGCGCGCCGTCGCCGGCGAGCTCATCCTCTTGAGCCCGAGGACGAACAGGAAGACGGTGAGGAAATAGGCCGCTTGGATCAGATGCTCCATGTCAGGCCCCCTTGCCTTTCTTCTTCGCCTCGAACATCTCCAGCATGCGCTCGGTCACCACGTAGCCGCCGACCGCGTTGAGGGCCGCGAGCAGCACGCCGATGAAGCCGATCGCCTGCTCGAGCACGGTATCCGCATGTCCCAGCGCGACCATCGCGCCGACCAGCACGATGCCGTGGATGAAATTCGAACCGGACATGAGCGGGGTATGCAGGATGACCGGCACGCGGCTGATGACTTCGTAGCCGGTAAAGCCCGCCAGCAGGAAGATGAACAGCGCCGCCCAGATGCCCTCGATCATTTCACGCCCCCTTCGATGCGTTCACGGGTTGCGGCGTGGCGGATCCCGCCCTCATGCGTGACCACGCTCGACGCCAGGATCTCGTCCGCCCAGTCGAGCTGGAGCGCACCACCCTCTCCCTGCAGCAGGCCCATGAAATTCTGGATGTTCTTGGAGTACATCGCGCTGGCGTGCACCGGCAGCATGCTCGGCACGTTCACCGGCCCGTACACCGTCACGCCATGATGCTCGATCCGCTCGCCCGGCCGGGTCACCGCGCAGTTGCCGCCGCTCTCCGCCGCCAGGTCCAGGATCACCGCTCCGGGCTTCATCACCTCGACGGTCGCCGCGGCGATCAGTTGCGGCGCGGTGCGGCCCGGGATCTGCGCCGTGGTGATCACGACGTCGGCCTGGCAGATGGCGCGCCGCAGCAGGACCTGCTCGCGTTCCTTCTCCTCGGCGGTGAGTTCGCGCGCATAGCCGCCCGCGGTCTCGGCGTCGAGCTCCACCTGGAGGAACTTCGCCCCCAGCGATTCGACCTGCTCGCGCGCGGCGCGGCGCACATCGTAGGCCTCCACCACCGCGCCGAGGCGGCGCGTCGTGGCGATCGCCTGCAGGCCCGCCACCCCCGCGCCCAGGATCAGGACCTTGGCCGGCCGGATGGTGCCCGCCGCGGTGGTCAGCATGGGGAAAAACTGCGGACACAGATCGGCGGCCAGCAAGGCCGCCTTGTAGCCGGCGACCGTGCCCTGGGAGGACAGCGCATCCATGGCCTGGGCCCGGGTGATGCGCGGCACCAGTTCCATGGCGAAGCTCGTCACCCCCTGGTCGCGCAGGCCGCGGATCGCCTCGTCGCCGCGATGGGGTTGCAGATAGCCGACCAACACCAGGCCGCGCCGGTACTGCGCGATCTCCTCCGGCGTCGGGGGCTGCACCTTGACCAGCACCTCCGCCTCGCGGCACAGCGCGGCACGGTCCGCCACCAGGCGACCGCCGGCCTCGACGTAGGCCTGATCCAAGCAGAAGCTCGCGGCCCCGCTGCCGGGCTCGACCAGGACCTCATGGCCCTGCTTGACCAGACGGGCGACCGTCTCGGGCACCAGGGCGACCCGGCGTTCCCCGGGAACGGTCTCCCGCGCCACGCCCACGCGTATCGGCATTGCTTGTGACCCCGCTTGCAGACCTGGAAAAGTATTTGAATCCGCTGATCTTTGATCGACCGGGCGGCAATGGCAACAAAGGGCGCCATTTTACGAGAGTTGGCGGCGGGCGGCAACCGAGAAGATGGGGACGCCCGGGCCCCGCCGCCCGCGGCCGGAAGGCCGCCTCAGCGTCGTGCTAGAGTGGTCGATAACCCATCCGGGCGGAGACGGCTTCCGCCGGGACACCGGAACAACGTATTTCTTCACGAAAGGAAGGGACACCATGAACAAGGCGGGCATCCTGGTCACCGGCGGAGCGGGCTATATCGGCAGCCATGTCGTCAAGCAATTGGGGGAACGCGGTGAACGGGTGGTGGTGCTCGACAATCTGTGCACGGGGTTCCGCGACTCCGTGCTCTGCGGCGAGTTCGTCGAGGGCGACAGCGGCGACATGGCGCTGGTCGAGCGCGTGCTGCGCGAGCATGCGATCCAATCGGTCCTGCACTTCGCCGCCCACATCTGGGTGCCGGAATCGGTGGCCGACCCGCTCAAGTATTACCGCAATAACACCGTCAACACGCGCAACCTGCTCGAATGCTGCGCGCGCGCCGGCATCGAACATTTCGTGTTCTCCTCCACCGCGGCGGTATACGGCACGCCGGCGGTGGACCTGATCCCGGAGCAGACGCCGACCGCGCCGATCAATCCCTACGGCAGCTCGAAGCTGATGAGCGAATGGATGCTGCGCGACCTGGCCCGGATCGACCCCATGCGCTACGTCATCCTGCGCTATTTCAACGTCGCCGGCGCCGACCCCGGCGGGCGCATCGGCCAGTCCACGCCGGAATGCACCCATCTGATCAAGATCGCCTGCGAGGCCGTCACCGGCAAGCGTTCCCAGGTCCATGTCTTCGGCACCGACTACCCGACCCCGGACGGCAGCGGCGTACGCGACTACATCCATGTGGAGGACCTCGCCGGCGCCCACCTCAAGGCGCTCGATTACCTGCGCGGCGACGGCGCCTCCACCGTGCTCAACTGCGGTTACGGCCACGGCTACAGCGTACGCGAGGTCCTGGACGCGGTGCAGCGCGTCACCGGAACCCGGCTGGACATCGTCGAATCCCCACGCCGGCCGGGCGACCCGCCGACCCTGGTCGCGGATTCGAGCCGTATCCGCGCGGCCATCGGCTGGGAGCCGCGCTACGACGACCTCGATTTCATCATCGAAACGGCGCTGGGCTGGGAACGCAAACTGCGCGCGCGGGAACGCTGACCCGCGCTTCCGCTCCCGCGGCGGCCGATGCATAATGGCGGCCTATCCATCCGCCAGCGCACGACCGGAATCCCATGAGACTCGCCCGCTACCTCCTCGCCACCGTCAAGGAAACCCCGGCCGACGCCGAGATCATCAGCCATCAACTGATGCTGCGCGCCGGCATGATCCGCCGCCTCGCAGCCGGGCTCTATACCTGGATGCCGCTTGGCCTGCGCGTGCTGCGCAAGGTCGAGGCCGTCGTGCGCGAGGAGATGGACCGCGCCGGGGCGCAGGAGGTGCTGATGCCGGCGGTGCAGCCCGCCGAGCTGTGGCAGGAATCGGGACGCTGGGAGTTCTACGGCCCCGAACTGCTGCGCCTGAAGGATCGCCATCAGCGCGACTTCTGTTTCGGCCCGACCCACGAGGAGGTCATCACCGACCTGATCCGGCGCGAGATCCGCAGCTACAAGCAACTGCCGGCCAACTTCTATCAGATCCAGACCAAGTTCCGCGACGAGATCCGCCCGCGCTTCGGCGTGATGCGGGCGCGTGAATTCCTGATGAAGGACGCCTATTCCTTCCATCTCGACCAGACCTCGCTGCAGGAGACCTACGACGAGATGTACCGCGCCTACACGCGCATCTTCACCCGGCTCGGCCTCGAATTCCGCGCCGTACGCGCCGACACCGGCGCCATCGGCGGCAGTCATTCGCATGAATTCCACGTCCTCGCCGCCTCCGGCGAGGACGCCATCGCCTTCGCCAGCGAAGGCGACTACGCCGCCAACGTGGAGCTGGCCGAGGCGCGGCCGCCGGCGCAGGCGCGGCCGGACGCGCGCGCCGAACGGCGCGAGGTCGCGACGCCGCAGCAACACACCATCGCCGAGGTGAGCGGATTCCTCGGCGTGCCGCCGTCGCAATGTCTCAAGACGCTGCTGGTGAAGGGCGCCGAAGGCGGGATCGTCGCGCTGGTCCTGCGCGGTGACCACGAACTCAACGCGATCAAGGCCGGCAAGTTGCCGGAGGTGGCCGATCCGTTCACCTTCGCAAGCGCGGAGGAGATCAGCGCCACCGCCGGCTGCGGCGCCGGTTCGATCGGGCCGGTCGGTCTGGCGGTGCCGACGATCGTCGATCATGCCGCGGCGCAGGCCGCCGACTTCGTGTGCGGGGCGAATCGCGACGGCTTCCACCTGACCGGCGTGAACTGGGGCCGCGATCTGCCTGAGCCGCGCACCGCCGACCTGCGCAACGTCGTCGACGGCGACCCCTCACCCGACGGCCGCGGGACGCTCGCGATCCGGCGCGGCATCGAGGTCGGCCACATCTTCCAGCTCGGCCAGAAATACAGCGTAGCCATGAACGCCGCCTGCCTGGACGAACAGGGCCGCAGCGTCACCATGACCATGGGCTGCTACGGCGTCGGCGTCTCGCGCATCGTCGCCGCCGCGATCGAGCAGAATCACGACGAACGGGGCATCGTCTGGCCGGAGGCGCTGGCGCCGTTCGCGGTCGTGCTGATCCCGCTGAACGCGCACAAGTCGCACCGCGTGCGCGAGGCGGCGGAGCACCTGTACCGGGAGCTACGGGAACAGGGCATCGAGACCCTGTACGACGATCGCGGCGAACGCCCCGGCGTGATGTTCGCGGATGCCGATCTCATCGGCATCCCCCACCGCCTGGTGGTGGCCGAAAAGGGCCTCGACGCCGGTACCGTCGAATACAAGCACCGGCGCGGCGAAGAAGTGCGACACATTCCGCTGTCCGAGATCGTCCCCCGGCTCAAGTCCGCCCGCGCGACAACCGATATCTAGAGGGTATCCGCCACCCGCGCCGCCCGTCGCAGCGGGGTGGGGGACGGTAACCGGGCCACCGGGCCCAGACCCTCGCCATGCACCGACGCCTCGCGACACTGCTGCTCGCCTCTGCCCTGCTGGTCACCACGGCGCGGGCCGCCGTCATCGAACAGCGGGACGACCCCCAATTGCGCACGGCCCTGCTCACGGCGATCCAGGACAACAACAGTTTCGAGGACCGCTTCGAGGCCGAGGTCTGGCTGATGGATATGTCCAACCGCCTGCGCAAGCGGATGCCGGACGCGCAGGAACGCATTGAGCTGCTGAAGATGATCCACTTCGAGGCCGCGCGCGTGGACGTGCCGCCCGAGCTGGTACTGGCGGTGATCGAGGTGGAGAGCAATTTCGACCGCTGGGCGGTATCGAGCGCGGGCGCCCAGGGGTTCATGCAGGTGATGCCGTTCTGGCTGGCCGAGCTCGGCCGTCCCGACGACAGTCTGCAACAACCGCACATCAACCTGCGCCTCGGCTGTACGATCCTGCGCTATTATCTCGATCGCGAACGCGGCGACCTCAGGCGCGCGCTCGCGCGCTACAACGGCAGCCCGCTCATCCACATGAACAGCTACCCGCAGCGCGTGCTGGACGCACTGCGGATCCGCTGGTACCGGCAATAAAAATGGGGACAGATTTATTTTTCCGTCTCCGGCCCTAGCCGGATATGCCGCCGTGGGCGGAAAATAAATCTGTCCCCATTTTTTATTCCATTTTTTCCTACTCGTCCGTCACGCAGCCCTGCGAGGCGTCCTTCACGTTCTTGATGAATTTGTAGAGCGTGCCGCGCGTCGCCTTGTACGGCGGCATATGCCAGTCGGCCCGGCGGCGCGCCAGCTCCGCGTCGGCCAGGTCCACCGACAGGGTGTTGGCGGCGGCGTCGATGGTGATGAGGTCGCCGTCGCGGATCAGCGCGATCGGTCCGCCCTCCTGGGCCTCCGGCACCACATGACCGATGATGAAGCCGTGCGAGCCGCCGGAGAAACGGCCGTCGGTGACCATCGCGACGTCATTGCCCAGGCCCGCGCCCATGATGGCCGAGGTCGGCGTCAGCATCTCGGGCATGCCGGGGCCGCCCTTGGGGCCTTCATAGCGGATCACCACCACGTCCCCCTTCAAGATCCCGCCCTGCTCGAGCGCGGAGAGCATGTCCTCCTCGGCGTCGAACACGCGCGCCGGCCCCGCGAAGCGCACACCTTCCTTGCCGGTGATCTTGGCCACGGCCCCACCCGGCGCGAGATTGCCTTTCAGGATGCGGATATGCCCGCTCGCCTTGATCGGGCGCTCGAGTGGCAGGATCACCTGCTGCCCCGGCGTCAGCCCGGGGACATCGGCCAGGTTCTCGGCGAGGGTACGGCCGGTGACGGTCAGGCAACTGCCGTCCAGCAGGCCGTGTTCGAGCAGATATTTCATCACCGCCGGCGTGCCGCCGACCTTGTGCAGGTCTTCCATCACATATTTGCCGCTCGGTTTCAGGTCCGCGATGAAGGGAATGCGGTCGCTCACGGCCTGGAAGGCGTCGATGGTCAGCTCGACATCGACGGCGCGGGCCATCGCGATCAGATGCAGCACCGCGTTGGTCGAACCGCCGAGGGCCATCACCACGACCATCGCATTTTCGAATGCGGCGCGCGTCATGATGTCACGCGGCTTGATGTCGCGCTCCAGCAACTCGCGGATCGCGGCGCCGGCGCGGCGGCATTCGTCGATCTTGCCCGGATCGACCGCCGGCGTCGAGGAGCTGTACGGCAGGCTCATGCCCAGGGCCTCGATGGCGGCGGCCATGGTGTTCGCGGTATACATGCCGCCGCAGGCCCCCGGACCGGGGCAGGAATGCCGCACGATATCCTCGCGCGTGGCCTCGTCGATGCGGCCCGCGATGAACTCGCCGTAGCTCTGGAAGGCGGAGACGATATCGAGCGTGCGCTCCCCCGCATGGCCCGGCTTGATCGTCCCGCCGTAGATCATCAACGCCGGACGGTTCATGCGCCCGATGGCGATCATGCAGCCGGGCATGTTCTTGTCGCAGCCCGGGATGGAGATGTTGGCGTCGTACCACTGCCCGCCCATCACGGTCTCGATCGAATCGGCGATGATCTCGCGCGACTGCAGGGAATAACTCATGCCCTTGGTGCCCATCGAGATTCCATCGCTGACGCCGATGGTGTTGAAGCGCATGCCGACGAGCCCGGCCGCCTGCACCCCCTCCTTCGCATAGGCCGCGAGGTCGTTGAGGTGGATATTGCAGGGGTTGCCTTCCCACCAGACGCTGGCGATGCCGACCTCGGCCTTGGTCATATCCTCCTCGGTGAGGCCGGTGCCGTAGAGCATGGCCTGGGAGGCCCCCTGGGACTTCGGGGCGGTGATGCGGCTGCTGTACTTGTTTAACTTGCGGGACATCGTCTTCTCCAATCCACTGCCGGGCGTTTGAACGTATAATACAGGCCCTACAGCATAGCAGAGTGGCACGGAAACCCGGCGCGGGGGTCCGCCTCCCCACCGTCGGGGTCCGTGGGCCCCGGGCGCCGGTCCTGTCACCTCAAGCCATTGTTATCCCGGGGAAAGGGTATGAATGCGGAAAAGCTCGAACGAAAGCTGCTGAACTACATGGGCAAGGCGATCGCCGATTACAATATGATCCAGCGCGGCGACCGCATCCTGGTGTGTCTCTCCGGCGGCAAGGACTCCTATACCCTGCTCACGCTGCTGAACAAACTGCGCCTGCGTTCCCGCCAGCGTTTCGAGATCTTCTCCTACACCCTCGACCAGGGGCAACCGGGCTGGAACGACGGCGCGATGCGCGCCTGGCTGCAGGCCAGCGGGATTCCCCACGTCATCGAGACGCGCGACACCTATTCGGTCGTGATCGACAAGGTCCCGGAGGGCAAGACCTATTGTTCGTTGTGCTCGCGCCTGCGACGCGGGAACATCTACCGTTTCGCGACGGAACACGGTTTCAACAAGATCGCGCTCGGCCACCATCGCGACGACCTGATCCAGAGCCTGCTGATGTCGATCCTCTACAGCGGCGAGATCCGCTCCATGCCGCCGAAACTACTGACGGACACCAAGCGGCACATCGTGATCCGCCCCCTCGCCTACTGCCAGGAGCGAGACATCCAGGCCTACGCGCAGACCCGGGATTTCCCGCTCATTCCGTGCAATCTGTGCGGCTCGCAGGAGAACATGACGCGACGCAAGATCAAACGACTGATCCACGATCTGGCCGGCGACAACCCGAAGATCCCGAGCAACATCCTCAACGCCTTGGGCAATCTTCAGGTCAGCCAGCTCATGGACCGCTCGCTGTGGAATTTCCGTGAACTCGAATCCCTGATGGAACACGATGCCGGCATGGTACCGGCCCAACACCCCGAGGACTCGTCCCAGGCCCTGTGGTAGGCGTGCCTCGGTACGACGCCCCGCCCCCGAACGCGTGGCGCAACGATCCGCGCCGCCACCGTGAATATTCACGCAAGCCGCCGACTCGCCGAAGTAACGCCGGCGGCTCGACTACCGCGTCGTGACGATGATGCCCTCGAGGCACGCCGCGATCTCCTCGTATGGAAGAGTTTCCCGAGACCCGGCGCGCGCGCTCGATGACCCGATCCGCAGGCACCCGTTCAAGAACAGCCGCGTGAATCCGCGGCATCGCCGGACATGCAACAAAAAAGGCCGCTCACGTCCGTGAGCGGCCTTTTTCGAGCGACATGCCCCCGCGGCGGGGGATGTCGCCGGAGAGCAGCATCCTTTCAGAGATGGGCGATGAACAGCGCCACCGAAACCGCGATCCCGACAATACCCAGCAATCCCGATACCTTCTGCTCGAACATTATCCGTTCCCCCTAAGACCTGTTATGGACACGTTCACCCCGCACCGGATCTCGGTACAGGGCGCGGGTTTACCTTAGCAAATTAATAAGGAAATAGGAACGGGGTCCGGGGCGGCGCGCATACCATGCGGACCCGGATACGGATCGCCGCGGTGGAAACCGATGCCGTCCCTGGCATCGAGCCCTTGTTTTCAGGCTTATTTTTCCCTGAGGGGGGTCAGGACATATGCGAAACGAACAGCAGCAGGGACAAGCCGATCAGGGTGAGGCTCAACAGGACTGAAGCGGTATTTTCCATAGTCATATCTCCCTTCATCATTGTGGTTGGTCATCTAAGCCGGGCCGCCGCCGACCGATTTCCGACTTGGCAGGGCCATGGGTCCATTCTATTCCCATTTTTTATAATTGTATATTTTATAAGGTATTTATGACTATTTTACTCAGGTTTACCCCGCCGCGGAGACATGGCGCGCCGTGTGCAAGGCAGATGGGCGGAGCGCAGATGCCGTAAAATGCGCAGACATACTCTCGGAGACCGTCACCCGATGCATGCCGATACCCCCCAGTTCGTCGACTGGTTTCGCAGTTCCTCGCCTTATATCAACGCCTTTCGCGGGCGCACGTTCGTCATCGTCTTCGGTGGAGAGGTCATTTCGGAACAGCGCTTCACCGGTCTCGCACACGACATCGCCCTGCTGAACAGCCTGGGCATCCGCCTGGTCCTCGTCCATGGCAGCCGTCCCCAGATCGAGCAACGGCTGCGCGAGCGCAAGGTGCGGATGCAGTACGTGCGCGGCCTGCGCATCACCGACAAGGACTCGCTCGAGTGTGTCAAGGAAGCGGCGGGGGTGGTCTCGGTCGAGATCGAGGCGATGCTGTCCATGGGGCTCGCCAACACGCCGATGGCGGGCGCGCGCATCCGCGTCGCCTCGGGAAACTTCGTCACGGCACAGCCGCTGGGCATACTGGAAGGCATCGATCACCTCTACACCGGTAAGGTGCGCCGCATCGATCATCAGGCGATACAACAGCAGCTCGACGGCGGCGCCATCGTCCTGCTCTCCCCGATCGGCTATTCACCGACCGGAGAGGTCTTCAATCTGACGGCGCTGGAAGTGGCCTCAGCGACCGCGGTCGCGCTGAAGGCGGACAAGATCCTGTATCTGGTCGAGGCGCACGGTCTCGAAGACGCGAACGGACGGCTGCTGCGCGAGCTGACGCCTTCCGGCGCGGAACGCGAACTCTCCGGGAAACCCGATCTGCCCCAGACGATGGTCGAAGTGCTGCGGTACGCGGTCGAGAGCTGCCGCTCGGGCGTACGGCGCGCGCATCTGATCGATCACCGCCGTGATGGCGCGTTGCTGCTCGAGCTGTTCACCCGCGACGGCATCGGCACCATGATCTCCACCGACCTTTACGAGGGGACCCGCCAGGCGACCATAGAAGACGTGGGCGGCATCCTGACCCTGATCGCGCCGCTGGAGCGGGAGGGGATCCTGGTGCGGCGCTCACGCGAGCACCTGGAGATCGGCATCGGACAGTTCACCGTCATCGAGCGCGACGGCATGGTGATCGCCTGCGCAGCGTTCCAGCCCTTCGCGGAAGAACGGGTGGGCGAACTCGCCTGTCTCGCCGTGCATCCGGATTACCGGCACAACGGGCACGGCGAGGCCCTGCTGCGACTCATCGAGAGCGAGGCCAGGAAACGGGGGATCGATCGCCTGTTCGTGCTCACCACGCACGCGTCGCACTGGTTCCAGGAGCGCGGATTCCAGTCGGCCGAGATCGGCCGACTGCCGGTGGCACGCCAAGCCATGTACAACTATCAGCGCAATTCCCAGGTGCTCATCAAGACGCTGTGAGACGTACGGCCAGCCGGGCGCGGACGATCACTCGCGCGCCGCGGCCGCGGCGGCCAGTTTTTTCTCCAGATAATGGATATTGGTGCCGCCGGCCTGGAACGCGGCGTCGTGCATCAGATCGCGGTGCAGGGGGAGATTGGTCTTGATCCCCTCGATGATGAACTCGGTCAGCGCCATGCGCATGCGCGCGATGGCCGACTCCCGCGTATGGCCATAGGCGATGACCTTGCCGATCATGGAATCATAGAACGGCGGCACGATATAGCCGTTATAGATATGGGAATCGATACGGATCCCCGGCCCACCCGGCGGATGATACTGGGTGATGGTGCCCGGCGACGGGGTAAAGGTGCGCGCATCCTCGGCGTTGATGCGGCACTCGATCGCGTGACCATTCGGCCTGATATCGGACTGCCTGAGCGCGAGCGGTTCACCCGCCGCGATGCGGATCTGCTCCTTCACGATATCGATGCCGTACACCATCTCGGTCACCGGATGCTCCACCTGGAGCCGGGTATTCATCTCGATGAAATAGAAACGGCCCTTTTCGTAGAGAAACTCGAAGGTGCCGGCGCCGCGATAGCCCGTCTCCAGGCAGGCCTTGACGCACTGGGCGCCGATGCGGTTTCTCTGCTCCTCGGTAATGCCCGGCGCGGGGGCCTCCTCGATGACCTTCTGATGGCGCCGCTGCATGGAGCAATCGCGTTCACCGAGATGGATCGCGTTGCCCTGGCCGTCGGCCAGCACCTGGATCTCGATATGGCGCGGATTTTCGAGATACTTCTCCATGTAGACCGTGGCGTTTCCGAACGCGGCCTCGGCCTCCGAACGCGTCATGCTGACGGCGTTGGCGAGGGCGGCGTCGCTGTGCACGACGCGCATGCCGCGCCCGCCTCCGCCTCCGGCGGCCTTGATCAGCACCGGAAATCCGATGCTGCGCGCGATCTCCAGATTACGTTCCGGATCCTCGCCCAGGGGACCATCCGAGCCCGGGATGCAGGGGATGCCCGCCGCCTTCATCGCCTTGATGGCCTCGATCTTGTCGCCCATCAGCCGGATCGTCTCGGGACGCGGGCCGATGAAGACGAAACCGCTCTTCTCCACCCGGTCGGCGAAGTCGGCGTTCTCGGACAGGAAACCGTAACCGGGATGGATGGCCACCGCATCGGTGACCTCCGCGGCGCTGATCAGGGCCGGGATGTTCAGATAGCTTTCCGCCGACGACGGCGGGCCGATGCACACCGATTCGTCCGCCAGACGGACATGGATCAGGTCGCGATCGGCGGAGGAATGCACCGCCACGGTCCGTATGCCGAGCTCATTGCAGGCGCGCAGGATGCGCAACCCTATCTCACCACGATTGGCGATGACGATTTTCTCGAACATGGAACCCGCGGCCTATTCGATGACGAACAGCGGCTGGCCGTATTCGACCGGCTGGCCGTTCTCGACCAGGATCGCCGCCACGACGCCGGCCTTGTCCGATTCGATCTGGTTGAGCATCTTCATCGCCTCGATGATGCACAAGGTGTCGCCGCTGTTGACCCGTTGACCCACTTCGACGAAGGGCGGCGAACCGGGGGCGGGAGAGCGATAGAAGCTGCCGACGATCGGCGAGGTGATGGTGTGCCCCTTCGGCGGCGGGGGCGCGGCCGTCTCCGCGGCGACGGCCGCCACGGCGGGCTGAACCGCCGGCGCCGGCGCCGCCATCATCGGCGCCGCGCTCATGATCGTCTGCACCGCCTTGCCGTGACGACTGATGCGTACCGATTCCTCGCCCTCCTGGACCTCGATCTCGGCGAGATCGGATTCTTCCAGCAGCTCGATCAGTTTCTTTATCTTTCGAATATCCATACCGGCAGTTATGAGTCCTTGTGCTCGTCTAGACGTTGCGCCGCCGCCCGCAGCGCAAGCTCATAGCCCACGGCGCCGAGCCCGCTGATCACACCGGCCGCGAGATCGGAAAAATACGAGGTCCGGCGAAACGCCTCGCGCGCGTGGCTGTTGGACAGGTGCACCTCGATGAACGGCACCGCGACGGCGGCGAGGGCGTCCCGCAAGGCCACGCTGGTGTGCGTGAGGGCGGCGGGGTTGATGATGATGAAACGGATCTGCTCGTCCGGGGCCTTGTGCACCCGCTCGACCAGCTCGTGTTCCGCATTGCTCTGAAAGAATGACAGCTTGAGTCCGAACTCCCTGGCGAGCGCCGTCAGCCGCTTGTTGATCTCGGCAAGCGACTGCCCGCCATAATGGCCGGGTTCCCGCCGGCCGAGGAGGTTCATGTTGGGCCCGTTGAGTACGAGGATCGTCGCCATTCGTTATTCTGTCGGTTCCCGGCACGATACGCACCGATAAAGACCGATTACGGGAAAATCATCCTGAACGGCGAAGAGGCCGCCCGCTACGGCGGCTATTGTGCAACGTTGCTGGGGAAATGTCTATCTGACCACGAATTCTCGTCCCGATCGCCGAAGTTAGAAACCGATCAGGAAATGTGGCGGCCGGAACCGCCCGTTCACAGCAGGTTCAGGATCATCTGCTCCGCGGTATCCCGCGTCAACTCGCCGTACTGGGCATAGGCGATCCTGCCCGATCGGTCCACTAGCACGGTATAGGGGAGGATACCGATACTGTTTCCATACGCCTCGGCCACCGAGATCGCATTCGTACCGCCGATCAGGCTCGGGTAATTGAGCTCGAGCCCCAGTTTGCCGAAAAATGCCTGCACCTGGGGGACCGTATCGAGGGCGATCCCGACGAATTGCACCCCGTGGCCGGCGTATTGTCTCTGCAGTTCGATGAACGCGGGGATCTCACGGACGCAGGGCTTGCACCAGGTGGCCCAGAAATTCACCACCAGCACCCGCCCATCCCATTCCCCCACCGCATGAGACAAGCCCAGGGCGTCCGGCAAGACGAAATCCGGCCGGGACTGGCCGAGAACGGCGGCGGCGGAAGTGGCCGAGGGCTCCTGAGGCTCGTGCTGCAACCGCTGGCGGTAAAGATAGTTCGCCGCGACCGCGGCCACGACGAACAGCGCGATCGCCAGCAGGATCAGATTGGGACGCCGCGACCAGCCCGCCATGGGGTGAGGAAACTAGCTCAATGCCTGTCGTATATGGCGCGTAAACGCCTCGGGACCGGTGTAACCGATCACGCGGAACGGCCTCAGCTCCATGCCGTCCGCGCCGAAGAACAATATCGCAGGGGGTCCGAAAAGTCCAAGTTGCTTGAGCAGTTCCTGATCGAGCCCGTCGTTCGCCGTCACGTCCGCGCGCAGCAGGACGACACCGGCCAAGGCGTTGCGCACGCCGGGATCGACGAAGGTGCGGCGCTCCATGATCTTGCAGTCGACGCACCAGTCGGCATAGAAATCCAGCATGACCGGCCGCCCGGACGCGCCCGCCATGGCCTGACGCAGGCCCTCCACGCCCTTGACCGGCACAAACTCCAGTGCCGCCTCCGCGGAGGTCTTGCCGCCGGCAATCGAGATCGCTTGCAAGGGCCGCAGCGGATCATTGCCGCCACTGGCAGCGCCGATGATCAGCAACACGCCATAGATGAACACGACCAAGCCCATGCCTTTCCACAACCGCCTCCAGCCCTGAACCCCGGCATCCATGCGGTCAAAGGCACCGAGGTAGACGGCCGTGCCGACCAGTAGGACCGCCCACAGAACCATGCTGAACTCGGGCGGGACGATCCGGTCGAGAAACCAGACCGCCACGGCCAGCATCAGCACGCCGAAGACGGCCTTGACCGTCGTCATCCAGGCCCCCGCCCGCGGCAGAAATTTTCCGGCGGAGGTCCCGATCACCAGCAGCGGCAGACCCATGCCCAGGCTGAGTGCGAACAGCGAGATCCCGCCCAGCAGCGCGTCGCCGCTCATCCCGATATATAGGAGTATCCCCGCCAGCGGGGCGGCGACGCAGGGCCCCACCACCAGCGCCGACAGGAAGCCCATCACCGCCGCCCCGAGATAGGTTCCCGCGGACTGCCGGTTACTGAATGCGTTCAGCCTCGCCTGCCAGGCGGCCGGCAGCTGGAGCTGATAGACATCGAACATGGCCAGGGCGAGCAGCACGAAGACGAGGCTGATGCCGCCGAGGATCCAGGGATTCTGAAACGCCGCCTGCAGATTGCTGCCGAACATACCGGCAGCCACGCCGGCCAGGGTGTAGGTCAGGGCCATGGCGAGCACATAACTCAAGGACAGCAGAAAGGCGCGGCGCGTCGTTACCTGCGTACGCTGTCCGATGATCAGGCTGGACAGGATCGGCACCATCGGGAGGACGCAGGGGGTGAACGCCAGGAGCAGACCGAAACCGAAGAACCCGGCCAGATTCAACCAAAGATTTCCTTCCGCCAGGGAACGCGCGATCCGGTCCTGCAGCGGGGCGTCCGCGGCGTCACCCGCCGCGGACGGAGCCGCCCCGGTCGCAGTGACGGCATCCGCCGCCGGCAACTCCAGGCGCACCGTCCGCTTCATCGGCGGATAACAGAATCCCTGGTCGGCGCACCCCTGGTATCCCACCTCCAGGATCACCGCGGCCGGCGCCGTATCCTGCCGTATCACCGGCAGCCGGGCCTGCACCGGGCCGTGAAACACCTCCATGCGGCCGAAGAACTCATCCTCCTTGAATTCGCCCGGAGGAAACTCCGCCTCCCCCAGCGTCATGCCCGCGGGAGCTTCCGCCAATCGGAAACTGAATTTGTCGCGGTAGAGGTAGTAACCGTCCGTGATGTCCCAGCGCGCCGAGATCGTGCCGGCAGCGGAAACCTCGGCGGAAAAGACGAAGGCCCGGTCCGGCTCAAGGAATACCGGCTCCGATTTGCCCAGACCCAGCCGCGCGCCGATGGAGGCGAGCGGAGAGGACGCGCCGCCGTCGGAAGCGAAACCGGCGGGGCAGATCAGCAGCAACGAGACGAGGAGACCGAACCCGGAAATCTTGATCATGTTATGCGTGAGACTCGGTAGCGACCGGGAAGAAACCGGGGAGAGACGGATCCGATCGTCTGCCGCGGAAACGCCGGTGGAACATCGAACCGCCTCGAACGAAGAAGCGTCCCTATACTAACACACGGCCGGCGCGCGGAACCCTGTCCAGGATGTCGGAACAGTCGGCGGAAACTTGATGCCACCGCCCGGATTCTGCCAACCAGCGCACATCCCTCCCGTCATACGTCGCGACAATTCTCCGCGATCCAGGCGAGATAGGCGGCCGACCCCGCGGCGATATCCAGGGCGATGATCTCGGGCAACTCGTAGGGGTGGGAGGCGCGGATCCGTGCCTCGAGCCGCGGATAAACCGCCTTTGCCACCTTGATCAGGAGCAGCACTTCGTCGCCCTCCTCGATCCCGTCCTTCCAGCGGTAGAGGGAACGCAGGCCCGGAACGATGTTGACGCAGGCCGCGAGCCGTTCATCGAGCAGCGTCCGGGCGAGTTCGCGCGCAGCCGCTTCGTGCGGACACGTGGTGAGCACGAGATGATGGTCCGTGGTCATGCGCATCACCATACACGATCGGTAACGAGGGTCAAAGGTGCTATAGTGGCGCCGGATGCCTTACCTGATTCTCCCGCTGATCATCGCGTTTCCGCTGCTCGAGCTGTATGTCCTGATCAAGGCGGGCGGCGTGCTCGGCGCGATCCCCACCATCGCCCTCGTGGTGTTCTCGGCCGTGCTGGGAACCCTGCTGCTCCGCTGGCAGGGATGGATCGCGCTGCAACGGGTCCGCGCCGCCCTCGCCCGCGGCGAACTGCCTGCGCGGGAACTGCTCGATGGCCTGATGGTGCTGGTCGGCGGGGTGCTCCTGCTGATACCCGGCTTCATTTCCGACCTCCTCGCATTCCTGTGCCTGATCCCCGCCGTCCGCCGGCTCGTCATCCGGGTCTTCGTGCCCGCGCGGCCGCCCTCACCCCCGCCCGCCGGCCCCGACCGCCGCCCCCGCATCCTCGAGGGGGAATACCGGGAAGAGCGGATCGAGGACTGATGATCCCCCGGGACCCCTGCCGCCCCCTGACCACGCACGCCGCCATCCGCACAGCCCTTGACTCCCGCGCGGTCGCCCCTATTATTACTGGCACTCACAGGGAATGAGTGCCAAAGATCTCGCGAGACGATCGCGCCAAGAAACAACAACCCATTGTTTTATAAATAAAATCGGAGGATACATATGAAAATCAAACCGTTACACGATCGCGCCGTGATTCGTCGGCTGGAAGAACAGCGCACGAGCCCGGGCGGCATCGTCATCCCCGACTCCGCGGCGGAGAAGCCCGTCCGGGGCGAGGTGATCGCGATCGGCAAGGGCAAGATCCTGGAAAACGGCGATGTCCGCCCCATGGACGTCAAAGTGGGCGACAAGGTCCTGTTCGGCAAATACGCCGGCACGGAGATCAAGGTCGATGGCGAAGAACTGGTCGTGATGCGTGAAGACGACATCATGGCGGTCATCGAAGGCTAAGCCCCCGACACCCCAAACAGTCACGCATTCAAGAGGATTCAAATCATGGCAGCAAAAGAAGTCAAATTCAGCACCGACGCCCATCATCGCATGCTGAACGGCGTCAACATCCTGGCCGACGCGGTCCAAGTCACCCTAGGCCCCAAGGGCCGCAACGTCGTGCTGGAAAAGAGCTTCGGCGCCCCCACCATCACCAAGGACGGCGTCTCGGTCGCGAAAGAGATCGAGCTCAAGGACAAGTTCGAGAACATGGGCGCCCAGATGGTCAAGGAAGTCGCCTCGCAGACCTCCGACATCGCCGGCGACGGCACTACCACTGCGACCGTGCTGGCCCAGGCCATGCTGCGCGAGGGCATGAAGGCCGTCACCTCGGGCATGAATCCGATGGACCTGAAGCGCGGTATCGACAAGGCCGTCACGGCCGCCGTGAAGGAACTGCAGAAGATCTCCAAGCCGTGCACCGATGACAAGGCGATCGCCCAAGTCGGCACGATCTCCGCGAACTCGGACCAGGACATCGGCGGCATCATCGCCGACGCCATGTCCAAGGTCGGCAAGGAAGGCGTGATCACGGTCGAGGAAGGTTCCGGCCTGGCCAACGAACTCGAGGTCGTGGAAGGCATGCAGTTCGACCGCGGCTATCTGTCGCCCTATTTCATCAACAACCAGCAGAACATGTCCTGCGAGCTGGACAACCCCTACATCCTGCTGCACGACAAGAAGATCTCCAACATCCGTGAGCTGATCCCGATCCTGGAAGGCGTCGCCAAGTCCGGTAAGCCGCTGCTGATCATCGCCGAGGACGTCGAGGGCGAGGCGCTCGCGACCCTGGTGGTCAACCACATCCGCGGCATCGTCAAGGTCGCGGCCGTGAAGGCGCCCGGCTTCGGCGACCGTCGCAAGGCCATGCTGGAGGACATCGCGATCCTGACCGGCGGCACGCTGATCTCCGAGGAGGTCGGTCTCTCGCTGGAAAAGGCCGACCTGAGCCATCTGGGCAGCGCAAAGCGCGTGCAGGTGACCAAGGAGAACACCATCATCATCGACGGCGCCGGCAAGAAGAAGGACATCAAGGCGCGCGCGGAACAGATCCGCCGCCAGATGGACGACACCAGTTCGGACTACGACCGCGAAAAGCTGCAGGAACGCCTGGCCAAGCTGGCGGGCGGCGTGGCCGTGATCAAGGTCGGCGCGGCCACCGAGGTGGAGATGAAGGAGAAGAAGGCCCGCGTCGAGGACGCCCTGCACGCCACCCGCGCGGCGGTGGAGGAGGGCGTCGTGCCCGGCGGCGGCGTGGCGCTGATACGTGCCCTGCAGGCGGTGGCGAAGCTCAAGGGCGACAACCACGATCAGGACGTCGGCATCGGCATCGCGCGCCGCGCGATGGAGGAGCCGCTGCGCCAGATCGTCGCCAATGCCGGCCAGGAGCCCTCCGTCGTCGTCGACAAGGTGAAGGAAGGCAAGGGCAGTTTCGGATATGACGCCGCCAGTGGCGAATACGGCGATATGGTCAAGCTCGGCATCATCGACCCGACCAAGGTCACGCGCTCGGCGCTGCAGAACGCGGCTTCGATCGCCGGCCTGATGATCACCACCGAGGCGATGGTGGCGGAGCTGCCCAGGGAAGAGAAACCGGCCGCGGGCATGCCCGGCGGCATGGGCATGGAAGACATGATGTAAGGGTGTCCGCGCCGGTCCGTTGCCGGCCGGAAAAAACAAGGGGACGGAGTTTTGCTCCGTCCCCTTTTTTATTTCCCGTTTTATTATTTCCCGCCCATCGCGCCGGTGCGCGAAAAAGATGGCGAATTATATCATTTAATCAGTGCCTTGGTAAGCTTACCCGGAGGTCCGGTTTGCGCTATATAAAACCGTAAGGCCGCGCGCGCTCGAGTACGGGCGCGCGACGACCGATACAGGGACAGGTGGCCTCTTCATGACCGTCGGGAGGTGTACTGATGACTGGGCATCCGCATTCCGAGCGTCTCATCACCGGGACGGATCTGCGTGAATACTTTCAACACACCATCGACGACGCGCTGGGCACCCGGGGCGTCGACGCGGCGGTGGAGACGGTCTACTACATCGTCGATCTGCTCACCGCGTATCAGCGCAGCGACCGCCTCTACGAACAGACCGCCGGCGGCTTCGAGCTCAAACCCCTCGCCCTCATGTACGCCGAGGCCTTGGAGCTGCCGCATCCGCAGCAGCGCAATCAGATGGTGCAACGCCTGGGCGACGTCGCGCTGTTCATCGCGGGCATATTCTCGGACAGCCTGCGCCGCAAGCCCGTCGACGTCC
Organism: Gammaproteobacteria bacterium; assembly: GCA_020847075.1. Taxonomy (GTDB): domain Bacteria; phylum Pseudomonadota; class Gammaproteobacteria; order SZUA-140; family SZUA-140; genus JADJWH01. The sequence continues at coordinate 132,706 of JADLCS010000046.1, forward strand.
ATTACTACATCGCCATGGGCAGCAACGCCTACGGTTATCTCTCGGACGCCGTGCGCGGGACCCCGCGGGGCGCGGCGTTCTGCGCGGTCTTCACCGAGCTGTCGCGCAAGTTTCCCGAGTTCGTCGCCGCGCTCGCGTGTATCCGCGCGGGCGCGGGGCCGGGCGGCGACGCGGACATCCTGAGGCTCTACGACCTGTGGCTGCGCACCGGCGACCGGGGCGCCGGGCGGCGGCTGCGCGAGCTGGGGATCAATGGCTGCCCACCGGCGACGGAAGCCGCGCGTCACTGAGCGTGCCATGCCGGCATCGTGCCTGCGGGCCCTGCAGCGTCACCTCGAGCGTATCTACGAAATCGATGTCTCCCGCGACTGCGAGGTCGATCGCTTTCTGATCACCGACGCCGGGCTGGCCGGCGCGCTGGAGGGCGAGGCGAGCGCGCGCGCCCTGCCCGAAAAACTGCTGGTGTGGGAGCAGGCGGGCGAACTGCACGTCTCGCTCTATCTGGACCCCGCCGTTCTCGAGGTGCTGTCCTCGAACGACCCGATCCACGGCCTGAACGACGACAATCTGGCCGCGTTCTGGTCGGCGCTGGAAGGGGTCAGCCACTTTCTGTACCTGGTCTGGAATGCCCGGCATGGGCGCGGCATCAGCCTGTTCGAACTGGAGCTGCAGGCGGAGGTGGACAAATTCGTCGCCGCGGTCTTTCTCCTCGCGCGCCAGCGCCGCCGGCGTGTCCCGCGCGACCTCCATGAACACCTGTTCGCCCGGCCGGTGTTCGACCCGCGACTGGTCGGGGGCGAGTGGCGCCGTTACCGCCACGCAAACCACTTCGCCGGTCTCTACTGCGCGCGTCTGCGCCGCCGCTATCTGGCGAACCGCGGTCCCGGCCTGGTCCGGGATCTGCGCCGTTTCTACCGTCTGACGCACCGGCACAAGCTCGATCATATCCGCGCCGCCGCCGGCTGATTTTCCCCTCCCTGCCGGCGCATGGCCCGGCGCCCCTTCCTCCCGGCCGGTGTCCGGCCCCGATATCGCCCGGCGCCCGATAAATCTTGCGCCGGCCGTGCCGATATCTGGAACAGGGCGGCCGCCGGCCAATCGCCGCCTCGCGTCCCCGAGGGGCGCCCCCCATCATCCTGTATCCGGCCGGCGCAGCGGGAGTATGGCGATGCGCAGTCTGGCTCCGTGGTTCAAATGCCTGTTGATCCTCCTGGCGTCCGCGCGGGTGTCGGCGGCCGAGCCCGAGGCGCCGCCGCTCGAGGCGGACCTCGCGGAGGCGGCGCACGGCTCCATCGTCGCCCAGTACCGTCTCGGTAACCGCTATCTGAACGGCGACGGCGTCGCGCAGGATTTCACCGGCTCGGCGCACTGGTTCCGCCTGGCCGCGGAGGGCGGGCACGGCGAGGCCCAGTTCACGCTCGGCCTGATGTACGAAACGGGCGTCGGCGTGGCGCGGGATGCGGCGCTATCGTCCGACTGGATCCGCAGATCGGCCCGGGCCGGGCTCCCCGGGGCGCAATTCAAGCTGGCGCGCATGTACGCCTACGGCGACGGTGTGCCGGTGGACGCGGCGGCGGCGGCCGACTGGTACGCCCGGGCCGCGGAGGGCGGCGTGGTCGAGGCGCAGTACGAACTCGGGCTGGCCTATCTGGGCGGGCACGGCGTCGAGCGCGATCCCGAACGGGCCGTCGAATGGCTGCTCACGGCCGCCGGCGAATACCCCGAGGCGCAGTACACGCTGGGCACCCTGTACATGGAAGGCGTCGGCGTGCCGCGGGACAATTACGCGGCGATGGAATGGTTCTTTCGCGCAGCCCACCAGGGTAACGGCGATGCCCAGTACCACCTCGGCATGATGTATGCGCGCGGCATCGGGGTCATGCGGCAGGAGGCCAAGGCCGAGCTCTGGCTGCGGCGGGCCGCGGTCGGCGGACACGAACTGGCGCGCCACGGCCTGGAGGAACTGATCCGGCGCCGGGTCGAGACTATGGGGAATTACCCGCTGCCCGATCTGCGCCGGGTGCGGGCCAGCCTGTACGGTTGAGCGGGGAGAAGACGCCTAGGGCGTCGGGCGGTTGTCGGGATAGGCCCAGGGATTGGCCTCGCCCGCGTCGAAATAGCTGCTCCAGTCGGGATTGATGTTGGCGCTGCCCTCGGAGTAGGTGTAGGTGCCGCCGCTGCCGCCCGGTCCGGGGCCCGGGGCATACGAATACCGGCCGGCGGTGACATGGGCGTCCGGCGCGTCGGTCGCCATGTCGAAGCGCACCGCCGAAGGTCCGCCGTTGGGCGAGGAGACGTCCGGGGGCAGATTGGCGCCTTTCAGCTCGGTGGTGTTGGTGACCACGGAGGCGGTCGCGGCGCTGTTCAGCGGATTGCCGGTGGAATCGATGATGACCGTGGCGTTCAAGTCGCTCGCGTCGATGATATTGGTGATCGAGGGCTTCTCCAGGTATTTGTCCTTGACGAAGTCCACGGTCAGGTCGCCGTCGGTGACCAGTTGACGCATCTGGACGCGCGAGGGGTTGCCGCTGCTGTTTCCGCTGGAGGTTGCATCCGAACTCAGCGGATCGAATCCATTGCCTTCGAAACCGAAGGCGACGGCGGTATCGCCGCCGCTCGCGGACACCGTTGGGCCGATGGCATCCGCGGTGCCCGCGCAGGTAACCGGTCCACGGCAATTGCCGCCGGTCTGGCCGAAGAAGCCTGCCTGTATATAGACTTCCTGTGCGAATCCCGATGCCGGATCGCCGACGATCAAGTGATAGTAAGGTGTGGTGCCGTCCAGCACGCGTTCATAGACAAAGGGGGTCTGGCCGCCGATGAGTTGATCGTTGCCGCCGTCATCGGTCTGGGTGATATTGGTGCCGCTGAAGACGGGGTTGCCGGTATCGCTGGTCCAGTTCAGCGTGAACTCGGCCCAGGCCGGATTGACGCAGAGAAACAGCGCCGGGAGTCCGAGCGTCAGAGCGATCTTCGATTCACGTTTCCGCGGCTGGTGCATGTCTGACATCCCGAGCCATATAACTGGCTGAAGTATAGCAGAAAACCCGAGGCGTTCGCGAGTATGGCGCCGCCGGCGCGCCCCTGCCCATTAAGAGAACATCCCTGGGGCCCTTACAGGGGTTATTTTTCAATATAAATGCAAAGGTTATGCCTGAATAATGCGCCTGATCCTCCGCTCGCGCCGTCTGCGTGGCCTAGTCTGGCCATATCCAAATGGATCGGCACTGAAAGCCTCGTCATGAGCCCCGAAAAGGGGACAGTATCCTTTTCGGGTGAGAGTGAGTGAAGAGGTCCGCAAAGCCGGCGAAAAGAGTGCTGGCCCTTTGTGTGTTGCCAATCCCGATTTCTATCTTTATTCCCCTGGCCTAATATCAGGTGGTTGGTCTTCTGGCGATAAGGCGAAAGAATATTTAACCTGTAACCTGTCAATAATTAAGTGGCCGAGCTAAAAACATATGTTTAGCTTCTTTGTAGCGGTTAAAAACGTTGACCCAGGAAATTACTGCTTGTTGAAGGGGTCTGACCCCTTTTCTACCCTCAACGACCCTAACGCCAGCGGCGGCGGCCCCAAGGCCTACGGCACCTACGTCTACGAATACGCCGCCGGCGGCAACCGCCTGAACCGCATCCTGTTCAACGGGCAGGCGCAGGAAACCTTCACCTACAACGGCTCCGGCCGGATCACGCAGCGCGCCCACACCACTGCCGGCACCACCACCTATGCCTACGACGACCGCGGCCTGCTGATCCAGGTGACGAAACCCGGGCTGACCGTCAGCTACACCTATGACGCCCTCGGGGTGCGCAAGTCCAAGACCGTCAACGGCGCCATCACCCGCTATCTCACGGCCCCGCTGTTCGGCCTGCCCCGGGTCCTGGCGGAACTGGACACCGGCAACAACGTCCAGGCGACCTACGTCTACGGTGGCCCACAGCAGATCAAGGAAGAGCCTGCCCCCGCGGACCGCAGCCGGGACCTGTACCTGCTGCACGACGGCCTCGTCGGCAGCATCACCCACGCGCTCGACATGACAGGAAATCTCCGCAACCAGTACGAATACGACGCCTTTGGCCTGCGCACGCCGCTCGCCACGGCCGCGAATGGCTCCAGCAAACACTACGGCTACACGGGCGAGGAAACCGACGAAGAGACCGGACTGATCTACCTGAGGGCGAGATACTACGATCCGTACCTCGGACGCTTCATCAGCGCGGATCCTTTCTGGGGGAGACTGGAGGAGCCGGCGAGTCAGAACCGGTATGTGTATGTGCAGAATACTCCGTTGATGTATACGGATCCGAGTGGATTGGATTCTCAATGCTCATGGTGTATCTCGGGTGAAACTACAGGAGAATTTATTAAGTGGGTAAACGCAATTCCAGGAGAAGTAGCTTCTGCTGCTAAGAACCCTGAAGTTCTACGTTCGTATGGTGATCAAGCTTATTCTGCCGCATTTCTTAGTATGCAGCTTGGGCCGCCTGGATGGCCTGCCACATTAATGTATGGAACTACAGGTACTGTAGCGAATATTGCGGGCTTATTGATTAGTAGAGATTCGGAGCCAGTGTACCAAAGTGCAATAGTAGAAGGAGGTATGTATGTCATGGAGGCAAGAGCACCTGTATCTAGTGGGTCAATGGGGTCATTGATATTTCAAACTTTTTTCCCAGAAATTCTGAATATGGCAATAGACGGAGGGCAACAAATAACTCAGGGTGGTGCAATGGTATGTCGTTAAGTGCTAAGCGAATTATTGGGGCAGTCTCAATAATGACTGGAATAGCTCTTCTGGTGAGTACGGATAATGCCTACCTAAATATTGTGGCTTTATTATTGATGATTCTTCCAGCAGCGTCAGGCGTTTACATGCATAAATGAACATACGGAAAATAATTTGTCGGAGAGCTCTTATAAAAACATTGGTTGGCGTTGCGCTTATGTTTGCAAGCGTGACGATTCTGGTGCTGGGACAGCCGGAGCGCTTTGGATATTTAGAAACCAATTTTGGGCTAACAATGGCTATTTTTTATCTATGCGTTATAGCGGGAGCAATTCTTCTGCCAGCATATTTAATATGTCTGCTGAAATATAAATGATATGCCCTAATAGGATTGGGCAAGAAAAAAGGAGCATCTTGGCAAGAACTTGCAATACAACATTAGAGAGCTAGGGAGGGAGCGAGATGGTCGTGCGTTACGTAATTTGGGCAGAAATTATTTTTTTACAGGCTGTTATTGGCTGTGAAGAATACAAATAACAATAATCGATCAGATTGGATTCTGATGCCGTCTACTGTCTCAAGACGTTTCGCGTTCGGCCTACTGGTCTCGATAGCGTTCGCGATTCCCGCCAACGCCGATATATGCACCGGCAACGATATGAACTTCGCCGGCAGCCTCACCTACACGGGCGACAGCGATTCCCTGTTGACCGGCGTCCTGCGCGGCTATTCCGACTTCGGCGGCGTCTCGCTGAATAAGACCCTGACGCTGCTCAACGATGTCGATGACATCGTCGGCGCGGCCTATGATCCCGCGAAGGGCGAGATCGTGCTCGTCGGCGAGGGCGAGATCCCGGTGGCCCTGCAGATCGACATGGACGACCTGGTGGTCGCGGCCCGCACGGTCTACAGCGTGGACAGCCAGGGATTCTCCATCGATCCGGGGGTGTCGTTCGATTCGGATAACGCCAACCGCCCCAAATTCGACGGCAAGCACGAAGTCCGCTTTACGGGGGCCACCCGGAATACCGCCTTCGGCCAGATCCTGTTCGAGGCGGACTATGCCCTGAAGACGCTGGCGCAGGGCGTGGACATCAATGGCGTCCTGCTGCGCAATAATTCCGCACTTGCCAGTCTGGGATACATGAGCTCGGCCGAGCGGTATATCACCCATGGCATCGATCTGGGCGATAAGGAAGTCCAGTTCTGGTTTACCCCGAAAGACATCGTGCTGCAAGCCAACAGCCAGGCCGGCACGGGTGAGAAGTCATTCGTCTTCACCACGATGGAGATGCAGGTCTGTGTCAGGGTCTACACTGTCACCGGTGGGGTGAGGGCCCTCGATTTCGATAGCTGCGTCCAGGGCGCTGTGGCCTCGACGCCGCTCCAGACCCAGTCCGTAGCCTTTGCGAATAACATCACGGCCAATTACGACGCCTACTCGGATGTGCCCGGATTCGACGAGAAAAGGGGTCAGACCCCTTTTCGGGCGGGAGTGAGAGAAGAGACTCGCGAAGCTGGCGAAAAGGGGTCTGACCCCTTTTCTGGGTAGGCAACCTTTCCACCCACGGCACTCGCCACGGGTACGCCATCCCGATACACCACCCGCTTGCCCGTCTGGGCCGGGATCCGCTCTCCCGGCGTGACGATGCCGGTCAAGTTCAACGGGTCGGCGCCGGACAGGCTGATCGGTTTTCCATCCCCCGGCCGCCGCCGGATCTCGCGTAGGGTTCCCACCGCCTCGGGCAGGGCGTACTGCTCGCCGCTGAAGCCGTCCACGAAGCGCCCGCCGCGGATCTCGCCGCGCGCCTCCAGGCGGCGGTAGATCTGGATCAGCGCGCGCCAGGGCGGGGCGCCGGCCTCGCGCGCGAGCAGGCGGCGGAACACCACACCGTAACGCCGGAGCAGGGCGCGGGCGATCTGTTCGGTCGCGTCGGCGGCGGGGCGCGCGGGTCCCGGCGGCAGCCACACCCAGCGGCCGGCGTGTTCGACCCCGGCGGCGTGGCCGCGTCGGCGCCGGCGCCCGCTGTTGTATCCGGGGCGCAGGTGCTGCGGGGCGAGCAGGGCGCGCAGGCCGGCGAAGCTGTCGCAATTGATCAGACCGGCGGCCGCGAGCTCCGCCAGCGCGATCTCGAGCTGGGTGTGCAGCAGCCCGCTGTGCTGCTGCAGGTCTTCGAAGAACGCCGCCGGATGGCGCGCGAAGACCTCCGCCACGGCGCGCGCATAGGCGGACAGCTCGGCGGTGCAGCCCTCGACCGGTGCCGGCCCGCGCCACGCGGACAGATTCGAGCGCCGCACCAGCGCGATCGGCGTGTTGCGCAGCGAGGTCGCGCCGGTCTTGCCTTCCTTCGGCGCCGGCCGCGTCGCGGGCGGGCGGAACCAGGCGAAACGCCCGCTGGCGCACAACCGGTCGAGCGCGTCCGGCGCGTAGTCTTTCACCCGCGCCGGCAGGATATGCGCCTCCCAGGCGGCCGCCGGCGCGGCCTGGCCCTCGAGCTGGGTCAGCGCGGCGGCGAGCGCATCAATGCCCTCGCCCGGATCGTCGAGGCGCTGCCAGTGGAACAGAAAGCGCATGAAGTCCGCCGGCGCCACCGGTTCGATCTCGCTGCGCAGTTGCTTCAGGGTATAGCGGTGGATGCGCGCGAGCAGGCGCCGTTCGCACCATTCGGTCTCGGTGACATCTGTGCTGAACCGGCCCTGCAGCACGAAGCCCTGCTGTTCCAGGGCCGCGAGCGCGGCGAGGATCCCGGCCTGCGGCAGGCCGAAGTCGCGCGCCAGCGTCGCCGCGGTGACCGGGCCGCCGCCCTCCAGCCGACTGCGCAGCAGCGACAGCAGCGCCTGTTCCCGTTCCGGGGCGGCCTGATCGCCCTCGATCACCGGGGCGATGCAGGGCGCGAGCATCGTGTCCGGGTGCAGCGCGAGCCGCTCGGCCAGCCGTTCGGCCGCGACCCAGCGCACCGCGCCGTCGGGGCCGGTCGCGCGCGTCGCGCGGCGTTCCTCGATCAGGCGCTCGAGCAGGGCGGGCCAGTGGCGTTCGCGCGCGGCCTCCTCCTCGCGCAGGAAACCGAGGAGCACCAGGCCGTCGTGCAGCTCGTCCGGCGTCGCCGCCTCCGGCCAGGCCTCGGCGCGCACGCGCGCGATGGCCGCGGGGTCGAGCCGGCCGAGCTCGGCGGCGTCGGCGGGATCGATGTAGCGGCGCTGCTGCACCGCCAGCGTGCGGCGCTCCTCGGCCGGTGCATCGTCGAGGAAGGCGTAGGGGCGGGCGGTGAGGATCTCCGCCGCCAGCGGCGAGGGCGCGGCGAGGTCGCGCGCCAGTACGTGGATGTCGCCACATTCGATGCCCGCCAGCACGCGTTCCAGGCCGTCGATGTCCATCAGTTCGTGCAGGCAGTCGTTCAGGGTCTGCGTCACCAGCGGATGCTCCGGCACCTCGCGGTCGCCGGCGATGTTCTCCAGGCAGGCGAGTTGGTCCGGGAAGACCAGCGCGACCAGGTCCTCGGCGTCGGCGCGCTGGAACGGCGCCGGCACGCGCCTGCCGTTGCGGTTGCGCGGCACCGCCAGCGCGGTGTTGGCCACCCAGCGCCAGCGCGTGCCGAACATCGGCGCCGCGAGCAGGGCCTGGACCAGTACGTCGCGCACATTGTGCGCGCGCAGGTAGCCGGCGACCTCCTCCAGCGGGAAGCTGTGCGTCGGCCCGAGCGACAACACGATGCTGTCCTCGGTGGCGGCGGCCTGCAGCTCGAAATTGAATTTGCGGCAGAAGCGCTTGCGCAGGGCCAGTCCCCACGCGCGGTTGATGCGCGAACCGAACGGGGCGTGGATGACCAGATGCATGTCGCCGGCCTCGTCGAAGAAGCGCTCCAGGATCACCTGCCGCTGCGTCGGCAGCGCGCCGAACGCGGCATGGGCGGCGGCGAGGTAGTCGACGAGCTGCTCCGCCGCGGCCGGCGCCAGCCCGGGCGTCGCGGTCAGCCAGGCGCGCGCCGCGCCGGGTCCGTCCCCGAGTTTTTCCTCCAGGGTTTCGCGCAGGCGCGACACCGCGTGCGAGAGCTCGTCGGTGCGGCCCGGGGCCTCGCCGAACCAGAACGGGATATTCGGCGGCTGGCCCCTGGCATCCTCCGCGTGGACCTTGCCCTGTTCGATCTTGAGCATGCGGTAGGAGGCGCTTCCGAGCTGGAAGATGTCGCCGGGCAGGCTCTCGAAGGCGAAGTCCTCGTTCAACGTGCCGATGAACTGGCCCTGCGGTTGCAGGATCACGTCGTAGTCGAACTGATCCGGGATCGCGCCGGCGTTGGTGACGGCGGTCAGGCGCGCGCCCGGCCGCGCGCGCAGCCGGCCGTTGACCGCGTCGCGGTGCAGATAGGCGCCGCGCCGTCCGCGCCGGGTGGTGTAGCCCTCGGCGAGCATGCGCACCACGGCGGTGAAGTCGGCGCGCGTCAGCGCGTGATACGGTCGGGCGTGGCGCAGCGTCTCGTACAGCGCCTCTTCCTCCCATTCCCGGCCCGCCACCTCGGCGACGATCTGTTGCGCGAGCACGTCGAGCGGCGCCTGCGGAATGGGGATATGGTCGAGCTCCTCGCGGCGCACCGCGTCGAGCAGGGCGGCGCACTCGGCGAGGTCGTCGCGCGAGAGCGGGAACAGCCGGCCCTTGGGCAGGCCGCCCACCGCGTGGCCGGAGCGGCCGACGCGCTGCAACAGCGTCGCGATCGCGCGCGGCGAGCCGAGCTGGCACACCAGGTCGACCTCGCCGATGTCGATGCCGAGCTCGAGCGAGGCGGTGGCGACCAGCGCGCGCAGCCGGCCACTTTTGAGGCGCTGCTCGGCGTCGAGCCGGTGTTCGCGCGCCAGGCTGCCGTGGTGCGCGGTGACCGCGTCCTCGCCCAGACGTTCGGCCAGATGGCGTGCGGCGCGCTCGGCCAGGCGGCGCGTGTTGACGAAGATCAGCGTGGTGCGGTGCGCCCGCGCCAGTTCCGCCAGGCGGTCGTAGATCTCCGTCCACACCTCGGCCGCCATCACCGCCTCCAGCGGCGAGCCGGGCAGTTCGAGCGCGAGGTCGCGCCGGCGCACGTGACCGGTGTCGACGATGGCGCAGTCGCCGGCGGGCCCGCCGGTGAGGAATTCCGCCATGCGCTCGATCGGCTTCTGCGTGGCGGACAGCCCGATGCGCACCGGCGGCCGCCCGCACAGCGCGGCCAGCCGTTCCAGCGACAGCGCGAGGTGGGCGCCGCGCTTATTGCCGGCCAGGGCATGGATCTCGTCGACGATCACCGTGCGCACCGTCGACAGCATGGCGCGACCGGATTCCGAGGTGAGCAGGATGAACAGGGATTCCGGCGTCGTCACCAGGATGTGCGGCGGCGTGCGGCGCATGCGCTCGCGCTCGCCCGCCGGGGTGTCGCCGGTGCGCACCCAGGCGCGCACCGGCACATCGGGCAATCCGCTTTCCAGCAGAGCGTCGCGGATGCCGGCCAGCGGCTGCTCGAGATTCTTCTGGATATCGTTGGACAGTGCCTTGAGCGGGGAGACGTAGAGCACGCGGGTCTCGTCCGGCAGCCCACGCTCCAGGCCCTCCCGCACCAGCGCGTCGATCGCGCTCATGAAGGCGGCGAGCGTCTTGCCGGAGCCGGTCGGCGCCGCGATCAGGGTGTGGCGGCCGGCCGCGGCCGCCGGCCAGGCCAGCGCCTGCACCGGGGTCGGACCCCCGAGCGAGCGCGCGAACCAGCGCGCGACGGCGGGGTGAAACGGCGTGTGTTCCATGGCCCCATCATAGCCCAAACCCCGCCCCCGGGCGCGGCGGCGACGGCTTGAATATTTGCAGGGCTCCGCCCATAGTGTTGGGGTTCGGCGGCCCGGGCGTACGGCGGCCGCGGCGATCTTACATGGGCGGAGGGAGGATACGATGATGACGGGACGCAGTTTCCTGATGGGTGCGGTGGTGCTGGCGGCGGCGGGGCTGCTCGCCGCCTGCGCCGGCTCCGGGCCGACCCGGGTCGAGAGCGATCTCGGCATCGCGGGCGCGCCGGACTGGGTGAACGAAGGGACCGCGATCCTGAAGACGCGCGACGGCCGGTTGTTCCACGGGGTCGGTTCCGCACCGCCGATGGGCGACCGTTCGCTGCAGACCTCCACCGCCGACGACCGCGCGCGGGCGGAGCTGGCGCGCGTGCTGAGTTCCTATATGGATGTGGCGTCGCACGACTATACGGCGGCGAGCGGAAGCGGCGACCAGGCCCTGCCCGCCGCCAGTGTCTCGCGCCAGATCGAGGCGATCAGCCGCGTCAACCTGGCCGGCAGCCGCATCATCGGCCGCTGGAGCGACGAGAAGAGCGGCGTCATCTACGCGCTCGCCGAGCTCGACATGGAGCAGGTGAAGGATACTCTGCAGCGGGTGGAGGACATGAACGCGGGCCTGCGCGATCACCTCCGGGAACGGGGCGACAATATCTTCGACGGCATGGCGAGGGAGAGGCAGTAATGACGATGACCAGAATGACGGCAACGGTGCTCGTGGCGCTGCTGGCGCTGGGCGGCTGCGCCACCAAGGTGGAGCGCATGGAGCCCGGCGAGGTGAAGGACCTGAGCGGTAAATGGAACGACACCGACTCGCGCCTGGTGTCGGAGGAGATGATCGGCGACGTGCTGTCGCACCGCTGGGTGGGCGACTTCAGCCAGGGTCACGCGGGCAAGCGCCCCGCCGTCATCGTCGGCGAGATCCGTAACCTCAGCCACGAGCACATCAGCGTGGTTACCTTCGTCAACGACCTCGAACGCGAGATCATCAATTCCGGCAAGGTCGATTTCGTCGCCTCGCGCGACGAGCGCGAGGACATCCGCGCCGAACGCAAGGACCAGGACCTGCACGCCAGCGAGGAGACCCGCAAGCCGATGGGCAAGGAACTCGGCGCCGACTTCATGCTCAAGGGCGACATCAGCACCATCCTCGACAGCGAGGGCAAGCAGCAGGTGCGCTACTACCAGGTCGACCTCACCCTGATCAGCCTCGCCGACAACCGCAAGGTCTGGGTCGGACAGAAGAAGATCAAGAAACTGGTGACGAAGCCGGGGCTGCGTCTCTGAAAAGCAGGACTAAGGACTTAGGACTAAGGACTAAGTGGATGATCCTTTCTTGAGGCGCGGATGTGGAATGGGGCACTTAGTTTTTCCACTTCTCTCTCTACTCCACGCACGGTTTTTTTACTTAGTCATTAGTCCTAAGTCCTTAGTCCTTGGTTTCAAGTAATGAAATGGACCCAGGCGGCCGCTGTCACGGCACTGCTGTTATGCGTCGCGTCCTGCGCCACCTACACCGACTGGGTCGGGGAGATGGAGCGGGAGATCGCGGCGCGGGATCTGCCGGCGGCCCTGCGCGTGCTGCGGGAGCACGCGGGCGAGAGCGCGCGGGACGCGGTGCTGTACGATCTCAATCGCGCGATGCTGCTGCGCATGGCGGACGACTACGCGCAGAGCAATGCGGCGTTCGAGCAGGCCAAGGACGCCATCGACCGGCTGGATGCGGTGAGCGTGCGGGAACAGGCGGGGGCGCTGGCCGTCAACGACACGATGCGCAGCTACACCGGCGCGCCCTACGAGCGTGTGCTGCTGCACGTCTATGCCGCGCTCAATTATCTGGCGCTGGACCGGCCCGACGATGCCCGGGTGGAGATCCTGCAGCTCGACGTGCTCCTGGGGCAGGAGGAGGCGCGCGCCGGTGAGGCCTTCGCGCGTTATCTGAGCGGCATGATCTTCGAGACGCTGCGGCAGTACGACGACGCCATGATCGCCTATCGCCAGGCCTACGCCGCCTACCGCCGCGACGGCGGCGCGGTGCCGGCCCCGCTGGGGCGCGACCTGGTGCGGACGGCGGCCCGCGTGGGCGGCATGGCGGACGAACTGCGCCGTTACCGCGCCGAGTTCGGCCTGACGGAAGAGACCCCGGGTCCGCGGGACGGGGAGGGCGAGATCGTCTTCCTGCTGCACAGCGGTCTCGCGCCGGTCATGCGGGACACCCTGGTCGGCGCGCCCACGCGCGACGGCCGGCTGGTGACGGTCTCCATGCCGTATTATGAAAACCGCGTTCCACGCGTCACCGGCGCGCGCGTCGGGGCCGGCGCGACCGTCGCCACGGCCGCGCTGGGGGAGGACGTGGCCGCCGTCGCGGTGGAGACGCTGGAGCGCGCGAAGCCGCTGATCCTCGCGCGCTCCGTCGCCCGCGCCGCGCTCAAGCTCGAGGCGAGCGAACAGGCCGACCGGAAGGACGACGCCCTGGGGATGATGGTCAACCTCGCCGGCGTGATCAGCGAGCGGGCGGATACGCGCAGCTGGTCCACCCTGCCGAACCGAATCTATCTGGCGCGCCTGCCGCTCGCCGCCGGCCATCACGAACTCCATGTCGAGCTGACCGGCGCCTATGCCGGCCCCGTCGCGGCGCGCACCTATGCCGTCGACCTGGCGCCGGGCGAGAAGCGGTTCATCTCGCTGCACTGGGTGAGCGCCGGCGACCTCGAACCCATACCCTATCGTATCGAACGGAGACGACTGCAATGAATGTCATGATGAAGACCGGTGTCGCCCTCGGCCTCGCCGCCCTGGCCGGCTGCGCGAGCGCCCCGCCCGAGCCCGTTGCGCCGCCCGACTGGGTGAGCGGCGATGCGGCGGGTTATCCCGCCGGCGCGTTCCTGCTCGGGCGCGGCTCGGCGGGCAATCTGAACGACGCCATCGACCGCGCGCGCGCAGATCTCGCCAAGGGGTTCGCGGTCGAGATCAGGGTCGAGACCTCGGACGCGCAGGTCTATGCCCTCGACCAGCCGAATCCACGCGCGCCGGGCGCCTCGGAGGAGCGCATGCGGCTCGAGGTCTCGCGCGACATCGCGACGCGCACCGATCAGATCGTGCGCGGCGTGCGGATCGCCGAGACCTGGCGCGATCCCGTCGGCGCCGTCGATCACGCGCTCGCCGTGCTGCCGCGTGCCGCCGCGATGCAATCCCTGCAGTCCGAGATCCGCGCCCTGGACGACGCCGTCACGGCCGCGATCGCCCGCGCGCGCGCCGCGGACGATCCGCTCGCGGCGATCGCAGCGGCGGATCGCGCGCTGCGCGCGCAACTGGAGCGCGATACCCTGCAGCGCCAATTGCAGGTCGTCGATCCCTCCGGGCACGGCCTCCCGGCGCGCCGCTCGTTCGCGCAGTTGCGCAGCGACCGAAACGCGCTCATCACCCGTTTGCGCATCCGCCCCGGCGCGGCCGGCGACGAGATGCAGGCCGTCGCAGTGACCCTGGCCGGTTCGCTGGGCGAGGCGGGGTTCACCGTGGTGGAGCAGGGCGCGGCCGACTACACGCTGGCGGCGGTGCTCGAGCTCGGGGATCCGGTCGCGCGGGACGGCTGGTTCTGGGTCATGGGGAATCTCGAGATCGTGCTCGGCGACCCGTCGGGCCAGGTGCGCGGATCGCATCGCTGGGACATCAAGACCTCGGCGCAGGATCCGAACATCGCCCGCCAGCGTGCGCTGGACGAAATCGAGGCCGTCCTCGATCGCGAACTGCTCACCACGCTGTTGTCCTTTGCCGGCGCCGACTGAGCGCCGTCCCTGACCGCCCGGCCACCCCGGCCGGGCGGATCCCTCCCGCCGCTTCCAGGCATCCTTTCCGGATCGCGCGGGAACCCTTTTCCTCCGCGCGACGTTGATACTTGAACGAATCGCGATCCATCCACCCTGCCGGTACGGCGCGAGGGAGGGGTAAATCGCGGATCCGGGCCGGGAATCATCGAGGGACAGGGTGCTCATGAACGGGAATACGGGATCGAGGCGGAGATATCGGTGGGCGCCCGTGCTGGCCTTGCTGGCGGGGCTGTCCATCGTTTCCTGCGGCGGCGGTTCGAGCGAGGACGCGGCATCGAGCGACGGCGTCGGCAGCGTCGCGGTCCTGCTGACCGATGGGCCGGTATCCAATTATGACCAGGTCAACCTGACCATCACGCGGATCGAGCTGATCGGCGACAACGGCGCCTCCGCGGTGGTGTTTTCGGGAGAGCGCACCGTCGATCTGCTCGCACTGAGCGACGACGCCGAGGTCTTCAGTCTGGTCGACGCCCCGGCCGGTATCTATCACAAGATCCGTTTCACCCTCACCGCGCTGGAACTGGTCAGGCTGGACGATGCGGGCGCGGTCGTCGAGACGGTCGAGCCGGAGTTGCCGGCCAACGGCACGGTCGATCTCGATCCGCGCATGGATTTCATCGTCTCGGGCGACGAACCGCTGGTGCTGCAGCTCGATCTCGACGCGGACAAGTCCATTCAGGCGATCCGGCTCGGCAACGGCAGATACCGCTTCCGCCCGGTGGTGTTCGTCGAGATCGTGTCCGGCGCCGCGCTCGGCCGTTACGCGCGGCTGGAAGGGACGGTCTCCGGGGTCGATGCCGACGCCGGCACGTTTAACCTGTGCGGTTCGCGCACGACCTTCCACCATCATCGCGACGGTCGCTGGGGTCGCTGGGGCCGGGGCGACCGGACCGGGGACGCCGGGGGAGACACCGGGGCCGACGACGAATCGCGCTGTGTCCCGGCGGCCGCCGCGACCGATGTCTCGGTCTTCACCGGCGCCGGCGCGGCGGCCTTCGGCGACCTCGTCGACGGGGCCGAGGTGACTGTGTTCGGCCGTTTGATACGGAACGGCGGCGACAGCGCCTTCGCGATGCAGGCGCAGGTCATCGCGGTGGACGGGGATCAGGCGTTCGCCTACGTCAGGGGCACGGTCACGTCCGACTACGACGCCGGCAGCGGCGGGTTTTCCCTCGATGTCATCCGCGGCGACGGGTTCGACACCGGGGCCGCCATCACCGCGGCCGCGCTGGACGGCGCCCGGGTGTTCACCCGCTCGGGCACGGCGCTGGCGCTGGAGGACATCGATGCCGGTTTCGGGGTGAAGGTCTTCGGCCTGCCCACCGGCGCCACGCCGGAGTTGCAGGCCGCGGTGGTGTTCGTGAACGACACCGCGAGCGCCGGGACCGAGCTGAGCGGGACCTTGAGCGCCATCGACGCCACGAATTCCACCTTCACGTTGCTCGGCACCGCCCAGGGCGATGTGTGCGTGCGCGTGAAGGACCGCGCGGATATCTTCCTGATCGGCGCCGACGGGGAGACCCGGACCAGCGCGTCCGTCACGCTCGACGCCTTGAGCGACGGTCTCGCGGCCGACGTCTACGGCCGTTTCGAACTGACGGGCTGTCTCGCCGCCTCGGACGTCATCGTCACCGCCGCGGAATCCGCCGGCGACGGGGAGGGGTGATCGCAGGCGCCTGACAGGCCCGCAAGAATTCCGCAGCCCGGCCGCGTGCCGGGACCGACTGCGAACCGGTTATCCGTCCCGGCCTCCCCCACCTCTCCTCTTCCCCCTCCGAGGGGAGGCCGGGCACGGATATTCAACCCCGCGTGAGCGGATACGACCCGGATGGCACGAGGAGACGATCATGGCCAGCAGACCGGCGCACTTCTTTCTTCTGATCCTGTCGCCCAGCTTTCTGTTCGCCGTCATTCAGGCCCCGCTCTTCCTGAACGCCTGAATCAGCCGTTCGCCCGTTTCATAGAACAGCAGTCCCGACAGGATCAGTCCCGTGCCGGCGATCTCCCGCGCGCCGAAGGTCTCGCCGTTGAGGAAATGTCCGAACAGCAGGGCGATCACCGGCGTGATCAGCAGGAGCAGCGCCATGCGGCCCGCCGTGACGCGCCGCAGCGCGTAGTAATACAGCAGAAAGCCCGCCACCGAGCCGAATACGCCGAGGTAGAGGATCGAGAGCAGGGCGCGCGGCGGCAGCGCCGGCGGCGGCCGCCCGTCGAGCAGCAGCCAGGTCACCAGATAGCAGGGCAGGGCGATCAGCAGGGCGCCGGTGGTCAGCGTCAGCGCGGGCAGGCCCGCGCCCGTGCGTTTGACCCACACCGTGCTGAGGGAATGCAGGAACACTGCGGCCAGCACCGCAGCGAGGCCGGGCCCGGCCCCGGCCCCGGGTCGCGCGCCGCCGAAGATGAGCCACAGACCGCCGAGTCCGATCAGGCTGCCCGCGATCCTGGCCGGCGTCAGGGACCGTTCCTGCAGCCAGCCGGCGGCCAGAAGGCCCGTGACGATCGGCGTCAGGCCGAACAGCGCCGAGATCAGACCCGAGGGGACGTACTGGGCGCCCCAGTAGACGCAGATCATCCCGCCGTAGATGCCGAGGTTGGCCGCCAGATACCCGCGCACCGCGGCGCCGTGCCAGGGCAGGGGCATGCGCATCAGGCGCAGCAGCAGCAGGCACAGAAAGGCGCCGATCGCCATGCGCGCGGTCGCGCCGAACAGGAAACCCGGTCCCTCGCCGCTCCACTTGATCGCGAGCGGCGTGGTCGACCAGATCAGTATGATGCCCAGATAGGCGGCCGTGATCGGCATGTCCGAGGCGCTCCCCGTAAAAGCGGAAAAGGCCGCGATCCCTGTGATGGAACCGCGGCCTTTCCCGTGTAACTGCTGTATTCGATCAGTGCGTCAACACATCAGTCCGGCTCCGCGCGCGGTCCCCTCGGGCGCGTGACCCGCGGCAGGCGGGTGCGGATTCGGATCCCGGATTTTCCGTTGCACATCGTCATGGAGCGAGTGTGCCACCCGCCGGTCGCGAGTGTCAACGAACGGTCTTCCCCGTTTTGCTTTGCCCGTGGACACGATATCATCAGGCTTCATGGGGTTTATGATTCGATCACTTCTGGAGGAGGAGAGCAATGTTCGGCGAGCACCATCGGCTTGAGGAAGAATTCCCGGAGTTCAAACAGAAGATCCATCAGCTCAAGCTGAGCGATCCCCATTTCGCCAGGCTGTTCGGCGAATATGTCGATGTCGACAAGGAGATCTACCGTATCGAGGAGGAGATCGAGACGCCGTCCGACGGTTACACCGAGGGGCTGAAGAAGAAGCGCCTGTTGCTCAAGGATCAGCTCTACGCCCTGTTGCGGCAGGTCTGAACGGCGCGCGCGGGCGCCGGACGGGCGATGGAGGAGGGTTTGCGGATCTCCGCGCGGGTGACCATCCCCGCGCGCGAGATCGAGATCAGCGCGATTCGCGCGCAGGGCGCGGGCGGACAGAACGTCAACAAGGTGTCGAACGCCGTGCATCTGCGCTTCGATATCCTCGCCTCGTCCCTGCCGGAGGTCTACAAGCAGCGCCTGATGGAACTGCACGATCACCGTATCAGCGCCGGAGGTACGGTGGTGATCAAATCCCAGCAGTACCGCAGCCTGGAGCGCAACCGCGAGGAGGCGCTGGAGCGTCTCGGCGCACTCATTCGGGGCGTGGCCGTGACACGCAAAAAGCGTCTGCCTACCCGGGCCACCACCGCTTCCCGCCAGCGCCGCCTGGACGGGAAAAAACTCAGGGGGAGGACCAAGTTATTGCGCGGGCGGGCCGGCGCGCGCGAGGAGTGAGGGGCGGCGGGCGCATCCGGCGTCGACATGCGGTCTCCCCGCGCGCCCACCGGATGCCGGATTTTTTTGTCCTCGAGTGTTTGTCCTAGCTGTGGGTATCGTATATATTCGGTAGTGCTACAAATAATAAAAGGGTTATACTGCCCGGCATTACATCTCATTCAGGTTCGTTTCAGAGACACATTCTCGTGATCCTTCTGCCAACTGCCTCGTATGATTTGTAAATTATATGGTTGATAGTGATAGGGGATATTTGCATGGCTACAGGTACAGTGAAGTGGTTCAACGAGGCCAAAGGTTTCGGCTTCATTACGCCGTCTGACGGTAGCGCGGACGTGTTCGTGCATTTTTCCGCGATTGTCGGTGACGGATTCCGCACCCTCTCCGAAGGTCAGTCGGTGAGCTACGAGGTGGAGAAAGGACCCAAGGGATTGCAGGCGACGCAGGTCAAGGTCGAAAAATAATAATTAAGACGTGTTAGTTGTAATCCTTTAAAAAGCCCCCGCCCGCAAGGCGGGGGCTTTTTGTTTGCGGCCTGTCTGCGGCGTGACTCAGTGCCCCGGGGGCATCTGCATGCCCAGCAGCGCCGCGCCGGCCAGCGCCAGCAGGAACGCCGCCGCGTCGACGCGCAACACGCGCAGGAAGCGGAGCGCGGGGCCTGCGTCCGCCGCCGGTCCCGCGGACCGCGCCCCGGCCTCGATCGCGGGCACGATCAGGAAACGGTTCCAGGCCCCGATCGCCATCATCACGCCGACCGCCGTCAGCTTCAGCAGCAGGACGCGCCCGTAATCGCTCTCCCACAGCGACGACCAGTCCGGCAACTGGCGCCAGGCCGTGTAGATCCCGCTCGCCAGCACCGCGGCCAGCGCCGCGCCGGCGAGCGTGGACAGGCGCGTGGCGCTGAGCGCCAGGGCCCGGGCCGGGAGGCCGGGCCGCCGCAGACGGGGGAGCAGACGCAGGGCATAGACGAGCACCGTGCCGCCCCACAGCCCGACGGCGGTGACGTGCAGGACATTGACCAGATTGGGCAGGGTCAGCGCGCCGTCGTCGCCCGCGTGGCCGGTGGCGCTGGCCGCGAAGATGATCGCCACGGCGCCGGCCGCCGTGCCCCAGGCCGCGGGGCGGCCCGCGCCACGGCGCGCGATCCGCAGGGCGAGCATGCACAGCGCCACCCAGGCCCCCGCCCGCAGGAGCCAGAAGGCGCCGTAATCACTGTGCGTGAGCACGCGACCGAGATACGGCCAGGCCGCGTCGAGCCCGACGTCCGCCAGCGCCGCGGTGCGCGCCAGCAGATCGCCCGCCCCGGTGAGGGCGAGCAGCGCCAGGGCGAGGAACAGCACCGGCAGCGGTGCGCGGGTCGTCTCTTCGTCTCCGTGCCCCGCCGGCAGCAGGTACAGCCACGTCGCCGCCGTGCCGATCACCAGCGCCAGCGCGGCGCGGTCCAGGGCAGTGATCGCGAACGGGAGCAGGTCGAACGTCAAGGCGGCGCGGTCGCTACTGCACGCTGAAGGAGAAGCTTCCCTTGACGCGGTGGCCGTCGCCGGAGATCACGTTCCAGTCCACCTTGTAGTCGCCCGGGGCGAGGGGTTTCAGATCGACCCGGATATGCTCGGGCTCGGCCTCGTCCGCGGTGACCTTTTCCTGATCGACGCGCTGGCCGGCGCCGTCGGTGACCACGATCTTGCTCCATTCCGCCGCCACCTTGTCGGAGAACCACAATTGCACCGATGACGGCGCCGTCGTCAGGGTGGCCTTGTCGGCGGGATCGGATTTCTCCAGGTGGGTGTGTGCGCTGGCGGCGAGCGGCCAGGCGGTCATGAACAGGGCGCCGAGCAGGCCGGCGGCGAGGGTCTTATGGGTCATGGTCTCGACTCCTTAAAGGATAAGTCATGCGTCGATGGTGGCTGAGGGCGTGTCCGTCCGCCGGGAGGTTCGTTGATCCTCCGCGGCCGGGCGGAGCCACGGGCTCATGCCGCGATTTTACGCCATTTCTCATGCGGGGCGTCAATCTTCCTACCGCGCGGGGGTGGCCGCCCATTCCCGGCGGGTCGCCGGTCTGCATACAAAACCCCTGCAATTCCTGTACAATGGCGCGTTTTCATTTACCCGAGACCCCTCCGTGATCGAGAAAATTCGCAATATCGCCATCATCGCCCACGTCGACCATGGCAAGACCACCCTGGTGGACAAGCTCCTGCAACAGTCCGGCACGCTCAAGTCGCGCGGCGAGGTGCAGGAGCGCGTGATGGATTCCAATGACATCGAGATGGAGCGCGGCATCACCATCCTGGCGAAGAATACCGCCATCGAATGGAACGGCTACCGCATCAACATCGTCGACACCCCTGGCCACGCCGACTTCGGCGGCGAGGTCGAGCGCGTGCTGTCGATGGTGGATTCCGTGCTGCTGCTGGTCGACGCCGTCGACGGCCCGATGCCGCAGACCCGCTTCGTGACCCAGAAGGCCTTCGCGCGCGGCCTGCATCCGATCGTGGTGATCAACAAGATCGACCGCCCCGGAGCGCGCCCGGACTGGGTACTGAACCAGACCTTCGACCTGTTCGACCGCCTCGGCGCGACCGACGAGCAGCTCGACTTCCCGGTCATCTACGCCTCGGCGCTCAACGGCTACGCCGGCCTCGAGCCCGACGTGCGTTCCGGCAATATGGATCCGTTGTTCCAGACCGTCATCGACCGCGTCGCGCCGCCGGAGGTCGATCCCAACGGCCCGCTGCAGTTGCAGGTCAGCTCGCTCGACTACAACAGCTACGTCGGCGTCATCGGCATCGGCCGCATCGTGCGCGGGCGCATCAAGACCAACACGCCGGTGGTGGTGGTGGACATCGACGGCGCGCGCCGCAACGCGCGCGTGCTGCAGGTGCTGGGCTTCCTCGGCCTGGAACGCAAGGAGGTGCCGGAGGCGCAGGCGGGCGACATCATCGCCTTCACCGGCATCGAGGGCCTGCGCATCTCCGACACCCTGTGCGACCCCAATGCGGTCGAGGCGCTCGCCCCGCTCAGCGTGGACGAGCCCACCGTGAGCATGACCTTCCAGGTCAACAACTCGCCCTTCGCCGGTCAGGACGGCAAGTACGTCACCTCGCGCCAGATCCGCGAGCGCCTGCAGAAGGAACTGATCCACAACGTCGCGCTGCGCGTCGAGGACACCGGCGACCCGGACAAGTTCAAGGTCTCCGGCCGCGGCGAGCTGCACCTGTCCATCCTGATCGAGAACATGCGGCGCGAGGGCTACGAGCTCGGCGTGTCGCGCCCCGAGGTCATCGTGCGCGAGATCGACGGCGTCAAGCAGGAGCCGTTCGAGCAGCTCACCGTGGATGTCGAGGAGCAGCACCAGGGCGGCGTGATGGAGAAGCTCGGTTCGCGCGGCGCGGAGCTGCGCAACATGGTGCCGGACGGCAAGGGCCGCGTGCGCATTGACTACATCGTGCCGGCGCGCGGCCTGATCGGCTTCCGCACCGAGTTCCTCACCGCCACCCAGGGCACCGGGCTGCTCTACCACGTGTTCGATCACTACGGCCCGATGAAGGCCGGGCAATTCGGTCAGCGCATCAACGGAGTGCTGATCGCCAACGGGCCGGGCAAGGCGCTCGCCTACGCCCTGTTCAATCTGCAGGAGCGCGGCCGGCTGTTCATCGGCCACGGCGACATGGTGTACGAGGGCATGATCGTCGGCATCCACTCGCGCGACAACGACCTGGTGGTGAATCCGCTCAAGGCCAAGCAGCTCACCAATATCCGCGCCGCCGGCTCGGACGAAAACCTCATCCTGACCCCGCCGATCCGCATGTCGTTGGAGCAGGCGCTGGAGTTCATCGACGACGACGAACTGGTCGAGGTCACTCCCAACCACATCCGCCTGCGCAAGAAGCAGCTCAAGGAACACGAACGCAAGCGCACCTCGCGCGAGGCCAGTTAGAAAAGGGGTCAGACCCCTTCTTTTGGGGTCTGACCCCTTTTCTTAACTAATCCCCGTCCTTCTGTCGTTCCGGGATCGCCGGCGGTTTCCGCCGGCGGCGCGGGCTGATGATGTCGAAGATCAGTTCCGACAGCGGTTGCAGGCGCGCGACCCGGAAGATCACCCCACCCACCGAGGCCGGCCGCGCCGCGCGCATCTCCTTCAGCCGCGGCAGAAACAGCGCGGCGACCAGCAGGCGCGTGAGACTCGAGACCAGGAACACCCCGTAGAGCACCGTGAGCCACTCGACGTGCGCCCCGAACAGCAGGGCTTCGCGCGGCAGGTGCGTGCCGAGGTAGGCGCCGAACATCGCCCCGCAGAACACGGCGACGCTCGCCAGCACGTTGTGGAAGGCGAGGTACATCGCGCGCTTGTCGCCGGGGATCAGGTCATAGAGATAATTGCCGGCGCTGAGCGAGAAGCCGGCCCAGACCAGTCCGCCGAGCGCCTGCAGCAGCAGGATGTACAGATAATTGGTCGAGACCAGCCACATGGCGGGCAGGAACGGGATGATGAGGCCGGTTGCCACCAGGATGAAGCGGTTGCCGAAGGCGTCGCTGATGCGGCCCCAGCGGTTCAGGGTCAGGAACTGCGCGAGCACCACCACGGCGATGCTGACGGTGTATTCCAGGTAGCTGAATTCGAGGTCGCGCAACTGGTATACCACGAAGAACGGCGAGGAGATGCTGACCGCGAAGGAGGTGGCGGCGAAGAAGGCCGAGAAGCGCGCGAAGGCCGAGCCGCGGACGCGGCGCCAGAAGCCGAGACCGAAGGGCGACTCGAGCGCGGCCACGTGACCGGGCGGGTCGTGCATCTGCCACAGGTGCCAGATCGAGACCGCGCGCGCCGCGGCGGCGATGCCGAAGATGAGCAGATAGCCCGCCACCGTCCAGCCGTTGCGGTCGAACAAGTCCAGCATCACCCCGGCGGCGATCAGCCCGCAGAAAGAGGCGATACTGCACAAGCGGGTGCGGCGGGCGAAATAGCGGCCGCGCCGGCGTTCCGGCACCAGGTCGCCCATCAGGCTGCCCCACTGCGGCACGGCCAGGTTCGCGCCGGCGAAATAGACGACGGCGCAGGCCACCAGGATGGGCAGCGCGTGGTCCGGAAACAGCAGGGGCAGTAGCGCCAGCGGCAGCAGCGTCACCCCCTGCACGGTGGCGCCCAGCACGATGATGTCCTTGCGCCGTCCCCAGCGGCGCCCGAGCCAGGAGGAGAGCAGTTGCGCGAAGGAGGCGAGCAGCGGGGGCAGGCTGGCGAGCAGGCCGATCTGCGCCGTGCCCGCCTTGAGGTAGAGGGCGAAGGCCGCGAAGTAGCTCTCCCCGGCGCCCGTCATCACCGAATAGGACACCCCGTCCTTGATCGAGTGCCGCAGGGAGGTATCGACGCGGGGATCCTTGGAATAACGCTGGGACATGGCGCGCTATATATCGACGTCGCCGGATCGTTGTCAAGCGCGCCCGGAACCGCTTCACAAGCGGGCGCGACGCTGCCACAATGACGCCGATTGTGTCATCAGCCGTTCACGAGGAGACCCATGCTGATCGTACCGACCTATCTCGAAAAGAGCCCGATTCACGGTTTCGGCGTATTCGCCCGGGAGTTCATCCCCAAGGGCACCCGGGTGTGGGAATTCAATCCGATCTTCGACATCGTGCTCAGCGAGGAGGAGTTCGAGGCGCTGCCCCCGTCCAGCCGGGAGGAGATCGAGATCCATCTGTACCAGCCCGAAACCGGCGGCAAGCTGTACTACGAGTCCACCATGGGCAAGTACATGAATCATTCGCGCACGCCCAACGTCGATTTCAACGAGGTCGGCAAGGGTTGGGCCACGCGCGACATCCAGGTCGGAGAGGAGCTGACCTGCGACTATCGTCACTTCATGGCGGATGTGTCGCACATCGATTACCTCTGAAACCGGAGGGGGACGGATTCGAAAATCCGTCCCCATGCAGAGGGATGAACCGCCGATGTTTGAGGCCGTCGAACTCGGACAGAAGGTATCCAAAGAGGAATTCAAGGCGCGCGAACCCGGGCTGTGGACTGCGCTGCTGAAGGCCCAGCTCGCTCTGCGCGAGGCGGGGGTGGCGACGCTGATCATCGTCGCCGGCGCGGAGGGCGGGGGCAAGGGCGAGGTGGTGCAGCGCCTGCACAAATGGTTCGACACCCGCGGCGTGCGCACGCACGCCTTCTGGGACGCCACCGACGAGGAGCGCGAACGTCCCGCCGCATGGCGTTTCTGGCAACGCCTGCCGCCGCGCGGTTCCATCGCCGTCATGTTCGGCGGCTGGTACTGGGACCCCCTCTATCGCCACGTCCGCGGCGAGACGGGCGAGGTGGAGCTCGAGCGCGAGGCGGCCCGTATCGTCGAGCTCGAACGCATGCTGAGCCTGGATGGCATGCTGATCATCAAGCTGTGGTTCCATCTGCCGCGCGAGGCGCACGCGCAGCGCCTGAAAAAACGCCGCGAGGTGCAGCGCCACATCGCGGGCGTGGCGGGCGAGGGCGATACGCGCAAGCAGTACGAGACCTTTCTGCGCGCGGCCGAGCGCATGATCCGCCATACCGACACCGGCGCCTGCCCGTGGCGGCTGATCGACGCCGAGGACCCCCATTACCGTGACCTGCGCGCCGGCGATGTCCTGCGCGCGCGGATGGAGGAGCGCCTGAGCCGCCCCGCGGCCGCCGCCCCGGCGGCACTGCCCGCGCCGGCGCCACCCAGGCGAACGACCGTGCTCGACCGCGTCGACCTCACGGCCGGGCTCGCGGACGCGGAGTACAAGCGCGAGATGAAGCGCTGCCGCGAACGACTCACCCGTCTCTCCTGGCGCGCCTACGATGCCCGCCGCTCCTGCGTGCTCGTGTTCGAGGGCTGGGACGCGGCGGGGAAGGGCGGGGCCATCCAGCGCCTCACCGCCGCCGTCGACGCGCGCCTGTATCAGGTGATCCCGATCGCGGCGCCCACCGACGAGGAGCGCGCCCATCATTATCTGTGGCGGTTCTGGCGCCATGTCCCGCGTGCCGGTTACATGACCCTGTACGATCGCTCCTGGTACGGCCGCGTGCTGGTCGAGCGGGTGGAGGGTTACGCGTCGGAGGCGGAGTGGGCGCGCGCCTACGAGGAGATCAACGACTTCGAGGAGCGCCTGGTCGGGCACGGCGTCGTGCTGCTGAAGTTCTGGCTGCATATCAGCGCGGAGGAACAGTTGCGCCGTTTCGAGGCGCGTGGCAGGCTGCCGTGGAAGCGGTACAAGCTGAGCGACGAGGACTGGCGCAACCGTGACAAGCGCCCGGCCTATCTCGCGGCGGTCGACGACATGGTGGCCCATACCGGCAGCGCCGATGCGCCCTGGCATCTGGTGCCGGCCGAAGACAAGCACTATGCCCGGGTCGAGATCCTGCGGACCGTGTGCGCGCGCCTGGAACGGGCGCTGGATTCCTGAATCGACGAGTTTGCCATGACATCA
>JADLCS010000047.1 GCA_020847075.1 Gammaproteobacteria bacterium
CCCCCCCCCCCGGCGCTCTAGAATCGAACCCAAACTTTGTTTCGACCGGCTGACCATCCGTCGATGATGGCGCCACTCCGACAAGAACAATCAACAAAGAGGTGCGGCCCATGGACCAGATGGCTGTCATCAAGGCGGAGTTCGATCGCGTGTTGCGGGCATTCGAGCGGTCACCCGCCATGCAGCGCATCCTGACGGGGAAACTCACCGTCGATCACTACAAATCCTATCTACGCCAGACCTACCACTACACCAAAGACAATCCTCAGATCCAGTCACTCGCCACGGTCTACTTCCAAGGGTCGGATCGAAAATTCGTGCGCATGTTCTACAAGCACGCGATCTCCGAGATCGGTCACGATGAGCTGGCACTCAACGACCTGAAAACCCTCGGCGAGAACATCGACCGGGTACGCATCGAGAATCCGCTACCGGCTACCGTGGCTCTCAATGCCTTCGTGTTTTATCAGATCTACAACCGCAATCCGATCGGATATCTGGGCTACCTCTTTTTCCTGGAGTTCCTGCCCACCTCCAGTGGCGCCGGCTATATGAACCTGCTCGAAAAGGCAGGCATTCCCCGAGAGGCGATGACCTTTCTGGCGGAACACACCAGCGTGGACGTCTATCACAACCGCATGATGGAGAAATACGTCACGGGGCTGGTGATGACGGATTTCGATCTGCAAGCCGTGCTCTACACCCTGCGCGGCACGGGGAAACTCTACGCCGACATGCTCCAGTCTGCCTTCGAGCACGCGGACCGTCCCGACGACTGGGGCATCGATACGCTGGAGGCCGCGCGCTACTCCTCTCATCAGGCAGGCCTACAGGAATCGGCACAGGACGTCGCCTGAACACCCGAATCTCGAACACACACGGAAGGCCCTTCGAGAAAAATAACAATACCCGGAGGCTTCATGTTCGAAATCCGACTCGCCGCCAACCAGGAGGAGCTGGAACAGCTATACCGTTTCCGCTACTCGATCTACGTCGAGGAGATGCATCGGGTCCAGCATGATGCGGACCATGTTAACAAGCGCGTCACCGATGCACTAGATGAAAATGGTTACAACTTGCTGGCTTTTAAAGCAGGCATGCTGTCTGGAACGATGAGACTAAACTTCACGTCCCACGGACCTATACCATTTTATTCTGATTTCTACCGCATTAACGAACAAGCCGGCTTCACAAGTGGTAATTCATCAATCGCAACTCGCCTGATGATTTCAAAAGATCTTAGGAGAAGCACACTAGCTTTAAAGCTATGTATCGCTGCTTATACATTTGGGTTATGGCGCGGCATTCGATTCAACTATATAGATTGCAATGACCATTTAGTTGAGTTTTTCAGTTCTTTTGGCTGGCGTCATTACATAGGCACCGCAAAACACAAAGAGTATGGGGAAGTTCACCCCCTGAAGCTCGATCTGTACGACGAAGATCTTTTTCGGAGCATCAACAGCCCATTCCTTCGGCCGTTTCTGGCATGGAAAAACCGAGCACCGTCT
This sequence comes from Gammaproteobacteria bacterium, assembly GCA_020847075.1. Lineage (GTDB taxonomy): Bacteria > Pseudomonadota > Gammaproteobacteria > SZUA-140 > SZUA-140 > JADJWH01. The sequence continues at coordinate 1,512 of JADLCS010000047.1, forward strand.
TCTCCGGGAGAAATCTACGTTCAACAAAATCTTTCTACAGAATCTCCATAAGAATAAAACATAAAAACCAGATAACTTTTTAGAGAGGGAGTCATGTCGAAATCCAGCATTGCCGCTCTTATCATTTCAAGCTTATTAGCCGCCCCTTCCCTGTCTTATGCGGAGGATCAAGCCAGCACCGAGCAATCACCGAGCCCGACAGACTCCACGACAACAGACGCCCAGAATGACAACAGCACTCCCGCATCATCGGAGTCCAATAATAATGAAAAAGACCTGTGGGCAACCAAGGCCTGGTTCGGTATCCAGATGCTGCCCGACTATTCGGACGATGGAGAGAACCGGGGCTTGCGCACATCGAAACCCTACGTTGCGGTCAGGTCGGTGGCCCGGTGGTACGATGATAATGATCAAGATATAGACAATCGAGGAGAAGCAGGTGACGAGAGAACCTTCGGCTTCGATATCGTCATGATGGGCGCGGGCGCCATAAAAGACGACGGGGGCGCTCCGGATCTCCCAAGCAAGTTCAACGACATCAGCCGATCCCTGGACGTATCGTTTTATTGCGACTGGGCGCCCAGCAGTTTCGTATTCTATCCCGGCTCATCGCTGGCCATCGAATTCCCGAGGCTGGGCTTCGTCTCCAGGGACAAGAAAGATTCCGATGGGAACATGGTGAGCAAGTACGCGAGGACCGGGATTGTTTATCGTTATTTCAACGAATTCGATCCAATTGACAGACTGATTGACATTAGCCGTTCAAAGAGCAATCCCAGATATCCACGCGGCTCTCAATCAGAAGCAGAGCCTGCAATAACGGCCCAATTCGCATATGGATGGTACGAAGAATACGCCGCGCGACATAACGCCAACCGATTCATCACCGATATCGACGTGAGAATAACCAAATCGCTGCCCTGGCACTTCGGCGTCAACGTCAACTCGGGCAGCGGCCCCGACGACTACAGCGTGAGACTGGCGGCGGTCACACCCATAGACAATGTCCTGAAATTATTCGGCTTAGGGAAAGACGCCCCTCAATCGACAGAAACCGAATGAAATGATCCATATCGCCGCTTGGATGGAGCACGGCATAATCCGGGGGATGAACAGCGAGTGTAGGTTGGGCTGAGCAACGCGAGGCCCAACGTCGACCTCTTGCCAGCGTTGGGCTTCATTGCATTCAGCCCAACCTACGTGAGGCATCCGGGCTACGTACCGGGATTCAAAACCGGGGACGGATTGGGAAATCTGTCCGTTCCCCCGCCTTCAAGAAAACCGGGGACAGACCACGGTTTCGTCAAGACACCGGGTAACTTCCTGTCGTATCAGGCCGGAAAAACCGTGGTCTGTCCCCGGTTTTCCTCCGGCCACCGCTCACGGAATCTCGGTAGCGGCCTCCTGCGCGGGACCTTTCACTCCGCCGGGGCGTAACAGCGCCAGACCGAGCATCGCCGCCCCGGCCGCGAAGGCGGCGCCGAAGGCGAAGGCGAGATGATAGCCGCCGTTGAGCGCCGTCAGCGCGTCCGCGCCGGCCGCGAGCAGGCCCTCCGTGCGGGCAGCAGACAGGCTGATCAGTACCGCGAGGCCGAGCGCGCCGCCCATCATGAAGGCCGTGTTGACCACGCCGGAGGCCAGGCCCGCCTCGTCGGGCGGCACGTCGTTCATGGCGGCGAACAGCACCGGGTTGAACGCCATGCCGGCGCCGAGCCCGAGCAGCAGCATGCCGGGCAGGACGTGAGGCAGGAACTCGCCATGGACCGGCGCGAACGCGAACAGCGCCAGCCCGAGCGCGGCCACCCCCAGGCCGATCGCGAGCGGCAGGCGGATGCCGAAGCGCATCACCATCTTCGCGGACAGGCCGAGCGAGAACGCGGCCATGATCAGGTTGGACGGCAGGAAGGCGAGCCCGACCTGCAGCGGGCTGTAGCCGAGCACGAGCTGCATGTACAGCGCGGAGACGAAGAACCAGGCGAACATGGCCGCCGCCCACAGCACGCCGACGACGTTCGCGGTGGCGACATTGCGCAGGCGGAACAGGCCGAGCGGCATGAGCGGGGAACGTACCCTCGCCTCGATCCACAGGACCAGCGCCAGCAGCAGCACGGCGGCGGCGAGCATGCCCAGCGTCCGCGCGGAGGTCCAGCCGACCTCGTTGCCGTTGACGATGGCGTAGACCGCGAGCATCAGCGCGGCGGTCACCGTCACCGCGCCGGCCACGTCGAGGCGCGCGCCGGCGGCCGTCGGGCGGTCGGCCGGGATCAGCCGCAGGCACAGCGCGAACACCGCGATCCCGACGGGGATGTTGACCAGGAAGATCCAGTGCCAGTCCAGGGCATTCGTGAGCACGCCGCCGAGCAGGACGCCGATGCTGCCGCCGCCGGCCATGACGAAGCCGAAGACGCCCATCGCCTTCGCGCGCTCGCCCGGCTCGGTGAACAGGCTGATGATCAGCGAAAGCGCGACCGCCGAGACCACCGCGCCGCCCAGCCCCTGGAGCGCCCGCGCGGCGATGAGCGCCTCCCGGGAACCGGCCAGTCCGCAGGCGAGCGAGGCCAGCGTGAAGAACACGATCCCGCACAGAAACAGCCGGCGGTAACCGTACAGATCGCCGAGCCGCCCGCCCAGCAGCAGGAAACCGCCGAAGGTGAGCAGGTAGGCGTTGACGACCCACACCAGCGCGGTCTCGGAAAAACCCAGATGCTCCCGGATCGACGGCAGCGCGACGTTCACGATGGTCATGTCCAGCACGATCATCAGATCGCCCAGGCAGAGGACGAGCAGCGCCCACCAGCGCTTCCTGTTTTCGAGCACGTCGCTCATGCGATCTCTCCGGGTTTCGTCATCATGCGGAGCCGCCTGAAGCCGCCATCCGCGCCAGATAGGCCGCCAGGCGCCCCAGCGTCTGCCGGCCGCCTTCCACGGCGTCGTACTGCGCGATGACCAGATCGCGTTCCGCCGGCGTATCGAAGACCATGCGCAGCGTGAGCCGCGTCTTGTCGCCCAGCGCCTCGAAGGTCCAGCTCGCGACGAAGTGCGCGCCGGGACCGCCCTCCTTGCCGCCGCCGTGGGAATATACTACGCGTTCCGGTTCCACGATCTCGCGGAACACGCTGCTGTTGGGATAATCCGTGCCGTCCGGGCCGTGCATCACGTGCTTCCACACCCCGCCGACGCGGAAATCCATCTTCTCGATCGTCGTCGTGAAACCGTTCGGCCCCCACCAGTGTGCCACCTGCGCGGGATCGGTCATCGCCCGCCAGACGAGTTCGCGCGGCGCGTCGATCACGCGCGTGATGACGATCTCGCGGTCGGAACCGGCGGCTTCATCCTTTCTTGCGGGCATGCTTCTTCTCCTTCGCCTGAACCTCGCGCAGGTATTCCTCGAGGCGGTCCAGGCGCTGCTCCCAGAACCGGCGGTATTGCGCCACCCAGTCCGCCACCTCTGCCAGCGGTTTCGCCTCGAGCCGGCACGGCCGCCATTGCGCCGCGCGGCCGCGCCGGATCAGGCCGGCGCGCTCCAGCACCTTGAGGTGCTTGGTCACGGCGGGCAGCGTCATATCGAAGGGTTCGGCGAGTTCGGTGACAGAGGCCTCGCCGGAGGCGAGCCGCGCCAGGATCGCGCGGCGGGTCGGGTCGGCGAGCGCGGCAAAGGTCGCGCCGAGGGCATCGCTGGAAGGGGGCATAGGCGCCGTCCGGGCTTTATTTAACTTGAAGGTAAAATATAAGCGATCCCCGCGACTGTCAAGCGCCGCCGCGCCCCCGAGAAGACACCGTCGACCCGCGCGCCCCGCGTCGGTTGACCGCGCGCCGGCCAGACGGGAATATAGACCCCCGGCGTCTTCACCCCTGGCATTCGAGACCGCCG
>JADLCS010000048.1 GCA_020847075.1 Gammaproteobacteria bacterium
AGGGTGAAGGGTGAAGGGTGAAGGGTGAAGGGTGAAGGGTGAAGGGTGAAGGGTGACGGGTGAAGGGTGACGGGTGAAGGCAGAAAGGCTGTTCCGACCGGAACAGCGTGTCAACCGTTTTTTTGAATCACCCATCACCCATTACTCATCACCCACCCCTAACTCCTCACTCCTCACTCCTCAGTCCTTAGTCCTTAGTCCTTAGTCCTAAGCCCTTAGTCCTCAGCCCCGCCCCCCAGCTCCCGCGGCCGCACCAGTTCGACGAGGTCCGCGTCATGCGGCGCGAGACCCTTCCAGCCCTGTCGCACCGTCAAGCGGGCCAGCGCGCCGGCGGTGAGAAGCTTGCCCGCGTCGTTGCGCGGGGGCGGTTCGGCGCAGAGGTACTCGAGCAGTTCCTCCAGTCCGGGATTGTGCCCGACCAGCAGCAGCGTGCCGGCCCGGCTCGGGCATCCGCGCAGCACCGCCAGCAGGGTCTCGCATCCAGCCAGATAGAGGCGGTCGTCGTAATGGATATGCCCCGTCGGGATGGCGAGGACCTCCGCCACCGCCTCGGTGGTCTCGCGCGCCCGGCGTGCGGTCGAGCTCAACACGAGATCCGGCGCCAGGCCGCGGGCCGCGATCCAGCGCGCCATGCGCGGCGCATCCCGCCGTCCGCGCGCCGAAAGCGGGCGCGTAAAATCATCGACGGCCGCGTCGCGCTCCGACTTGGCATGACGCAGGATGAGCAGTGTCCGCGTCGCCATGCCCGCACCTCCCGGAAAAAATGGGGACAGATTTATTTTTACGCCATAAAGCTTAGTAAATTCGGATTATTTTGCAAAAATAAATCTGTCCCCGGCATCAGAGCCATTCGAGCCGGACCTTGATCTCCCACCAGAGGTCCTCATAGCACTGCGCAGGGCGGCTGTGGCCGGCGAAGATGTTCACGGGCGCCCGGCGCAGGCCCATCTGCTCGATCTCGCTACTGTACGGGATATGATTGGTCAGGACGTTCGGCATGCGCTTGGGCAGTTCCTCGACGATGCGCCGATGCAGCACCTTGCGCGCGTCGACCATGGTGAAGAACGGCAGGACGCTGAAATCGTTCAGGCCCTCCTGCTGGCAGAACTGCAGTAACTGGTCCAGCGTGCGCAGCGACAGCGTGGTGGGGATCAGCGGCACCAGCAGCACGTCGGCCGCCATGAAGACGTTCTCCGACAGCAGGGAAATGCCCGGCGGACAATCGAGAAAGACGTAGTCATAGCGCTCCGCGAGCGGCTTCAGCAGTTTTTCCACCCGCTGCTTCGGTTTTTTCTCGCCGTCCAGGAACAGGTCCATATTGCGATAGGAGAAATCCGCCGGCACCAGGTCCAGGTTCTCGTAGTCGGTGCCCTTGATCACCTTGTCGAGTTCGAATTCGTCGCGCACCAGCCCGGCGGCGCCCTGTCCCACCGTGGAACGGATGCGGAAATAGAAGCTCGAGGCCCCCTGCGGGTCGAGATCCCATACCAGGGTGCGGAAACCCTCCCGCGCCGCCAGATACGACAGATTCACCGTGGAGGCCGTCTTGCCCACCCCGCCCTTGATGTTGTAACAGGCGATTACCTTCATCGAGTCTCCCTAAGTCAGTCCGAACCGAATAACCTGTTGAAGCGATTCTGGTGCTGCTGATGGGCGAACCTGGCCCATACCGCGGCGAATTCGGCGCGCACCAGTTCCTTGCGCAGGCGCAGGCGCTCCATCAGGAGCCCCAGCGCGACACGGGCGCGATTGGCCCGTTCGCCGCCGTTCAACCGCTCCGCATAGCCGGGCAGCGCCTCCAGCAGGACGCCGAGATCCTGGAATTCCCCCAGATTGTCCTGCAGGGCCTTCAGCGGCCTGACCAGCGACTTGATATCGTCGCGCGGGAACAGGGGTGCGAAGAATTCCAGCAGATAGCGCAGCTTCTTGCATTGCATACGCAGCCGGTGCATATCCGTGTCGGCCGACTCCGGCGTCAGGCCGACACCCGCCCTGAAAACCTTGTGATAGCGATGCTCGATCATAGCGGAGGCCGACTCGAGCGCGGGCCGGCGCGCCTCGTCGGTCGCGACCCAGACCGCAGCGTCCCCGTTCTCCAGCAGCGCGCGCCAGTCCTTCTTGAGGCGGCGGTAACGCGGCGCGGCGAGGGTTTCGAGCAGGTCGCAGCGCTCGCGGCTGCGCTGGGCCCGCATCACCTCGCGCAGCGGTTCGAGATCTCCCAGGCCGCCCGGGCCGAGCGCGGCGGCATGGGCGGGAAAGGCGAGCATCTGCACATCGAGATCGCGCACCGCGCCGGTCGAACGCCCGATCCAGGCGAACTCCTGGCGATAGTGCGCGCAGGAGCGCGGCAGCGCCTCTTTCATCTGGCCCAGCAGCGCGCGGGTGCGGCGCACCGCGACGCGCAGATCGTGCAGAAATTCGGGATCGAGATCCTGGCGCACGCCGTCCTCGTTGGATTCGACGGCGTTCAGCAGGGCGGCGAGGAGGCGGCGCGCGGCCTCTCCCGCCGTGACGCCGGCCGGCAGCGGCACGCGCAGCTTCGAGGAATAATCGAGCGGATGGCGGCCGAGCGCGGCCAGGGCCTCCTCCAGGGCGGCGCCGTTCAGGCGCACCAGCCCCAGTTCATGTTCGAACAGCGCGCGCAACTGCTGCAGGGGTTCGGAATAGCCGCGCACCGGCGCCACCACCAGACGCTCGCCGAGACCGAGCCGGCGCGCGCCCTCGCCGGTCACCACGCCGTGCCGCTCGATGAGCACGCGCGCCACCGTCTTGTTCTCCTCGTCCAGCACCTTGAAGCAGCGGCTCGAGCACTTGAGCGATGCGATGCCGAGCAGGCGCCGCGACTCCGCCAGGGGAAGCAGGCGATCGCGCAACACCCCGGCGGGCAGCTCATGGGCGAAGCCCGGGACCTCCTTCGCCGCCACGCTGACGATATCGAGGCCATCGGCGAGCGCGCGCAGATGCAGGCGGGTGCCGTCGCGGGAACGATCGATGAAGAACACGAGGCCGGCGGCGTACAGGCGCCAATCGAAGGTGTCGTAGAATTCCCGCTCGGTCGCGACGGAAGGTTGCAGTTCGAGTCGCAGACCGTGGCCGTGCAGGATTTCCGCCAAACCCTCGGCGTTCACGCCGCGCGGCATGATGTACTGATAGCTATTTAAAGACATAAACGTTCCGGCCTGAAAACGGCAGCCCCGTTGCCTTGGCTTCCACGGTGACGACTCTGCGCACGGACGGCACGGTAACTTGTCCCCAAGGCGGGCATGAGGGGGAAATTACCGCTATACCGCAGCCTGCCAGTCCCGGGCGGCGGTCATGAATCAGATGGCAATCCGTTTGCGAGTCAGCGACGGGGTCGTCGGAAGCAGTCCACGGCTAAGTGTGCAAGAATCGGCCGTTTCTTGCAAGGCAAGCGTCGGTTTGATGACGGACCGGGCGGACCCCGCGCACAGCCCGTCCGCCCGCGCGCCGGCTAAGCCCTTGTCCGGGAAGATCAATGATATCGGGCCGCGCGGACGGACGGCGTGCGGCCGCCGTCACCGGCCCGGCCGAGGCTTCGTCCCAGGCGGCCGCGCAGAAAGAACGGCCACAGGCGCACGGGATTCCCCGCGGGCGGCGACATGCCCGCCCGGCTCCGCCGCGCACCGGACCTAGCGGAGATATAACCGGGCGCTACGGTGATTTGGCGGCGCCCGCGCGCGTCTGGCGGGCGCGCACGGCGCTCTCCATCTGCTCCAGGCTGAGGTGGCGCACGTCCTTGCCGTTCACCAGGTAGATCACATACTCGCAGATATTCTTCGAGTGGTCGCCGATGCGCTCCAGCGCGCGCAGCGACCACATGACGTCGAGCGAACGGCGGATGGTGCGCGGGTCCTCCATCATGTAGGTGACCATCTGGCGCATGACGCCCTCGTACTCGTTGTCGATGTTCTTGTCCTCGCGCGTCACCTGCAGCGCGGCCTCGGGGTCCAGGCGGGCGAACACGTCGAGGGTATGATGCATCATCTGGCGCACGTGCTCGCCCAGATTGTAGATCTCCATGTAGCGGTTCTTGGGCCGCTCCATTTCCATCAGGTGCAGACCGATACGGGCGACCTTCTCCGCCTGGTCGCCGATGCGTTCGAGATCCGTGATGGTCTTGATGATCGCGACGATCAGGCGCAGGTCGCCGGCCGCGGGCTGCCGCCGCGCCAGTACGCGCGTGCACTCCTCGTCGATCTCGACCTCCATCGAATTGACGTTGACGTCGCGGTTGATCACCATCTCGCAGCGCTCGCCGTCGCCCTCGACCAGCGCGGTCACGGCATCGGCGATCTGCTGCTCGACCAGCCCGCCCATATTGAGCACGCGATTGCGCAGATCCTCGAGTTCCTCGTTGTACTGGGCCGAGATATGGTGTCCGAACATGCTTTCCATGACGTGCCTCCGGCGGATATCGGTCTGATCCGTCCGCAATGGGAAATATGGCGTAGTATAGCGTGCTTTCATCCCCGGCATAGGCCGCGCCGGCGCCGAGGAAATCATCATAGGATCGGAATATTGCAGTTTCTTGACAGCGCGGCCGGACGCAAAGAACGCCGCGGGCGCGCCTGCCCCCACCGCCGTCCGTCACCGCGGGGAATCCCCGCGAACGGCGGATCACGGGACGGCGGCCGTGCGGGCGGCCCCGCCGCGCGGCCTATTTCACTAGGCGCATCTCCGCCCCACCCGGCTTCGGCACCACGCGGGAGGGGGGGAAGCGGCAGAGGAAGGTGCTGCCCTGCCCCGGGGTGCTTCTGACCTCCAGCACCGCCTGGTGGTTGCGCAGCACGTGCTTGACGATGGACAGTCCGAGCCCGGTGCCGCCCACCGAACGCGAACGCCCGGTGTCGACGCGGTAGAACCGCTCGGTCAGCCGCGGGATCAGATGCGGCGGGATGCCGATGCCGTTGTCCTCCACGGAGAAGCACGCCCCCCCGTCCGCGGCATACCAGCGGATGACGATGCGCCCGCCGCCCGGCGTGTACTGCACGGCGTTGCGCACCAAGTTGGCGAAGGCGCTGTAGAGATACTGGCCGACGCCGTGCAGCCAGACCGACTCGTCGACCTCCAGGGCGAACTCGTGATGGCGTTCGCCGCCGAGCATCCTGGCGTCGGCCAGCAGCCCGTGCAGCATGCCTGGGACGTTGACGTCCGTCTCCTCTTCCTGGATCTCGTTCATCTCGAGGCGGGAGATCTGCAGCAGGTCGTTGACCAGATTGCGCATGCGCTCGGTCTGCTGCTGCATCTGCCGCAGCGCCTGCTCGATCTGCTCGGGCTTGCGCGGCTTGCCGACCAGGCTCTCGAGATAACCGCCGATCACGGTCAGGGGCGTGCTGAGCTCGTGCGAGACGTTGGCGATGAAGTCGCGTCGCATCACCTCGAGCCGGTGCAGCTTGGTGATGTCGCGCGCGATCAGCAGGCGCTGATTGTCGCCGTACGGCACGATGTAGATCTGCATGATCGCCGCGTTGTCGATGGGGGATTTCAGCGTGATCGGCTCGGCGTATTCGCCGGACTGGAGGTAGTCGACGAAGTCGGGCTGCCGCACCAGGTTGTCGACGCGCTGGCCGACGTCGCGCACCAGATTGAGCCCCAGCAGGGTGGCGGCCGCCTCGTTCATCCATTCGATGGAGTTGTCGCGCCGCAGCACCAGGGCCGCGTCCGGGAAGGCCGCCGCCGACTGGCGGTAGCGCTCGACCAGGTTCTTGAGCTTGCGCTCGCGCTTGCGGCCGCGCTCGCGCAGCTTATAGACCTGGTAATAGAGCTCGCTCCAGATGTTGTCGGAGAAACCGGGCTCCGGCTCGTAGCCATGGGCCAGCCAGCGCGCGAAGTGGCGCAGCTTGAGCAGATGCCAGCCCAGAAAGATCAGCAGGCCGATGACGAGGGCGCCGCCGGGCAGCTCGAATACGGTCCCCACCAGCAGGCTGGCCGCCAGGATCAACGCCAGACGCCGCAATTCCTTCAGCCAGTAATCGGTCAAACCTATACCTGCGTGGAAAAACGGTACCCTACCGTACGCACCGTCTGCACATGGCGGTCATGCCCGGAGTCCGCCAGCGCCTTGCGCAGGCGGCGGATATGCACGTCGACGGTACGCTCCTCGACATAGACGTTCTGCCCCCACACATTATTCAGGAGTTGCTCGCGGGTGTACACCCGTTCCGGATGGGCCATGAAGAAATGCAGCAGCCGGAATTCCGTCGGCCCGATGTCGAGCGGTTCGCCCTGCACGGTCACCTTGTGCCCGACCGGATCCAGGCACAGGGCGCCGATCCGGATCAGCTCCTGCTGCCCGCCCGGGCCGCTGCGACGCAGCACCGCCTGGATGCGGGCCTTGAGCTCGCGGGTGGAAAACGGTTTGGTGATATAGTCGTCCGCCTCCCGCAGCCCCTTCACCTTGTCGTCTTCCTCCGCGCGCGCGGTCAGCATGATGATCGGGATATCCCGGTTCGCCGCATCCTTCCTCAGACGGCGCGCGAACTCCACCCCGCTCATGCCGGGCAGCATCCAGTCGAGCAGGATCAGATCCGGCCGCTGCCCGCGCATCAGGGTGAAACCCTCGCCGGCGTCGGCCGCCTCGAGGATCTCGAAATCCTCGTCCGCCAGGGCGAACTTCAGCATCTCGCGCACCGGCGCCTCGTCTTCCACCAGCAGCAACCTGGGCATCATTCCGGGCTCATCCGATCTTTATTTCAATGCGGACAGGGTAGCCGGCCCATATTGCACGAATATGACAGCGTCACGCTACTGCAACATATCCGCGCGCAGGGCCGCGAGCAGCCCTTCCATGTCGCCCGGCAGCGGCGCGGACCATTCCATCCCGGCGCCCGTCGCCGGATGCGCCAGCGCCAGCCGGCGCGCGTGCAGCGCCTGGCGCCGGAAACCGCGCAGGGCCTCGGCGAGCCCGGGATCGCCGCCGGCGGGCAGGCGCAGGCGTCCGCCGTAGACCGGATCGCCGACCAGCGGATGGCGGATATGCGCCATGTGCACGCGGATCTGGTGCGTGCGCCCGGATTCCAGCCGGACCTGTACGCGGGTATGGGCGCGGAAGCTCTCCAGCACCCGATAATGGCTCACCGCCGCCCGCCCCTGCTCGCGCACCGCCATGCGGGTGCGCTGGGTGGGATGACGGCCGATCGGCGCATCGATGCGCCCGCCCGCGGTCATGACGCCGCAGACCACCGCCTCGTATTCGCGCTCCACCGCGCGCGCCTGCAACGCGTCGACCAGCCGCTTGTGCGCCACCAGCGTGCGCGCCACCACCAGCAGGCCGCTGGTGTCCTTGTCGAGGCGGTGGACGATGCCCGCGCGCGGCAACAGCGCGAGCTCCGGCGCATGATGCAGCAGGGCATTGAGCAGGGTGCCGGCGCGGTTTCCGGCCGCGGGATGCACCACCAGCCCCGCCGGCTTGTCGATCACCAGCAGATCGGCGTCTTCGTAGACGATCTCGAGCGCGCGCGCCTCGGCCTGCCACGCCGTGTCGCGCTCCACGCGCGCGAGCAGTTCGACCCGCTCCCCGCCGCGCGCCTTGTCACGCGGGCGCGGGCGCCGTCCATCGACGCTGACCCGCCCCTCCTCCATCCACTGCTGCAGGCGCGCGCGGGAATATTCTGGAAACAGCTCCGCCAGCGCGCGATCGAGGCGCTGGCCGGCCAACGCGTCCGGCACCTGCGCCGTCAGCCGCCGTTCATAGACCAGCGGATCCGTCTCGCCCGGCGCCGTGGGCATGCCGCTCTTCATAGGCTCTATTTCTTTCGAAAGGATATCGGACCATAATGACGCCGATGATTGGCGACCATTCTACTTGATCATGCCGGGCGACGCTTATCCGGACCCGCGGCGCATCCCCCGGCGGCCACCCTTCCCGATCCCGGCCTTCGTCCTGCTCACGGCCCTCGCGCTGGGGGTCGCCGCCTGCGGTGGCACGGCGCATACGCGCCCGGACGCGACATCGGATGCGGCGGCGCTCTATCAGGCCGGCCACGCCGCCATGCAGCAGGAGGACTACGCGGGCGCGGTGCGGCAGTTCCTCCGGCTCGAATCGCTCTACCCCGAGGATCCGAACGCGCAGCAGGGCCAGGTAGAACTGATCTACGCCTATTATAAACAGGGCGACGTCGCCTCCGTCCTGATGAGTTCCGACCGGCTCATCCGCGAACGCCCGGACCACCCCAATCTGGATTACGTGTACTACCTGCGCGGACTCGCCATGTTCAACCAGGCGCAGGAGGCGCTGGCGCAGGAACAGGTGGAGATCCGCCCGCGGCCGCCCACCGCCGACCTCGCCCTGGAATATTTCGGCGCCCTGATCGAGCGCTACCCCGGCAGCAAATACGCCGGGGACGCGCGCGCGCGCGTGCTCCACCTGCAGAACGGCCTCGCCGCCTTCGAGGTCACCACCGCGAAGATCTACATCAACCACGGCGACTATGTGAACGCCGGCCTGCACGCCCGCGCGGCGCTGGAAAACTATCCCGACTCCGGCACGCAGACCGAGGCCGCGGCGGTCGCCAACATCGCCTACCGCATGCTGGATCTCCAGCGGGGCCAGTCTCCCACCGGCGCGCCGACGCCGGCACTGCCCGTCCGCCCCGACATCGCGGCCCACGACACGGCGCCGGACGGCGGCGAGACGCGGACCGTGGCCACCCCGCCCCCGCAGGAGACCCGGACGGCGGACGCGGCCACCGCACCGACCGCGACCGACGATGCCCCGGCGCCGGCCGCGCCGCAACAGGAGGCAGCCGGATCCCCGCCGCCGGGGGCGCCGCAAGGCGCAGACTGGATCGCACGCCAGCCCCCCGAGGCCTATACGCTGCAACTGTTCAGCGTCGCCGACCTGGCGGCCGTGCGGCGCTTCGCCCGGGCGCACCCGCTGGACGGATTGGCGTGGTTCGAGACCCGGCGCGAGGGCTACCCCTGGTATTCGATGATCCGCGGGGTCTATCCCGACGCGGCGAGCGCGCGCGCCGCCGCCGCCGCCCTGCCGGAGGCGCTGAGACTGCAACCCTGGATCCGCCGGCTGGGCGACATCCAGGCGCTCATCGAGACGGAAACACCGGCGCCGTGAGCGCGCCGCGGTCGACCCGGGCTATAATGCGAACCTTCGATCCATGAGACTTCCCATGCGCAAGATACTGATCCCCTGCCTGATCGCCGTGCTGCTCGGCGGCTGCGCCACCTCCGGCGACAAGGAGCAGGAGTCCAGCGCCGAGCGGCTCTACCAGCTCGGCAAGGAGGCGCTGCGCGACGGTTACTACGAAACCGCGATCAAGCACTTCGAGGACCTGGCGGCCCGCTACCCCTTCGGCGACAACGCCGCCCAGGCGCAGCTCGACCTCGCCTACGGCTATTACAAATACGACCAGCCCGATCAGGCGGTCAGCACGGCGGAACACTTCATCAAGACCTATCCGCGCCACCCCGACGTCGATTACGCCTACTACCTGCGCGGCCTGGCCAATTTCGGCCAGACCACCGGCTTCCTCGACGACCTGGCGCACATCGACGCGGCGCAACGCGACCCGCGCGCGGCGCTCGAATCCTTCCAGCATTTCGCCGAGCTGGTGCAACGCTTTCCCGGCAGCCGCTACGCGCCGGACGCGGTGCAGCGCATGGTGCACCTGAAGAACTACCTGGCCCGGCACGAGATGTTCGTGGCGGATTACTACATGAAACGCGGCGCCTATGTCGCGGCCGCCAACCGGGCCAAATACGTCATCGAGACCTATCCGCGCACCGGCTCGGTGCCGCGCGCCCTCGCCGTGATGGCCGAGGCCTACGAACGCCTCGGGCTGAACGATCTGGCGGCGGACGCACGCCGCGTGCTGGAACTCAATCCGCCCGCCGCGGACGCGGCCGACGCGGGCGGCTGAGACCGGCTCAGATCGCGTCCGCGCCGGTCTCGCCGGTGCGGATGCGCAGCACCTTCGCCACCTCGGTGACGAAGATCTTGCCGTCGCCGATGTTGCCGGTGCGGGCGACCCGGATGATGGCGTCGATGCAGGCGTCCACCCGGTCGTCGTCCACCACCACCTCCACCTTGATCTTGGGCAGGAAATCCACCACGTATTCCGCGCCGCGGTACAGTTCGGTGTGCCCCTTCTGGCGCCCGAAGCCCTTGACCTCGGTCACCGTCATGCCGGCGATGCCGATGTCGGACAGGGCCTCGCGCACATCGTCCAGCTTGAACGGCTTGATGATGGCCTCTACTTTCTTCATCGAATGATCCTCCTTAACGATATGCCTAGACCGGCGCTTCCCCGTCCCGCCGCGGCGGCGCGGCGCCGGCGTCGTCGAACCCCGAGGTGATCGGATAGCGCCGGTCGCGCCCGAAGGCGCGGCGCGAGACGCGCACCCCGGGCGAGGCCTGCCGGCGCTTGTATTCGTTGCGATTGACCAGCGCGATGCAGCGCCCGACGGTGCTGGCGTCGAAGCCCTCGGCGACGATCTGCTCCGCGCCCATGTCCCGCTCGATATAGCGCTCGAGGATCGCGTCCAGCACCGGATAGGGCGGCAGGCTGTCCTCGTCTTTCTGGTCCGGCGCCAGCTCGGCGCTCGGGGGCCGCGTGAACACGCGCTCGGGGATCACGGCCCCGAGCGCGTTGCGGTAACGCGCCAGCCGGTAGACCAGGGTCTTCGGCACGTCCTTGATCGGGGCGTAGCCGCCCGCCATGTCACCGTAGAGCGTCGCGTAGCCGACCGCGAGCTCGCTCTTGTTGCCCGTAGTGAGCACGATTTTACCCTTCTTGTTCGAGATCGCCATCAGGATGATGCCGCGGCAGCGCGCCTGGATATTCTCCTCGGCGGTATCGGCGGGCGCACCGGCGAACTCCCCGCGCAGCAGGGCGAGAAAGGCCTCGAAGGCCGGCTCGATGGGGATCTCCCGGCAGTCGACGCCGAGCGCGGCGGCCTGGGCCAGCGCATCCTCCCGGCTCATCGCGGCGGTATAGCGCGAGGGCATCATGACGGCCTCCACGCGCCCGGGGCCGAGCGCGTCGACCGCGATCGCCAGCGTCAGCGCCGAATCGATCCCGCCCGACAGCCCGATCACCGCACCGGAGAAACGGTTCTTGTCGACGTAATCGCGCACACCGAGCACGATGGCGCGGTACAGCGCGGCCTCGTCGGACAAGGGCGTGGCGACATCGCCGGGGACGGGCGCGACACCTCCCTCGCCGTCCGGGCAGAACTCCGCCACGACGAGCTCGGACTTCCAGGCGCGGGCCCGCTGCGTCACCGCGCCCGCGGCGTCCATCACGAAGGATTCGCCGTCGAACACCAGTTCGTCCTGGCCGCCGACCAGATTGAGGTAGAGCATCGGCACGTGCGCGGCCAGCGCGCGCGCGCGCAGCGCGGCCTCGCGCTCGAGGCGCTTGCCGAGGTGGAACGGCGAGGCGTTGAGATTGACGACCAGGCGCGCACCGGCGCCCACGCACTGCTCGACCGGACCGGGCCGCCAGATGTCCTCGCAGACGGTCAGACCGACCGGGATGCCCTTGACCGGCACCACGCACGGCTCCGTCCCCGCGACGAAATAGCGTTTCTCGTCGAACACGCTGTAGTTCGGCAGCCACTGCTTGTGGTAGGTCGTCACGACCTCCCCGTCGCGTAGCAGCGAGGCCGCGTTGTAGAGCCGCTCGCCGAGCCGGCGCGGATAGCCGACGATGACATCGATCCCGCGCGTCTCCCGCGCCAGCCGCGCGAGCCCGGCGCGGACCCGTTCGTCCATGGCCGGGCGCAGCAGCAGATCCTCGGGCGGAGACCCGGTGAGTGCGAGTTCCGGAAACACCACGCAGTCGGCCGCGAGCCCGGTGCGGGCGCGGGCGGCCGCCGCGATCATGCGCTCGGTGTTGCCCGCCACGTCGCCGACCAGAAAGTCGAGCTGCGCCATCGCGATGCGCAAGGATGCGGTCACGGAGCGGCACCCCTATGAACGGAAAACCGGGCGTGCGGGCGCCCGGCCGCGCGCCGGGAAGGACGGCAAGCGCGCCGTCTCAGAACGGAATGTCGTCGTCGAAGTCGTCGGCCCCCGCCGCGACCTGTTCGCGCGCCGCCGGGGCCGACTGCGACTGCCCCGCACCGCCGCCGTATCCTTCGCCCCCGCCGCCACCGCCGCGGCCATCGAGCATCTGCATCTCGCTGGCGATGATCTCGGTGGTATAGCGGTCGGCGCCGGAGTTCTTGTCCTGCCACTTGCGCGTGCGCAGGCTGCCCTCGACATAGACCTTCGAGCCCTTCTTGAGATATTCGCCCGCGATCTCGGCGAGTCGGTTGTAGAACACGACAGTGTGCCATTCCGTGCGTTCCTGCTTCTCGCCGGACTGCTTGTCCTTCCATGACTCCGAAGTGGCCAGCGTGACGTTCGCCACCGCCCCGCCGCTCGGCATATAACGCACCTCCGGATCCTTGCCCAGATTGCCAATCAGAATGACCTTGTTCACGCCTCTCGCCATGCTCGTCTCCCGGATACTCGCGCAGAAATCCCTAAACCTGACCTGTGGTGCCCGCCGTCCCGGCCCATTCGGCCGCCAGACGATCCAGCCGCCCGTAATCCACCGCGCGGCTGTCCACCTTAAGATACGCCACCCCCTCTTCCATCACAACAACGGCTTCCGCCACGCCGGGCAGGGCGAGCAGTTCCCGCTCCCGCCGGGCGGCCTCGGCGCCGGTCCCGTCGGGGCGGCTTTCTCCCAGGGAAATCATATAGCTGCTGAGATAGCGCGGCGGCGCCATGGTACGCGCCCACAGCCACCACAGGGCGGCCGTCAGGGCGCAGAAGCCGAACACCCCGCCGATGCCGGTGTGGCCGTACAGGAAACCGCCCACCACCCCGCCGCAGAACGCGCCGAGAAACTGCGAGGTCGAATAGGCGCCCATTGCGGTGCCCTTCTTGTCGGCCGGAGCGAACTTCGCGATCAGCGAGGGCAGCAGGGCCTCCAGCACATTGAAGGCGCAGAAGAACAGCAGCAGCAGGGCGACGATCGCGGCGAGCGAATGATGGAAGAAGGCCAGCCCGAACTCCGCCAGCG
>JADLCS010000049.1 GCA_020847075.1 Gammaproteobacteria bacterium
AGCAGGCGTTTGAGATCGTTCTGCTGCAAGGCGTGCAGGATGCCGAACAGCGCGGTCAGCGCGCCGAGCACGGCCAGTATCAGGCCCCACTGCCACAGCGGCGAGCCGATCAGATCGAACACGACGCGCACGAAACCGTAGATCGCGGTCTTCAGCATCACGCCGCTCATGAGCGCCGAGACGGGCGACGGCGCCGCCGGATGCGCCTCCGGCAGCCAGACGTGCAGCGGCACGAGGCCGGCCTTGGCACCGAAACCGAACAGCGCGAGTCCCGCCGCGAGCGCCGCCCAGGACGGATCGAGCTCCGCCGCGCGCATGGCGTCGAAGGTGAACTGCCAGCTTCCGCCCTGCAGGATGCCGAAGGCGAGCAGGATCGCGATCGCGCCGACGTGCGCGATCAGCAGATAGAGAAACCCGGCGCGGCGGACGTCCGGGATCTGGTGCCGGCTGGTGACGAGGAAATACGAGCTCAGCGCCATGCTCTCCCACGCCACCATGAACCCGTAGGCGTCGTCGGCCAGCAGCACCAGCCCCATGCCGGCGAGGAACAGGTGATACTGCAGGCACAGCAGGCCGGGCGGCGTGCCCTGCCCGCCGCGGAAATATCCGGCGCCGAAGATCGAGATGCCGGCCGAGGCCGCCCCGAGGATCGCGAGGAACAGGCTGGAGAGACCGTCGCGCCGCAGATGGAACGGCAGGTCCGGCAGGCCGAGGGGCAGGACGAGTTGTTCAGGAGGGAGCGCGAGGCCGACGACCGCGACGACCGCGAGCGCGACGCCGCACAGGGCGCCGAGCGGAAACAGCACATGCGCCACGACGGTCAGGCTCCGCGGGCGCAGCAGCCCGGCCAGACCGATGATGCCCCACGCGGCCAGCAGGGCCACACAGACGGCGAGCGGCGAACTGAACACGGTGGTCACGAAGGTCGGTCCCTGACTCCCTCATTAACGGCGATCGCCATGCGCCGCATTGTACTGCAATATGCAGTGGATTATCATCTCATTCTAATCACCGAACCATAGCGCCGAGGGAATGCCGTGCCCCGCGAAGTCCGCACCGCCCGCCTGACCATACTGATCGACCCGCGCAAGAAGGCAGTCTTCGAACGCCTGTGCAAGGAAGACGACACCACGCCTTCGCAGGTGGTGCGCCGGCTCATCCGGCGCTATATAGAGGAAACCACCGGCGCCCCATGGACGCCGGAAGACGATGGGAAGGACACAGAGGCCGAACAGGCCCCCGACAAACGCCGGCGCGCCTGAGACGGGCGGGCGCCTCCCGAGCGCGACCGAAGGATCGGCCTCCGGGCCGGAGGCGCCGGAAGTCATGCCCCGGGCAGGTAAACTGGCGCATCCCGTCCCCACCCGGCGGTCGCGGGGCGTATTCAGTAACCGCTGCGGTGATCCCGATCCGGCACGTGTTCGCCGGCGAGCAGGGCCCAGATCAGATAGGCGACGTTTTCCGGCACCACCACGGTGTGCGTGTTGCCCGAAGAATGCAGTTTCTCGCGCAGCTCCTTGCGCACCCCGGGTATCCCCGTCATATCGAAGATCATGTCCACCTCGCCCCCCTTGGCCGCGACCTGATCGAGGCCCAGGACGGGCAGGCCCGCGGCCTGCGCCTTGCGCCGGCCGGGCGTATCCTGCAACTCACCGACGCACACGATATCGATCCCCTGCCGCTGCCGGCCCTGCAGCTGCTCGAGGACGGTGGAACCGATCCTGCCCAGGCCGATGATTGCGATCTTTGCGCTCATTGCTGCCTCCCATGCATTGATTACGGTCCCGCGCGACCCGGCGGGTCCAGGTAGTACCGGACGGGAGAGAGAGCAAGTCCCGTGCCAGGGATACCTGCGAGGGGAATACGACAAGAGAGAAGCCTGTCGCCCGGAGGCAGGCGCGCAGCGCCGTAATCCGGGGCATGGCTCCCCCGGATGACGCTACGCTCCCTCCGGGTTACGGCCCCCTCCGCCCACCAGGGCGGAGGGGGCGTTACGACGCCTCCGGCTACGCGTGCCGCGCGATACGCCCCATCTTCCCGCTCTGATAATCGGAGATGGCCTGGCGGATCTCCTGCTGGGTATTCATGACGAAGGGGCCGTAGCCCGCGATCGGCTCGTCGATGGGCTCGCCGCCCAGCACCAGCAGAACGGTGTCCTGTTCCGCCTCGAGGACGACGCGGCGGCCCGCGCGTTCCAGCACCGCGATGTGCGCATCCGTCACCGGCGCGCCGCCGTTGACCCGGACGTGGCCGCGCAGCACGAACACGCCGGCCGTGTGACCCTCGGGCAGGTCGAATTCCGCGCGCGCGCCGGCGTTCAGGCGCAGGTCCCACAGATCGATCGGCGTGAAGGTCCGCGCCGGTCCGGCGACCTCCCCGAAACGGCCCGCGATCACCCGTACCGAACCGGCGCCGTCCGCCAGTTCGACGCGCGGGATGTCGGCGCTGACGATGGGCTGATAGCCCGGCTCGTTCATCTTGTCCTTCGCGGGCAGATTCACCCACAACTGGATCACCTCGAACAGACCGCCCTCGCGCGCGAAGCCGGGCGCGTGGAATTCCTCGTGCACCAGGCCGCCGGCCGCCGTCATCCATTGCACGTCGCCGGGACCGATGATGCCGCCGCCGCCCGTCGAATCGCGATGCTCCACCGCGCCGGAATAGACGATGGTCACGGTCTCGAAGCCGCGGTGCGGATGCTCGCCCACGCCGCGCCGCGCCGTGGTCGGCGTGAAGGTCGCAGGACCGGCGTAGTCCATCAGCAGGAACGGAGACAGCTCGGCGCCGCGGTCATGGTAGGAAAAGATGCTGCGCACCGGAAAACCGTCGCCGACCCAGTGGCCGGTATCCTGACTCTGAACGAACGCGAGTTTTTTCATGGTCGACCTCCTCTGGTCCTGGACCGTCCGGCAGATATCCGCCGTATTTACAAGTTCGTGATGGGCAATGAATGACTGGCATGGATACAACTGTTTTAATCACCCATTACCCATCACTCATCACCCATCAACCCGTCTTCCCCCCCACTCAGTCCTTAGTCCTGTATTTATTACGCCGCCTTCCTCGACAATCCACGTGCCTGATCCAGCGCCGCGGCGATCGCCTGTTCGCGCTGTTGCGGGCCGAGATTCACCCCTTCCGCGCGGATGACGCGGACCTCGGTGATACCGGCCAGGCCGAGCGCCGCCTTCAGGTAGGATTCCTGGTGATCCATCGCCTGCGCCGGCCCTTCCGAATAGACGCCGCCGCGCGAGGACACGATCACGACCTGCTTGCCGCCCGCCAGCCCCACCGGGCCCTTCTCCGTATACTTGAAGGTGCGTCCCGCGACCAGCACCCGATCCAGCCACGCCTTGAGCTGCGAGGGAATCGAGAAATTGTACATGGGCGCGCCGAGCACGATCACGTCCGCGGCGAGGAATTCCCTCAGCAGTTCCTCGCCCAGCTCCACCTCCGCCCGTTGCTCCGGGCTGCGCTGCTCCGGCGTTGCCTGACGCGCAGCGAGCGAATCGGCGGTCAAGTGACCGGGCGCGTGTACGGCCAGATCCCGATACGTGACCTCGATGCCGGGATGACGTTGTCTCCACTGCCCGACCACCTCACGGCCGATCTCGCGCGTGACCGAATGGTCGCCCAGGATGCTGGAATCGATATGCAGCAGCTTCATGATCATTCTCCTCGTTAGATTGCGGCGGACCGGCCACCCTGCCCTTTACAACCGCTTTCTTGAGGATTAATGTTAATGGTGTTCCTAATTAATGATTAGATAGCGATTTCATCATTTACTTTCATGCCATGAGCAACAATCAAGAAATCGCGGGCCGATCCGCCCGGCCGGACCTGAACGACCTCTACCTGTTCGCCCGGGTGGTCGAACACGGCAGTTTCACCGCGGCCGGCCGAGCGGCCGGGCTGACCACCTCCCGCGTCAGCCGGCGCATCGCCGACCTGGAGGGGCGTCTGGGGGTACGCCTGCTGCACCGCACCACGCGCAAGCTCGCGCTGACGCCGATCGGGGAGCAGTACTACCAGCACTGCCGCGCACTCGTCAGCGAGGCCGAGGCCGCCGCCGAGGTGGTGGAACAGGTGCAGGCCGTCCCGCGCGGACGGGTGCGCGTGACCTGCCCGGCGCTGACGGCGCAATCGGTGCTGGGCCCGATCGTCACCGACTTCATGCGGCAGTGCCCCGAGGTGCGCGTCTCGCTCGCCGCGAGCGACCGCGTGGTCGATCTGATCGACGAAGGCTTCGACGTGGCGATCCGTTTCCGCGCCCTGCCGCTAGAGGATTCCAGCCTCGTCGCGCGGACGATCGGCGAGAGCCGCGCCTATCTGGTGGCGAGCCCGACGCTGCTCGAAGGATACGGCCGGCCCGCCCTGCCCGCCGACCTCGCCCGCTTCCCCAGCCTGGGCAAGAGCCGCCACGACGCGGGCTACGTCTGGCAACTGACCGGTGAGCATGGCGAGAACGCGGCGATACCCTACCGACCGCGGCTCGACTCGGACGACTGGCGGGTGCTGAAGCACGCCGCCCTGGCCGGGCTCGGCCTCGTCGCGATGCCGGACGAGATGTGCCAGGCGGATATCGACGCCGGCCGCCTGGAGATCGCACTGCCCGACTGGCGCCTGCCGGGCTCCAGCCTCCACATCGTCTACCCCTCGCGCCGCGGCCTCATCCCCGCCGTGCGCGCGTTCATAGACTTTGCGGCGGAGCGACTGGCGGCGCAGTGCCCAAAAAACCGGGGACAGACCCCGGTTTCGCCGGTCTGATACGACAGGGAGTTTCTCGGCACCTCGACGAAACCGGGGTTTGCCCCCTATTCCCGACATCGATCCCGTAGGTTGGGCTGAATGAAATGAAGCCCAACATCACCCCCCTCCCTCCGGCACATCAAAAACTTTCCGCCCATAAACCGCTTCGACACGACACACTCCCGCAACAACCGAAATCGCATCGAACCCAACATCACACACCACACCACTCATCACTCCGAAATCCCACCGCTCAGCTTGACGCCCCCCCCCCCCCGGCGCTCTAGAATCGAACCCAAAC
>JADLCS010000050.1 GCA_020847075.1 Gammaproteobacteria bacterium
GCGCGCAGATAATCGAGCAGCTTCCGGCGCGCGCTCACCATCTTCAGGAGACCCTGACGCGAATGATGGTCGTGCTTGTGTTCCTTGAAATGATCGGACAACTGATCGATACGCGCCGACAACAGCGCCACCTGCACCTCGGGCGAACCGGTGTCACCGGAGAAGCGTTGATACTTCTTTACCACGTCTGCTTTTGCTTGAGCGTCTAATCCCATCGCGTTTCCCGTTATCAACTGTTTGAGTCGTTTATCAAAGAGGGCATATTTTAGCGTGTATCGCCTGCGGCTTACAAGACAATCCCGACGGCGGTCCGTTCAGGCGTTCACCAGCCGCTTCGGCGCCACCCGGCCGTCCTCCAGCACGTGCCCGATGCCCAGAAACCGGTCCTCCCGGGTATATATCCGCACGAACCCCCGGGCCGGCGCGTGGGGGACGAACACCGCCTGTCCGCGGCGGAGAAAAAAGGCCACGTCGGGGGCGAGTCTGACGTCCGGCCAGTGCAGCAGGGCGTCCTCCATCGACACCAGCCCGGCGTCCAGGGCCTCCGGCCCCTGCTGCTCGGCCACCGCGCGCAAGGTCTCCAGCGCGACCATGCGGCCCGCGTCGAAGCCGCCCACCCCGGTCCGGCGCAGGGCGCCGACATGGGCGCCGCAACCGAGCGCCTCGCCGATATCCTCGGCCAGCACCCGGATATAGGTCCCCTTGGAGCAGCGCACATCGAGCTCGATCCGGTCGGCCTCGCAACGCACCAGCTCCAGCGCATGGATGACGACGGGGCGTGGCGCGCGCTCGACCTCGATCCCCTGGCGGGCCAGCTTGTAGAGCGGCATGCCGTTGCGCTTGAGCGCCGAATGCATCGGGGGAATCTGCTCGATCTCGCCGGTGAAACGCGCCACCGCCTCCGCCACCCGCGCCCGGTCCAGGTCCGCGACCTCGCGCACGCGCAGCGTTTCGCCCTCCGCGTCGCCGGTCGTGGTGGTGACGCCGAGACGGATCTCGGTACGGTAACGCTTATCGGCGTCGAGGAGGAAACCGGACAGCTTGGTCGCCTCGCCCAGACAGATCGGCAACAGACCGGTGGCGAGAGGATCCAGACTGCCGGTATGCCCCGCCTTGCGCGCCCGGAACAGGCGCTTGACGGTCTGCAGGGCCGCGTTCGAGGTGATCCCCGCCGGCTTGTCCAGCAGCACGATGCCGCTGACGTCGCGCTCCCCTTCCCGCCTCCGCTGCCCCATCCCGCTCAGCCTTCTCCGCCCTTCTTCCTGTCGGCCGCGATCGAGGCATCGATCAGCGAAACCAGCCGGGCGCCGTCCTCCTGCGACTCGTCGTAGACGAAATGCAGTTGCGGCATCACGCGCAATACGAGGCGCCGGCCGAGCTCATGGCGCAGGAATGCCGCGGCGCGGCCGAGCGCCTTGAGCGTCTCGCCGGCCGAGCTCTGTTCCCCGCCGAGCACGGTCACGTACACCTTGGCGTGGGACAGGTCCTGGGATACCTTGACATGGGCCACCGTCACCATGCCGAGACGGGGATCCTTCACTTCCTGCTGGATCAGCACGGCGAGCTCGCGCCGGATCTGCTCGCCGATGCGCAATGTGCGGCTGTATTCTTTCGGCATAATGCTCGACCCGCGGCGGTCGCGGCGACAGACTACAGTTGCCGCCTGACCTCGATCCTTTCGTAGACCTCGATCTGGTCTCCGACCCTGACGTCGTTGTAGTTGCGCACGCCGATACCGCATTCGGTTCCGGCCTTGACCTCGCTGACGTCGTCCTTGAAGCGGCGAAGAGACTCCAGCTCGCCCTCGTAGATCACCACATTGTCGCGCAGCACGCGGATCGGATTGCTGCGGCGCACCGCGCCCTCGACGACGAGGCAGCCCGCGATCGCGCCGAACTTGGGCGACTTGAACACATCGCGCACCTCGGCCAGACCGATGATCTGCTCCTTGAACTCCGGCGACAGCATGCCGGACAGCGCCTGCTTCACCTCTTCGATCACGTTGTAGATGACGCTGTGATAGCGTACGTCGACGCCGCCTTCCTCGGCCAGCCGCCGCGCCACGCTGTCGGCGCGCACGTTGAAACCGATCACGATCGCGTTCGAGGCCAGCGCCAGATTGATGTCGGACTCGGTAATCCCGCCGACACCGTCCGAGACGACGTTGACGGCCACCTCGCCGCCCGACAACTGGAGTAGCGAGTCCTTCAGGGCCTCCACCGAGCCCTGCACATCCGCCTTGATCAGGACGTTGAGGGTGAGCACGCCTTCCTTGCCCATCTGCGAGAAGACGTCTTCCAGCTTGGTCGCTTTGCGCGCGGCCAGCTTCACGTCGCGGTACTTGCCCTGGCGGTGCAGCGCGACCTCGCGCGCGCGGCGCTCGTCGGCCAGCACCACCATGTCGTCGCCCGCGTTGGGCGTGCCCGAGAGACCCAGCACCACCACCGGCATGGAGGGGCCGGCGGAATCCACCGGTTTCCCGTTTTCGTCCAGCATCGCCCGCACGCGGCCGTATTCGCAGCCGGTGAGGATCACGTCGCCCCTGCGCAAGGTGCCGTTCTGCACCAGGATCGTGGCCACCGGCCCGCGCCCCTTGTCGAGACTGGACTCGATCACGGTACCGGCCGCGGCGCGATCGCGCACGGCCTTCAGCTCCATCACCTCGGCCTGCAGCAGGATCGCCTCCAGCACGTCATCGACGCCCTGGCCCGTCTTGGCGGAAACCTGTGTGAAGATGGCGTCGCCGCCCCACTCTTCCGGGATGATCTCCTGGGCGGAGAGCTCGTGCTTGACGCGATCCGGGTCGGCGTCCGGCTTGTCGATCTTGTTGATGGCGACGACGATCGGGACCTTGGCCGCCTTGGCGTGCTTGATCGCCTCCAGGGTCTGCGGCTTGACGCCGTCGTCGGCCGCCACGATCAGCACCACGATGTCGGTGATCTTGGCGCCGCGCGCGCGCATCGCCGTGAAGGCCGCGTGGCCGGGCGTGTCGAGGAACGTGACGACCCCGCGCTCCGTCTCCACGTGATAGGCGCCGATATGCTGGGTGATGCCGCCGGCCTCGCCGGCCGCCACCTTGGTGCGGCGTATGTAGTCGAGCAACGAGGTCTTGCCGTGGTCGACATGGCCCATGATGGTGACGATGGGGGGGCGCGAAGACTCCTCGCCCTCGTGTTCGCCGCTGACCTCGAGCACCTGCTCCTCGAGGGCGTTCTCCTGCAGCAACTGCACCTTGTGCCCCATCTCCTCGACCACGACAGCCGCCGTCGCCTGATCGAGCACCTGATTGATGGTGACCATGCTGCCCATGCCCATCATGGCCTTGATGACCTCGGCGGCCTTCACCGACATCTTCTGCGCCAGCTCCGCCACCGTGATCGTCTCCGGGATGGTCACGACGCGCACGATCGGCGCGGTCGGCCTCTCGAAACCGTGCCGCGTCACGTTGAACGCCGGCGTCTTGCTCTTCGTCTTCTTCTTGTTGCGGCGCGCACCGCCGGACGGGGTGGCGACGTGCAGTTCCTCACGACCGTATTTGGTCTCGCGCTCGTCGCGCTTCTTGCGCCGCTTGCCTTTCTTGTCGCCGGACTCCTCCGACTCGGTCGCGGGCGCGGCCGGCTGCGCCGGTTTCGGTTCCACGACAGCGGCGGGCACCACGATGATGTCCGGCACCAGTTCGCGCACCGTCTCGACGACGGGCGGCGCCGCCGTCTCCATGGCCGCGGCCGGAGTTTCCGCCGCCTGTTCCTCGGGCGGAACCACCGGCTCGGCGCCGGTTTCCGCGCCCTCGGGCGCCAGTTCGCCGCGCATGGCGTAGGTGCGCTTGCGCCGATACTCGACGTTCACCTTGCGCGTCTGCGCCTTGGCGCGCCCGTGCGTCGGCGTGGTCAGCTTGAGTTCGCCGACCGTCTTGCGCCGCAGCGTGATCTTTTTCGGCTCGCCCTTGCCGCTGTCCTTGCCGTGCGCGTTGCGCAGATGGGTCAACAGCTCCATCTTGTCCTTGTCGCTGATGGTCTGGTCCGCATCTGTGATCGGCAGCCCCGCCTCGCCCAGTTGCAGGATCAGCCGATCGACCGGGATGCCGACCACTTCCGCCAGTTGTCTTACTGTCACGTCCGCCATGGAGTTGGATGCTTCCGTCTCGGTTCTTTACAAGAAGAGTGTTGAATCGGCCTTAATGCTGCGGTTCCGCGGCGAACCAGGGGGCGCGGGCGGCCATGATCAGCGCCCGGGCCTGGTCCTCTTCGATGCCCTCGATCTCGAGCAGATCGTCGACCGATTGCTCCGCCAGATCCTCCTGGGTCACGATGCCCTTTGCCGCCAGCTTGTGCGCCAGTGCCTCGTCCATGCCTTCCAGCGCGAGCAGATCCTGCGCCGGCGTCCCCGCGTCCGTCACCTCTTCGTTGGCGATGGCGTGGGTCAGCAACACGTCGCGGGCACGCTCGCGCAGCTCCTGCACGATGTTCTCGTCGAACTCCTCGATCTCCATCAGTTCCTTGGTGGGAACGTAGGCGATCTCCTCGATGCTCGAGAAACCCTCCTGCACGAAGATGGAGGCGATCTCCTCGTCGACGTCGAGCTGTTCCATGAACAACTGCTTGAGCGCATTCGCCTCGGCCTCGCTCTTCTCCTCGGCCTGCTGCTCGGTCATGATGTTGAGCTCCCAGCCGGTGAGCTGACTGGCCAGCCGCACGTTCTGGCCGCCGCGGCCGATCGCCTGCGAGAGGTGTTCCTCCTTGACTGCCAGGTCCATGCTGCCCGACTCCTCGTCCACCACGATGGATTCGACCTCGGCCGGCGACATCGCATTGATGACGAACTGGGCCGGATTCTCGTCCCACAGGATGATGTCGATGCGTTCGCCCGCCAGTTCGTTGGAGACGCTCTGAACGCGCGAACCGCGCATGCCGACGCAGGCGCCCACGGGGTCGATGCGCTCGTCATGGGCCTTGACCGCGATCTTCGCGCGCGACCCCGGATCGCGCGCGGCGCTCACGATCTCGATCAGCCCTTCGCCGACCTCGGGGACCTCGAGCTTGAAGAGCTCGATGAGGAGCTCGGGCGCGGTGCGGCTGACGTGCAGTTGCGGGCCGCGCGACTCGGGCCGCACCGCCTTCAGGTAGACGCGCAGGCGGTCGCCCGGGCGGACGGATTCGCGCGGGATGATGTCCTCGCGGGAAAGCTGGGCCTCGGCATTGGCGCCGACGTCCAGCACGATGCTGCCGCGATCGGCGCGCTTCACCACGCCGGTGAGCAGTTCGCCCACCCGGTCCTGGTACTGCTCGACGACGTGGGCGCGTTCGGCCTCGCGCACCTTCTGGATGATCACCTGCTTGGCGGTCTGAGCGGCGATGCGGCCGAACGCCACGGACTCGATCGGCTCCTCGATGAATTCGCCGACCGCGGCCGCGGGATTCACGTCCAGCGCGTCGTCCAGGCGGATCTGGGCGTCCGGATTTTCCATGACCACGGAATCCTCCACGACCTGCCAGCGGCGGAACGTCGCGTAGTCGCCGGTGTCGCGATTGATGGAGACCCGCACGTCGACGTCCTCGGTGTAGCGCTTCTTGGTCGCGGCCGCCAGCGCGGACTCGATCGCCCCGACGATCACGTCCCGGCCGATGCCACGCTCGTTCGACACCGCATCCACGACCATCAGAATTTCTTTACTCATATCCGTTGCCTCTGTCTGATCATTACTACCTGTCAGATATCGGGGACCAGACGCGCCCGATCGATATCCCGCAAGGGAAGCTCGATCTCCCGGCCGTCGACCTCCAGGACCACCTGTTCGCCGCGCACGCCCATCAACAGTCCCTTGAAATTGCGCTGCCCGTTCAGCGGCGCGTGCAGGCGCAGGCGGACCTCCCTGCCCCGAAAGCGCTCGAAGTCGCGCGTCCCGTCCAGCGGCCGGTCCAGCCCCGGCGACGACACCTCCAGCAGATAATGCCCCGCGATCGGATCCTCCACGTCGAGCACGCCGCTGATCTGGTGGCTGACCCGTTCGCAATCGTCGACCGTGACGCCGTCCTGCTTGTCTATGTACACGCGCAAGGTCTGGTTGCTGCCCTGCGGGAAATACTCCACGGCAACCAGTTCGCAGCCGTGCAACGCCACCGCCGGCTCCAGCATCCGCCGCAATCGCGCGGTAATCTCCAAGCCCATGGGCCAACCCTGCAAAAACAAAAATGGGCCCAAAGGCCCACTTCGATTCCTCGTCCGGCGCCAGAACGGAGCCGACCGCCTGTATAGACCGGAAACCGATGCTACAGTTCCCGCCCCCGTTCGCGCCGCCGCGCCCGCTCATGGACACCGGCCGGCCCGTCCGCTGGGTGCCATATTATAGGAATATGACTTTTGTTTTTCAACAAACACTTAACTCCCTGAATTCAAACCGGGATCGCATCGCCCGACCGCGGCGGAACGGGTAGGCGGCCCGGTCAGAAAATCCGCCGGTAATCGCGGGTTTTCTCCCGCCGCCCATCGGCGCCCCCGTCCGTCCCGCCGCGGGAAAGGCCACCGCCATCGTTTAGGCGCTCCACCAGCACCGAGATGCGGTCCAGGAGATAGCGCTGCCGCAAAGACTGCTCACGCAGTTGTCCCAGCAGCAACAGGACATTGACCGTGTAGAACGCTATCCATAATAAACTGACGAGCAACCACCATTCCATTTCCTCACCTCGCTGTCGCGACTCTGCGCCATTCGCGGCGCCGCCTCCCTATATAAAGACGATCCAGAGGATCTTTTCCGCAACCTCTGGAAAAAAATGTTTTCCGCAGAATCTCTGTCTCGGGCGCGTGACCTCAAGAAATTAATGAGAATGATTTGCATTTATAGCGTGAGCATGCCTATACTTGCCGCGTCCGATTCACAGCAAGGGACGTCGCATTCCATGAGCCGATCGAACCACAGCGCCCCCTATCCCGACGCCACCCCGCTGAAGTCCCTGGCCGCTTCTGAACTCGTCCTGGTCACGACCCTGCGCCTGTGGGTGGCCGCGGCCTGTGGGCCCAACGAACGGAACTCCGGGATCCGGTGGTACGACGGCCTCGCCGCAGCGGGGGTGTCGGAAGAAGGCGCCATGGCCTTTCACGAAGGGCGATGGCGCCAGCACTTCCGGCAATTGCATCAATACTTCGGCATAGGCCCGCTCGATGCGCTCGCGTCGCCGGTGATTGGACAGCACCCGCTGCGCGACCCGGGTCAGAAATGCGCGCGGCTCCCGTATGGCAACCGGCTCATCACGGGCCAGCAGTCGGAGGAAGGCATCGTGGGCCAGATCCGCCGCCCGCTGCGGGCATCCCAGCTTCTTGCACAGCCAGGCCTGCAACCACCCGTGGTGATGGTGGTACAGGCTATGGACGGTTTGCTGCAAGGTGGTTTCGACTTCCGGCATTCCGTGCACTACCTCAGCATACGCCGGGCATTATCTTCTAATTAATAATTATTCTCATCTTAACAGGGGAGAAAGAGATTGCAAGCGGGACCCGAGTCGCGGCGGAACAGGATACCGCACTAGAATGCCGTATCCAGCGCAGGGATATGCTCGGCATAGGCCCGCCAGCGCGCGACCGAGCGGCGGTAGATCGGTTGCCGCACCTGCCAGCGGCTCGGGGTCTGCACGGCGCGTTCGTTCTTGTGAAAATCCAGGCAGCGGGGGTCCCACGGAACGTCGAGGAACCGCAGGATCCGCCGCGCTTGCCCTTCCAGGTCGGCGACGGTGTCCTCGTACTGCACGTCGAGGATCGGCAATGGCAGCACGGCATGCCAGTGCGCCATCAGGCGGCGGTATTCGCGGGTGAAAAAGGCCAGGGCGTCGAAGTCGGTGGCGTAGCGCTGGTCAGGATTGAAGTTCTCCATCCAGATGGACAGGGCATTGTCCCGCGCGTCGCGCCGGCAGTGGATCACGCGCGCGTTGGGGAACAGCACGGCGGCGAAGGCCAAGTGGAAGAAGTTGAGCGGCGACTTGTCGCTGATGCGACGCCGGCGTCGGGGCGCCCCGTCGCGCAGGGCGCGTAGATATTCGTGCGCGTGTGCGCGACTCTGCATCTCGTCCAGCGCCGCCGCGGCCTGCCAGGGTTCCCCGTCCTCCGGGGCGCAGCGCGCCGCGATGCGGGACAGGTCCGGCAGTTCGCCGGCGCCGTGCAGCAGCGGATGCGCGGCGAGGATCTGTTCGGTCAGCGTGGTGCCCGAGCGCGGCAGGCCGACGATGAACACCGGCTGGTCGTTGCCGAGCCCGAAGCGGCGCCGCTCGTGGAAGAAGTCGGGGGTGTAGGCCGCGATGACGTGCTCCATGCGCGCGACCAGAGCCCCCCGGTCGAGCGGGCCCGACACCCTGCGCCGCGCGGCGTTCGCCTGCACTCCGGCCTGAGCCGCCGCATCGTGATTGCCACCACGGTCGTGGTACTTGGCCAGCCCGTAGCCGATCAGCGCCCTCGCCTCGTCCTTGACCTGGTCGTCGCGAACGCTCTGTTCCGCGCGGGCGAGCCATCCCGCCTGTTCATCGCCCGCGGCGCCGGCCGGATCGTGATCGCGCAGCAGGGCCAGGTAATTACCCAGCGCCTGGGCGTGATCGGGGCGGCGGCGCAGGACGTTGAGATAGGCGCCGCGCGCGCCGTCCGCCTCGCCCATGTCCTCCAGCGTGCGGCCCAGCCCCATCCAGCCTTCGATATGATCCGGGTCCATGCCCAGCGACTGGCGGAACAGCGTCTCGGCGCGTTTCACCTTGCCGCGCCCGGAAAGCTGCCCGGCCAGCCGGCTGCGCGCCTTCGGCAGGGCCGGGTCGTGCTTGACCGCGCGCTCCAGGCATTCCAGTGCGTCCTCAAACTGGCCGGCGTCGATCAGCAGCGTGGAGAGGTTCAGATACGTCTCGGCCCGCGCGGGGTCGATCAGCAGCGCATTCTTCAGCGCCGTGAACGCCGCCTCGCGCCGTCCGAGCTGTTTCATGGCCGTGCCGAGATTGTGCCAGCCGTCGGCGAAGCGCGCGTCGATCTCAACGGATTCCGCGAAACACCGCGCGGCGTTTTCCATCTCGCCGAGCAGGGCATAGACCCGGCCGAGGTCGGACCAGGAGCGCGGGTCGTCGGGCGCGAGTTCGCAGGCCCGCTGCCCGCTGGCAAGGGCGTAACCTCGCTCGTCGCCGGCCGCCTGCAACAGCGCGAGGTGCCGGTGCGCCACCGCGTCTCCCGGCGCCTCGGCGATCCTCTCCCGGCAGAACGCCAGCGCCCCCTGGCGGTCGCCTGCTTCGATCAATGCCTGAAGAGAATCGTGCATCTGACTGTTTATATTAGAGATCGAAATTGTAATCCGCCCGCAGCAGCACGGAACGCGGCGCGCCGAAGAAGTGGCTGTACAGGAAGGCGCTGTTCGGACGCTCGATGTACTTCTCGTCCGTGACGTTGCGCACCAGCAACGAGAAATCCCATCCCGGCAGTCCTTTGTAGAAAGCGTGCAGATCGAGGCGCTCGTAGCCGTCGACGAACAGGTTCTCGTCCGTCAGCACGATGCGGTCGCCCACGCTCAGCAAGGTCGCGCCGAAGCCCAGGCCCTTGAACGTACCACCCTGCAATTCATAGCTAGTATACAGCGAAGACTGGCGCTTGACGGTCCCGCCCGGCGTCTTGCCGAAATTGGGGTCCTGCCGGTCGATGTATTCAGCATCCAGCCAAGCCGAAGCGGCCCCCACCGTCCAGCCGGGCCGCGGCGTCCCGGTGATCTCGAGCTCGAGGCCATCGGACCGCTGCAATCCCCCGGAAATGAAAAATTCGGCGGTCGATGGCAAATCGGGATCGGGGTCAGGGATGGGCCGGTTATCGAGTTCCTGGCGGAATACCGCGACCGTCGCGCCGAGCTGCCCGTCGAACCATTCGCCCTTCAATCCCAGCTCAAAACCCTCGCCGGTCTCGGGATCGAGGATACCATTCTGGGAGAGATCCAGCACCGGATTGAAGGACTGCGCATAGACGGCGTAACCGGTGAGGCTTTCGTTCAGGTCCTGCACTACACCGATGCGCACGGTCGGCTCCTTCTTGTCCATCGTGTCACCGGGAGTGGCGGACAGGCCGTTGAACACGCTCTCCAGCTTCGCACGGTCGTAACGGATGCCGAGCAGCAGCTTCGTGCGGTCGAGCACGCTCAACAGGACCTGCCCGTAGATCGCTTCATTGGAACTGTCCACGCGGCCGTCGTAGGCGCGCGGCAGGCTGCGAGCGGGGATGCTGGCGGCCGTCGCAAGACTGCCATCATAGATGTTGGCGGTGCCTATCGAAGAGGTGTAGCCGCCCCAGGCAAGAAAATCCCCGCGATTACGCTCTACACCCGCCAGCAAACGATGCTCGCGGCCAAATGCCTCGAAACGGCCATCCAGTCTCAGCTCACCGGCCCAGGTTACGTCCTCCTGCCCCACCCAACTGGCATACAGGTAGGTGTTGCCCGCATCGTCGATGCCGTAGCCGTAACTGTCGGAGATGCCCATCAGGCGGTTGCGGCTGCGGTGCAGTTGCAAGGTGGCAAGCCAGCGGTCCGAGAGTTCGCGGTCCACCTTCACGGTCATATGCAATCCGCTGGCGGTGGAATCCTCGGTGCTCGGCACGCCGAAGAAGAACGAGCGCGGCACATCGGGGGGCACGAGTTTATTCCCTTCCTGCCGCAGCGCGATACCCAGGCTGGGGATGAATTTGTCGTCCTGATAAATCAGTTGCGCCAGCACGCGCGTCCGGTCGTCGATCAGCCACTCCAGGCTCGGGGCGAGCACGGCGCGCCGCGATTCCACACCGTCGATGAACGAGCCGCTGTCCTCGTAGGCGACCGCGGCCTGTCCGCGCACGCGTTCATCGGCGTCGAGCGCGCCGGCAGTATCCGCTTCCACGCGAAACGTGTCGAAAGATCCCGCCTGCGCGGCCACCTTCAGCATGGGCTCCGCCTGCGGCTTTTTCGTCACCATGTTGATGAAGCCGCCGAGCGAACCCTGGCCGTACAGCATCGACGACGGTCCCTTGACCGCCTCGACGCGCTCGAAGGGCGCGAGGTCGAAATTGTTGTGCTCCCCGCCGGCGGCGAAACCATCGATGCGGATATCACGGCCGCTGTCCAGCTCCTGGCCGCGCAGCGTAAACCCCTCCCCACTGCGTGGGGAATTCCCCGCGAAGGTCTTGCTGCCTGCGATGACGCCGGCCGAGAGCTCCAGCGCGCTGCTGAGGTCGAGCGACTGCCGCGCCTCGATCGAGTCGCGCGTGATGACGCTGATCGATTGCGGGGTCTCGCGCAGCGGCAGGGCCGACTTGGTCGCCGTCGTCTGATACTCCGCCTTCAATCCTCCCGGCTCGCGCGGCGCATCACCGAAGCGGGCATCCTCTACACCCTCGACGTTCACCGCCGGCAACAGCAGCGCGTCTTCCGGTTCGGGGGTCAGCACGTAACCGGCCCCGTTCCGGCTCGCGGCGTATCCGCTGCCCTGCAGCAGCGCCGCCAAGCCCTCCTCCGCTCCGTAGACCCCCTGCAGGCCGGGGCTGTTTTTGCCGGACAGGAGGGTCGCGTCGAACGACAGCACGACGCCCGCCTCGCCGGCGAAACGGCTGAGCACGGCGCCGAGAGGCCCGGCCGGGATATCGTAGGACCGCCGGGCCTGGTCTTCCGCCGCGGGCTGCGCCGCAACCGGTTGCCCGACAGCGCCCAGGGAAAGCGCAAACGCCACGCCGAACAACGGACTGCGCATCGCGCGCCGGAGAGGCGCTACGCCCGGACCGGTCTGCCCCGGGGAGTGATGGTGGAAAACGGCATGATGGCTCTGCGGCATGATGTCCTCTCGTCGTCGTTCGGCCCGGACGGGCGTCTTATCTTTCTAGTCGAACGAAACCTGAAAAGTGACAATCATGGCCAGCGACATGGATCATCGCCCGGCGATCCGGCGGCTATCCGCGCGGCCCGAGGCCGACCCAGTAACGTGTACGGTAGATAGCGCGCACCGGCAGGGCCTGTTCTATCGCCTTCAACGCGATATCGGTATCCCGCACCGGGAAGGCGCCGGAGATCCGCAGTCCGGCGACCGTCGGGTCGCAGGCCAGCCGGCCGGGGCGATATCGGGCCAGCTCATCGACCAGATCTCCCAGGCGCCAGTCGCTCACGACCAGCATTCCGCGCGTCCAGGCCGCCAGCGACTCGTCGGCCACGCGCGGCATCCCCGCCTCGGCGCGGGAAAATACGGCCTGTTGCCGCTCACCGACGATCCGCGTGTCCCGGGGGGCATCCACCGGGCGGATCTCCACCGCATGGCGCAGCACCGCCACACTGGTGAACCCCTCCCGCTGACGGACGATGAACCGGGTGCCGAGCGCGCGCACCTCACCCTGCGCCGTCTCGACGATGAACGGTCGCGCCACGGGCCCCGGATCGACCGCGGTCTCCACCAGAATCTCTCCCGCGCGCATCCTGAGCAGACGCCGATCGTCGTCGAAAACGACATCGACCGCCGTGGCGGTATTCAGCATCAGACTGGAACCATCGGGCAGGACGATCCTGCGCTGCTCTCCCCCCGCGGTATGGTGATCGTCGAACCAGCCCCGGCTCCGTCCCATACCGGCGCCGGTAAACGCGCCGAGCATCATGGCGATACCGAGACCTTTCAGCGTGTCGCGCCGGGTGAGCCGGGATCGGGCGGGACCGGCGATCCTGAATGTCGCCGCGGATACCTTTCCGGGCAACGACTGCATCCTGCATTGCAGCGCCTCCACCTGATCCCAGGCCCAGCGATGATCGGGATGGGCTTCGACCCAGTCGCGCCAGGCCCTGCGGTCCGCCTCGGTCGCTCCGCCGGAGCCGAGGCGGGCAAACCAGCGGGCGGCCTCACCCAGGGCGGTCTTGTTCATGTGTCTCCAGGGCCCAACTCAAGGTCGGAAATGAATCTTTGCGATGAAACATCCCGTGGTCATTCCCGCGTAATGGGCGCTAGACGCCCGCGCCCAGCCTGAGCAGCAGGCAGCGTTCGACGGCCCGCGCCATGTATTTGTTCACCGAACTCACGGAAACACCCAGCCGGCGCGCTATCTCGGCATAGCTCAAGCCCTCCAACTGCGACATCAGAAAGGCCTGCTTGGGTCTCGCGCCCATCCCGTCCAGCATCGCATCGATTTCGCACAGGGTCTCGATAATGATCGAACGCTGTTCGGGTGAACCGGTCTCCGCCTCGGGGATCAGGGCGAGCGCCTCGAGATAGGCCCGTTCCAGGGTTCTGCGCCGGAAATAATCGATCATCACGCGCTGCGCCACCGTAGCGAGGTAATCGCGCGGCTCACGGATGTCCGCCACCCTGCACGCGGCATCGGGCGCCGCGATCAGGCGGACGAAGGTATCGTGCGCGAGATCAGCCGCGCTGTGCGCGCAACCCAGTTTCCTGCGCAACCATCCCAGCAACCACCCGTGGTGATCGCTGTAGAGGGTATGCATGGTGTCGCGCAGACTGTCCTCGGATGCCGCCATGATGCGTCCGTTCGTCGTGCGGCAAAGGCGATCGTCGCCCCGCCATGACAAATATGATAATAATTATCAGTATTATCAGCGGCGGAAAACCGGATTGCAAGGCGCGACGGGGCCGTCCGGTCCCGCCCCGGAGAATCCGGCGGATCCGACTGGCAAGGCGGGGACGGGGATCCAGTGACTTCAACTTATTGAAAAGTAGGATCCTGGATTCCCGTCCCCGCCTGCACGGGGCCGGTTCTCGTTACGCGGGAATGACACTCAGGCAAGGTGGTTATATATAAGGAACGCCCGTCTACCCCGAAGTGGCGATATCCGTTTCGAGCTGGGCGTCGACCGGGGTCACCAATATCTTGTCGATGCGGTGTCCGTCCATGTCGACCACCTCGAACCGGTAATTGTCCAGGAAGAAATGCTCGCCCGCGGAGGGGACATGCCCGAACTGATGCAGCACCAAACCGGCCAGGGTATGAAACGACGCGTCCTGCGGCACCGAATGCAGCCCGAGCAGATCACGCGCCTCATCGACGGGCAACCCGCCGTCGAGCAACCATGATCCGTCCTCCCGGCGAACGACCAGAGGCTCCCCCTCCTCCGCATTTTCGGCAATTTCACCGGCGATCGAGGTCAGAATATCCGTCGAGGTCACCAGCCCCTGCACCCCTCCGTATTCATCCACTACGATGGCCATCGGCACCTCGATGCGACGCAGTTGCTCCAGGGCGTTCAGGGCGCTGATATCCTCGTGCACGAACAGCGGCTGACGCAAGGCCTCCCGCACGTTCAGGGCGCGGCCATCGAGCATCTGTTCCAGCAGATCGCGCATCTGGACCACCCCCACGACCTCATCGAGTTCCCCGCGGCTAACCAGGAAGCGGCTGTAGGGGCTGTCCCGCAACAGAGGACGGAGGTCACGCTCCGCCGTTTCGATATCCAGCCACACGATATCGACCCGTGGCGTCATCAGGGCCTGGATGGGGCGATCGGCAAGACGCATCACTCCCCGGATCATGTCGCCCTCGACCTGCTCGACCACACCCGTATCGGTGGCCTCGGAGATCAGGGACCGGATCTCCTCATCGGTGATCTTGTGGGTCGATACCGCATGGCGCCCCAGCAGGCGGAGCACGAAACGGGTGGAGGCGTCCAGCACCACCACCATCGGGGTAAACAGCGCGGCCAGCACCTTCATGAACGGCGCCACCGTCGAGGCGATACGCTCTGCATTCGCCAGGGCAACGCGCTTCGGCACCAGTTCACCCAGGATCAGGGAGAAATAGGTGATTCCCGCCACGACGATCGCCAGCGCCAGGATATCGCTTATCGATTCGAGCCAGGAGAATTGCGCCAACCATCCGGAGAGCGACGCGGTCAGGGTCTTTTCGCCGTAGGCGCCGGCAAAGATGCCGATCATGGTGATGCCTATCTGGACCGTCGACAAAAACGGCCCGGGCGACTCGGCGAGGTTCATGGCGCTGCGGGCGCTTTTGCTGCCGGCCTCCGCCAGGGCCTTGAGGCGTGCGCGACGCGCCGAGATCACCGCGAGCTCGGACATGGCGAAGAAGCCGTTGATCAAAATCAACAGCAGGATAACGAGCAATTCCCAGGGAAACGTCATGAATCTACCGCGCGGGAAACGCAACGAACGGCCCGCGAGGCCGGCCAGTGCGAATCGTGTTTACGGTTGTGAGGATCACGGCGGAAAACCGGTGCCCGAAGGCGGAGCGTTGAGAATACGCCATGATTACTTCGTCATCAGGCCTTTCCGCCCGGCCCGGTGCGATATCCGGCGACGAACCCCCGGAGGAATCCGTCCAGCGAATACCCAGCCTTCGTGGCAAGCCACACCCCCGCCGCGACGAGTCCGAGCAGGATCGCGATCTGAGGCCCCAGGGCCTGGTACAACCCATAGCCGATCGCGCCGCCGACGATCACAATCAGGCAGATCATCAACAGGTAACCGACCACCGTAGATACCAGATCGAAATTCGTCACCAGAAACAGGATCAGCAGGATAGCCAGCCCCGCCGGAAAAAGAAGATTCATGGTGTACCGCTTCCCCGCATGGTCGATAGACCCGTTCATTATGAACAAAGCCAAGTAAATATGTCCATAAACATGAAGATATATATGGACCGATGCATGGCCCGACGGGACCGGGGACACCTGTACGACCTGCCCGATCTTCCTCGAATCACTATCGGATACAGCATCATCCCACTCACTAAGAATTTTTAAGAAGCGTGAAATCCCGATTCACGCGACCCGGTCACGGGCACGGTCTTTCGAGCTCGACATCACACAAATCGTGTGCAGAAAGCTACTGTTTTCACAATCATTATTCGGGACACCGGGCTAATCATTCCGTATGAGATGCCGCTATATCTAGCTGAGAAACATGTGTGCGTATACATACAGGAGAGTATCTCAATGAAAAAAACTACAGCACTAACCATGGTGTCCGCCGCGTCCTTATTCGTGGGCGGCGCGGCCATGGCGGCTCCCATCGGGGGGTATGACGCATGGACGGTCTCGAGCGGAACCATCACGGCCACCTGCCCCGCGGGTTATACCTGCGCCAATCTGGATGCCACCGGTAACGGAATTCTGCAACAGCGGATCACGGACGCTGTGGATACCACGGTCTCCTATTTCCGCACCATCGTGACCAACGAGGGCGCCACCGCGACCGACCTGGCCGCCGTCCAGGCGCTGGGTTTCCGGAATGAAGGCATGATCGGCGCGCAGGACGGCTCGGGCAACTATGTCAACCGCAGCATCATCAAGGCGGGCACCCAGCTTGGCAACGATGCGATGTCGACCATGGCGGAAGTCGGTTCGGGGACCCTGATCGGCATCGCCGATTTCATCGCCGACCAGGAACAGGGACTGGGCGCGAATAACAACGCCCGCAACATGGACTGGCACTTCCAGGAAGGCGATACCAGCTATCTGGAGTTGAACGCTTACTCCACCGGTGGGCTCGCCGGTGGCGGTGCCGGCAATGAGGGTACTCTCACGGTGCGCCGCGCGGGCGGGCTGTCCGAAGGCGGCACCCTGACCCTCGATCCGGGCGGCTCACAGGAACAGACCCTGGCCTATGCGGCCGGCAACGCCGTCACGGCGGTATGGTTGACCCAGGCGGCCTCGGGCGGCGGTTCTTACACGAACCGGACCCTGGGCCTGCAGCGCTACACCGTGGTGACCACCACGGGTCAGGCGCAGAAAACCAATGTCGGCGGCACCTCGATATCGGCAAGCAACGCGGACGGTAATGGCAATTTCGTAATCGACGTCTCCGCGGGCAATGATGCCGCAGTCACGGGAACACAGTTCGGATGGAACACGGCGCTGTTCGGTACTCAACCGCAGGAGTACTTCACCAACTCCGTCAGCAGCGGAGTGAACGCCCCGCCCGCCCCGGGCACCTACGCCAACGATTACCTCTTGCCCTGACGGCACACCGAACATCGCATTGCGATAGGAGAACAACATGAATCGTAAGTATCTATTCAAGGCGGCAATGGCTACGATGGGGGGACTTTTCGTGTCGAGTGCCGCCCTGGCCGGCTCCGCCATCCTGCACGATGCCCCGCTGGGCTTCGACCAATACTCGGTCACCAACGGCGTCGTCACCGATACCTCGGCCGAATGCTCGACCACCTGGACCTGCGTGACGCTGGATGCCACCAGCGCCGGAATGTTCATGCAGCAGATCACCGATCCCGGCACCGGCGTCTCCTTCATCCGCACCATCACGGTGGAGGAAAATGCCAACGGAACACCCGCATCCGGCCTGGCGTTCTGGCAGGAAACCCAGACCTACGCCAGCGGCGTGAACAGCAACAACGTCGCCGTCAGTCAGGGGATCGTGGACGGCGGGATGAACTTCACCGTCAAACTCTTCGAGGCCGCGTTCAAGGACGGCGGCGATCTCACCATCCCGACGAGCGGCGGCGGTGGCGCGGATATGTACATGAACCAGCAGGTCGCCGCACAGACCTTCCAGCAGGATGGCGTGAACGGCAACGCGCGCCAGCGCATCGACCAGAATCTGGGCGTTGCGGCGGTCGGCAAGTTCTCCTACGCCTCGATCGACGGCGCGGCGTTCATGCCCACGGCCGGTGGCACCCTGGGCGGTACGGTC
Source organism: Gammaproteobacteria bacterium (assembly GCA_020847075.1). Taxonomy (GTDB): domain Bacteria; phylum Pseudomonadota; class Gammaproteobacteria; order SZUA-140; family SZUA-140; genus JADJWH01. The sequence goes on from JADLCS010000050.1 coordinate 17,619, forward strand.
ATGCCGGCCCTCGCCTATGCCGCGACCGATGGCCTGAGCGTAGTGTGGATAGGCGCGGACATGCCGGGGAATGCCTCGGCCAGCGCGCGTCAATTCGGTTATCAGCGTTACAGCAACTGGGGCGCGGTGGCCGTGACGGCTCCCGGCACCAATGCCGCGACGGGCACCTCCAGCTACATGGCGCTCGGATCGGCCGCGGCCTTCACCGACAATGGATCGTGGGACTGGGACGCCTCGCTCTGGGATCTGGGCCTCGCACCGACCGGGCCTTGATATAAAAGGGGCGACAAGGATGTAGCCCTGGAGAAACGGTCGGTTCCGTCCGGCAGATCGGCGGGACCGGCCGTCACACTCTCAAGGATAGACTCTCGTCGGCTTCATAGCCGATCTTTTCCATGGCGTCCGCGATCATCTCGGAGAGCTCGGCGCGCAATTGCCGGGTAACCTCACCCGCACCTCTATCGATGGAACCCGCCCGGAAGAACTCCGGATTCCTGGACACCGACCGCATGCGTTTGATATCCGTCTCCGCAACGATCCTGTCGAGGATCGCACCGTCCGCTTCCGCGCCCAGAAAGGAAAAAATCCCGCGCAGGGTCTCCGCACGCCGGGTCACCAGATCCTCGTAGTGGACCATATACACGTTGTCGCGCCCCGCGGAGAAGGCGCACCAGCGATCGACGTGCTGAACAAAGATCCGCGCGGACTCGCGCAGCCAGCCGGCCAGGTCGCCATGCTGGGTCACTATCTCGCTGTGACGCGGATCGTTTTCCTCCTGCGCCAGACGCAGGTTGTGATGCCAGGCCGATAATCCCTGGTCTATCGGATTACGGAAGATCGCGACCAGCCTGGGCTGATCGAACAGCTCATTGAAAAACTCGAGGTTCGCGATGATGTTGTTGTCGTTGGCCCCGACGATCGTCTTGCCTCCGGCCGCGTCGCACATCATGGTCTCGAGCGCAGAGCGGAATACGGCGTTCACGCTCCGGCCACCCACCAGGGCCGCCCCCTGCCCGCCCGTACGCCGGTCGTACAGTTGCAGTACCTTGTTGAACTCACCGAACACCCACTTGAGCCCCTCGTAAAGAGAGCGGCAATCGTATTCGGAGGGGCAGGAGATCCGAGGGTGCAGATTCAGGGCGCGCTGCAGCAGGGTCGTCCCTGACTTGGGAGGGCCGAAACAGAAAAACAGTCGAATCTGTCGGGATTCTTTTTTCAATACTCCGACTACCCAGCTGGTATGAGCTATATATATCGAGGTATTACATTGATACGACAGATATTGTCAGTGGACGCCGAAAAGGCCTGCTGGGTTCCCTGTTTTTTTCCGCACCGATAGCGATGCATGCCGGCGCCTCATATTTCCCGGGCCAGCGTTCACCAAGTGTGTCGCCGTGCTCAGGATGTGCGAGGGGACATCCAAGTCAACCCTCGCGCCTTGCGCTGGCGACAGCCATTGGTGCCCCGGTACGCCCTGCGTCCGGCGGCACTGCGCGCCGCCTACCACAATGGCTTGACGCCGCCATGTTCGCTCCTTACTCACTCCGTTCGTCCCTCGCTCACGCGACTACCGGCGGCTTCTCGCCCTCGCTTCGCTCTCCATGGCTCGTCGAGAGAGGGGTCTCTATACAGGGGGGAACTGTAGTTCTTCTGAACCGAATGGCGCGGAAAAGGAGCCGAATATCGGCTTGACCGAACTCGCGGAAATGCTGGCGCCTGTTTGGGACAGGCGGGCGAAGGGGCGAAAAAACAAAGGGGCTGCGTTTCCGCAACCCCTTTTATTTTCAAACCGTTTTGGTAGCGGGGGCTGGATTTGAACCAACGACCTTCGGGTTATGAGCCCGACGAGCTACCAGGCTGCTCCACCCCGCACCTGAACTTTGAGGGGGCTATAGTACAGAACCCGGGCGCTGTTATCAAGCCGTCGCTCACGGGACCCGGCTCTCCAGGACCACGAAGGCGACGGCGTACTGGGCCTCGTCGGAGATGGAGACATGGCTCCGGCAGATCCGGGCCTCCCGGCAGAGGACTTCGGCCCGCCCGCTGTAGGACAGGCCGGGTTTCCCGCGATCGTCGTGCTCCACGCAGATCTGGCGCAGGTGCACCCCCGCACTCAGGCCCGTCCCGAGCGCCTTGGCTACCGCCTCCTTGACCGCGAAACGCTTGGCCAGGAAGCGGGCGGGATGAAAGATCCCGCGATACTGCTCGTATTCGCGCTCGGTCAGGATCCGCCGCGCGAAGCGGTCGCCGTAACGCTCCAGATTCGTCTGCATGCGCGCCACCGAAACGATGTCCGTCCCGATGCCGTGGATCATCGGCGCGCCTCGACCATCAGGCGCTTCATCTCGCGCACCGCCTCTCCGAGCCCGGTAAACAGGGCGCGCGCCACGATGGCGTGTCCGATATTCAGCTCGCGCACGCCGGGGATCGCGGCGATCGGTTCGACGTTGTGATAACTCAGGCCATGTCCGGCGTTGACCTGGATGCCGGCCGCTAGGCCGATCTCGACCGCCCGCCGGATGCGCTCCAGTTCCTCTCGCGCGACACGCGGATCGCCGGCGTCGGCGTAATGTCCGGTATGGATCTCCACCGCCGGGGCCCCGGCGCGCACCGCCGCCTCGATCTGCACGGGATCGGCGTCGACGAACAGGGACACGACGCAACCGGCGGCGGCCAGGCGCTCACAGGCGGTCGCGATCCTCGCCTCCTGCCCCGCGACGTCGAGACCGCCTTCGGTGGTCAGTTCCGCCCGGCGCTCCGGCACCAGACAGCAGTTGTGCGGGCGGATGCGTTCAGCATAGGCCAGCATCTCTTCCGTCACCGCCATCTCCAGATTCATGCGCGTCTGCAGGATATCCCGCAGCATCTCCACGTCACGCTCCTGGATATGCCGCCGGTCCTCGCGCAGGTGCAGCGTGATGGAGTCGGCCCCCGCCTGCTCCGCCTCGATCGCGGCCTGGATCGGATCGGGATAGCGCGTGCCGCGCGACTGCCGCAGCGTCGCGACATGATCGATGTTCACGCCCAGCAGAATAATGTCCCGCTCCCACGCCGTCATGCCCGGCCCTCGCCTTCCACTGTTGCGCCCGTCACCCGTTCCGCCTCCCGCCCCCTGCCCCGCCGGAACAATCTCCGGCTGGCCAGCGGCCTGCCTCCCAACCGCGCATCGAGCACCGTCCGCATCAGGCGCTTCGCCTCGTGCAGATGCACGGCGTCGCACAGTTCCCCGCGCGCCAGGGCCAGCAGGCTGCCGCCATGCAAACGCACCGGCCGCGCGCGGACGGCATAGTCCCCTGCACCCGTCTCCGCGGTCGCGTCCGTCCGGACCGGCCCGAGTTCGGGGTAGTAATCATACACCTCCTCGGACCGGATCGGATCACCGCCGGTGATCTCGTGGTCGAGCACCAGACCATAGCCCAGCTCACGCAACAGCGTCAGTTCGAACAGGCGCAGGACCGACTGTTCCCCGGGCGCGGAAAGCCCCGGTGCAGCCAGTCGCCGCAGCGCGGACTCATAGACGGCGAACAGGCCCGGATGAGGGTCGTGGCGATGCAGCAGCCGCATCAGCAGTTCGTTCATATAAAACCCGCTGATCAGCGCGCGGCCGCGCGGACCGTCGCCGTCGCGGGGCTCGACCGCGGTCAGTGTTCCCAACTCTCCGCGCATCGACCAGCTCGCGAGCAACGGCTGGAACGGCTGCAGCAGACCGTGCAGGCGCGATTTCGGGCGCCGCGCGCCGCGCGCGATCAGTGCGATGCGGCCATGCCCGGGGGTGAACGTCTCCAGCAGCAGGCTGCTGTCGCGATACGGCCGGTGGTGCAGTATATACGCCGGCTCCAGCATCGCCTTGCCATGCGCGCTCGGCGGGATATGCGTCACACCACCCTCAGTCGCCGTATCCCAGGCTGCGCAGGGCCCGCTCGTCGTCGGACCATTTCTCTTTCACCTTGACCCAGAGCTGGAGGTACACCTTCACGTCGAACAGACGTTCCATCTCCTGCCGCGCCTCGGTCCCGATCCGCTTCAGCATCTGCCCCTGCCGGCCGATGACGATCGCCTTCTGCGCATCGCGCTCGACCCAGATCACCGCGCTGATCGAGGTCAGCGGCGGACCCTCCTTGAACTCCTCGATCTCGACCGTCACCGCGTAGGGAAGCTCGTCCCCGAGCAGGCGCGTCAGCTTTTCCCGCACCAGTTCCGCGGCCAGGAAACGCTCGCTGCGGTCAGTCACCTGCTCCTCGGGAAACAGCGGCGGTGACTCCGACAACAGGCGGCGGACCTCCTCCTCCAGCGCATCCGTCTGCGTCCCCTGTGTCGCGCACACCGGCACGACCGCAGCGAAATCCCGCTTTTCCTTCATCAGGGAGATATAGGGCAACAGCCGTTCCTTGTCCTTGACCCGGTCCACCTTGTTGAGCACCAGGATCACGGGGAGGCGCACGGACTCCAGCAGGCCGAGCACATGCTCGTCCTCCTCTTCCCATTTCAGGCACTCGACCACGAACAACACGACGTCGACATCCTCGACCGCCGCCGTGGCCGTCCGGTTCATCACGCGGTTGATCGCATGGCGCACACCGCGGTGCAATCCGGGCGTATCGATATAGACGGCCTGAGCCCCGGGAGTGGTCTTGATGCCGAGGATCCGATGGCGGGTGGTCTGCGGCTTGCGCGACGTGATGGCGATCTTCTGACCCAGGATCCGGTTCAACAGGGTGGACTTGCCGACGTTCGGCCGACCCACGATAGCGACATAGCCGCAGCGATGCATCCCGCCCTCCGAATCAACCGATCCCATGTCCACCGGCGGCAGCGCGGGACAGCGCGGGTCCGTTCATCGCGACCGGCATGTCAGGGTTCCTCCTGCAACAGGCACAGCGCCTTGCCGGCCGCGTCCTGCTCGGCCCGGCGCCGGCTGTTCCCTTCACCGGACAGCGCCTGGTCCAGGCTGGCCACCCGGCATTCGACCCGGAACAACTGGGCATGATCCTGGCCTTCGACACTCAGCACCCGGTATTCCGGCAGCGGCAGGCGGCGCGCCTGGAGATACTCCTGCAAGCGCGTCTTCGGATCCTTGGCCGCCTGGTCCGGAGAAATCCCTTCGATCTCCGCGCCGAGCACCGTTCGCACCAGCCCGCGGGCGGCCTCGAGCCCCGTCTCCAGGTAGGCCGCCCCGATCAGCGCCTCCAGCGCGCCGGCGAGGATGGAATCACGGCGGAATCCCCCGCTCTTCATTTCACCCGGCCCCAGCAGCAACTCGTCCCCCAGGTCGAGATCGCGCGCCCGGCGCGCGAGCACTTCGCCATTGACGAGGTTGGCGCGCAGGCGGCTCAACGCCCCTTCGTCCTCACAGGGAAAACGCGTGTACAGGACCTCGGCGATGATCAGGCTCAGGACCGCGTCCCCCAGGAATTCCAGGCGTTCGTTGTTGGGATTGCCGTAGCTGCGATGAGTCAGGGCCATGAGCAGCAGGTCCTCGCGCGAGCACGAATACCCGAGCCGGCGGCACAGCTTGTCGTGAGAAGGCTTCAATGGCCGGATAATGTCACGCTGTCCTCGAAGGATATCAGCAGGCTGACGTTGCCATAGAACGGCTCCTGCACCTCGTACTGAATGGTCACCGTCTTCGAACCCGAGTCGCTTCTGATATCGATGTCGTTCTCGCCTACGTGACTCACGTTATTGATCTCCAGCCGTTTGAGCAGGCGGGAGCGCAGCTCGCCGACCGCCAGCCCCTGCGACTCCTCCTCCGCCAGGGACTGCAGCGACGAGGTGACGCTGAAATGCTCCAGGTACACGGGGGTGAGTTTGATGCCGATATAGGCGAAAAATCCGATGACCGCCAGCACTATCAACAGGCTGAGAAACGTCAATCCTTCTTGTTTTTTTCCGAATCGCTCCATACCCGGATCTCCCCGACAGGTTGTACCATAGGCGTCCGCAGCGGTGATGACCCCGCTCAGTCGAGCAGGCTTCCGATACGGTTCCAGGTGACGCCACCCTTGGCGGCATCCCAGTTCATCCATATCATAAACGCTTTACCGACCAGATTCTCTTCCGGCACCGTACCCCAGAACCGACTGTCGTTGCTGTTGTCGCGATTGTCTCCCATCACGAAATAATGGCCTTCCGGCACGACGAACTCCCCTTCGGCGATGTGGCGGCTGTTCTGGATCAGGATCTCGTGCTTGACTTCACCCAATTGCTCCGTGCGCAGGCTGGCGCCACTCATCCCCAGGCCGGCGCCGACGCCGGCATAGATGCCGACATATTCCTGGACCGCCTTCTCGCCATTGACGTAGACCATCTTGTCCTGATAACGGATGTGATCGCCCGGCAGCCCGACGATGCGCTTGATGTAGTCCGTGGCGGGGTCCTTGGGAAAGCGGAACACCACGATGTCGCCTCGCCGGGGCGCGCCGACATCCACGACCTTGGTGCCCACCAGCGGCAGGCGGATGCCATAGGAGAATTTGTTGACCAGGATGAAATCCCCCGCCAGCAGGGTCGGCATCATCGACCCCGAGGGGATACGGAACGGCTCGACCAGGAACGAGCGCAGGACCAGAACGACCAGGATGATCGGGAAAAAGGAACGCGCGTATTCCACCAGCAGCGGTTCCTTGCGGATCCGCTGGATCCGATCCTCGCTCGCCTCCTGGCTTCCGCCCTGCGCCAGCGCCGTGGCGGCGCGCTCGCGGCGCGGCCGCAGCGCATAGGCATCGAACGCCCAGATCAGGCCCGTCACGAGCAGGGCCAGCACCATTACGGCTTGAAAGTCGAAGTTCATTCTTTTTTCCCTGTATGTAGTATCGCCAGAAACGCGTCCTGAGGAATCTCCACCGTCCCGACCTGCTTCATGCGCTTCTTACCGGCCTTCTGTTTCTCCAGCAGTTTCCGCTTACGGGTGATATCCCCGCCGTAACACTTCGCGGTCACGTTCTTACGCAGCGCCTTCACCGTCTCGCGCGCCACGATGCGCGCGCCGATCGAGGCCTGGATGGCCACGTCGAACATCTGCCGCGGGATCAGCTCTCGCATCTTCTCGGCCAGATCGCGGCCACGCTGATTGGCGCGGTCGCGGTGCACGATGATGGACAGGGCGTCCACCCGGTCACTGTTGATCAGCAGGTCGAGCCGGACCAGGTCGGCCGCCTGATAGCGATCGAAACTGTAATCGAACGAGGCGTAGCCGCGGCTGACCGATTTGAGGCGGTCGTAGAAGTCCAGTACCACCTCGCTCATCGGCATCTCGTAGGTCAGGATGACCTGGTTGCCGTGGTATTCCATCTTCTTCTGTGTGCCGCGCTTCTCGACGCACAGATTGATGACGGCGCCGAGATAATTCTGGGGTACGAGGATATCCGCCCGGATGATGGGCTCGCGGATCTCGGCGATCAGCCCCACCTCGGGCAGCTTGGACGGATTGTCCACCTCGCGCACCTCGCCCTTGGTGGTCAACACCTGGTAGACCACCGTCGGCGCGGTGGTGATCAGGTTGAGGTCGTATTCGCGCTCCAGGCGCTCCTGCACGATCTCCATGTGCAGCATGCCGAGAAACCCGCAGCGGAAACCGAAGCCAAGGGCCTGTGAATTCTCCGGCTCATAGAACAGGGAGGCGTCGTTCAGGCGCAGCTTGCCGAGCGCATCGCGCAGGCCCTCATAGTCCTCGGCGTTGATCGGAAACAGCCCGGCGAACACCAGCGGCTTGATCGCCTTGAAACCGGGCAGCGGCGCGGCGGCCGGCCTCTCGGCCAGAGTGAAGGTGTCGCCCACCGGCGCCCCATCGACCTCCTTGATGCCGGCGATCACGAAACCGACCTCGCCCGCGCTGAGAAAACGCAATTCCTTCGGCTTGGGGGTGAAGATCCCCAGCTTGCTGCACGGGTAGCTGCGCCCGGTTGACATCACGGTGATCTTCTTGCCGATGTCGAGCCGGCCTTGCATGACCCGCACCAGCGACACCACTCCGAGATAGTTGTCGAACCAGGAATCGATGATCAGGGCCTGGAGGGGGGCGTTCTCATCGCCGCGCGGCGGCGGAATACGCCGGACCAGTTCCTCCAGCAGATCGTCGATGCCCAAGCCGGTCTTGGCGCTGATGCGTACCGCCTCGCGCGCCTCGATGCCGATGATGTCCTCGATCTCGCGGGTCACCCGCTCGGGCTCCGCGGTCGGCAGGTCCATCTTGTTCAGCACCGGCACCACCTCGAGCCCCTGCTCGATGGCGGTATAGCAGTTCGCCACGGTCTGGGCCTCGACGCCCTGGGAGACATCCACCACCAGCAGCGCGCCCTCGCAGGCGGCCAGCGAACGCGACACCTCGTAGGCGAAATCGACGTGGCCCGGGGTATCGATGAAATTGAGTAGATAGATCGTCCCGTCCCGGGCGGCGTACTCGAGCGAGACGCTCTGTGCCTTGATGGTGATGCCGCGCTCGCGCTCCAGATCCATGGAGTCCAGGATCTGGTCTTCCATTTCGCGGTCGCTCAGCCCTCCGCAGCGCTGGATGATGCGGTCGGCGAGGGTCGACTTGCCGTGATCGATGTGGGCGATGATCGAAAAGTTACGAATGTGCCGCATGAATGGCGAATTCTTCCCGGTCCATAAAAAGTAAAGGGGAGCGCGCTAGGCGCTCCCCGGGCTATCATAACAGAGCCGGAAATGATCAGACAGTTACTGTTTGGAATCCTCTTCCAGCTTCAGCGCGAGGAAGATCGGGCTGCCGCGGCGCTGCACCAGGATCGGCACTGCCTTCCCGGCCGGCAGATCGGCTACCAGCTTCTTGAACTGCTCCACCGTCCCCACCTCGGCGTTGTTGAACTGCAGGATGATGTCGCCCCGGCGCATCCCGGCCCTGGACGCCGGCCCGCTCTCGATCCCGTCGACCAGGACACCGCCCTTGCCGTCCAGTTGCTGTTTCTGCTCCGGGGTCAGCTCCACCACCGAGACCGCCAGCCGCTTGATCCGGGTACCGTTGGCGTCGCCGCTTTCCGCGGCCAGATCGAGCTCGCCCTCCTCCGGCAGTTCACTGATGGTGACCTTGAGGGTCAGCGACTTGCCCTTGCGAATGACCTTGAGGGGCACCTTGCCCCCGACCTTGGATACGCCGACCATGGGCGGCAGGGCCCCCGAACTCTCGACCTCCTTGCCGTCGAATTCGACGATGACGTCGCCCACCTCGATGCCGGCCTTCTGCGCCGGGCTGTCGGGCAGCACGCGCGCCACCAGCGCGCCGATCGGCTTGGACATGCCGAAGGATTCCGCCAGCGTGCGGTCCACGTCCTGGATGAGGATACCCAACCAGCCGCGCGTGACATGCCCCGCGCTGCGCAACTGATCCACCACGCTCATCGCGATGTCGATCGGAATCGCAAACGACAGACCCATGAACCCGCCGGTGCGGCTGAAGATCTGGGAGTTCACCCCGACGACCTCTCCATCCATGTTGAACAACGGACCGCCCGAGTTACCGGGATTGATCGCGACGTCGGTCTGGATGAACGGCACATAATTCTCGTTGGGCAGACTTCTGCCCTTGGCGCTCACGATGCCCGCCGTCACCGAGTGCTCGAAGCCGAACGGAGAGCCGATCGCCAACACCCAGCTCCCGACCTTGAGGGCGGCGGAACTGCCGATCTTGACCACCGGCAGATTGTCGGCGTCGATCTTGAGCAGCGCGACATCGCTGTTCTTGTCGCTGCCCACCACCTCGGCGACGAACTCGCGCCGGTCGCTGAGCCGGACGACGATCTCGTCCGCGTCCCGGATCACGTGATTATTGGTCAGGACATAGCCGTCCTTCGAAATGACGAAACCGGAGCCGAGGGACTTTTCGTCGAACTCCTCGGCGGGACCGCTGCCGTCCCCGCCGCGCTCGCCGAAAAAGCGCCGCAGGAAATCGTCGAAGGGCTGCTGCTGATCCGGCATCGCCTCTTCATGCGGGTTACGGAATCGCTCCTGCTTGATCTTGGTCGTGGTGCTGATATTCACCACCGCCGGGCTGCTCTGCTCCACCAGCTCGGTAAAATCGGGCAGATCCTTGATCGCTGCGCCGGCTCCCGTGGCAACCGTCATCAGTATCAGCATGGCCCCGCTCAACGACAGCCACCGCACCTTCACTCGACCCGCGTTATGATTCATGAACACTCCTGTTTCGTTGTACCATTCCATCAGCTCAAATCTTGCGCCGGTAATCGCGCGCGATGTCGCCGACCGCGATCTTGTGGCTGGTGGCCTCGGGCTCGTCCGCGAAACCGATCAGGCGGGGCTGATGACGGGCATCCTGCGCGACGGCCTGACTATAGCGACGCATCCAGGCCAGGCCCGCCAGGAGACCCAGCACGCCGCATACCGCCGTCGCCCCTTCCTTCGACTGCCACGACAGAGTGTCGTTCAACAGCCCTCCCGCGACACCGCCCAGCAACAGGAAGATCAGCGGCATGGCATACACGGCGAATGAACTCCGCACCAGCGCCCCGTCCTCGAGGCCGAGCGTGACCAGGTCACCGTTCCGGGCCCCGATCGTGTTGATCACACGGATACGGCTGGCGCGATTTCCGAGCACCTTGGCGAGCACCCCCGTGCCGCACCCCTTCTGTACGGCGCAACTGCCACAGGTGGTCTTGCGCTGGGTTTCCACCCAAGCGTGTTCGCCTTCCGTCGAGACGACCCTTGCCGTTTCCGTCATCATATCCGCGCTACCGATATCATCGTGTGACTGTCATACGGCCCCGCGGTTCCCTCCGCGGACGCAGGCCATTGCATGGCTTCGACGAACCGTGCCTGGCGTCGATGGGAGGAAACTCCGGAGAAGGGATGGCGCAATGTGTGGGCGGAAAAGCGGCGCGGCAGGCCGTCGCGGGCTCTAACGCCCGGATCCGTAACCGACCAGCTGGACATAGGACAGCATCGTCTGGGTGTCCGCCGCCCCGGGCGCATAGCGGTGGGAATTCACCAGATAGTCGTACAGATCGGTCGCCGCCGGAGAGGCGTCGTTCACCGCCACGCTGGAACGGCGCGGGGCGGCCTGTTCCGCGGGCTTGGCGGCGGCGAGCACGGTGACGACCGGCGGTTGTTTCACCGTCGCCGATACGGACGCCGTCTGCGCCGTCGCGGGGGTCTGCGGCACGACCGCGAAGGTCGCCGCCTGCTGCGGCAACGGCGGCGCGATGGCCGCGACGGTCATCGCGGTGGACGGTTGCGGCGCGTTGTTCAATTCCATCACGCCCACCCCGAAGACCGTAATGGCGGACAGGGAAGCGGCCAGGGCGAAGCCCAACGTGGCCCGGGTTCGGGATGGAGTTCTGAGAACGGTCGGAGCGGAGGAGTGGCGGCGGTGCGGATTGAAGTGGAGCGGTTCGTGTTCGAGGGCCAGCGTGACGCATCCGGCCAGATCCCGCGGCAGATGTCGCGGCAGGTTGCGCTGCAGGGCATCCCGGATCAGATGGTAGTTGCGCCAACGCTCCCCCGCCGTCTCATCCTCTTTCATCGCCCGGATGACACACGACATGTCGCATTCGTCGAGTTCGCCATCGATCAGCAGGGAGACCTTGTCCGCGTTTTTCTCCATCATGGGCAACACCTGTCTTATGGTTATTGGAACGTCTTCAATCCAGCAGCGGCTTGAGCTTGCCGTTGATGACCTCGCGCGCGCGGAATATGCGCGAACGCACAGTGCCCACCGGGCAATTCATCCGCTCGGCGATCTCCTCGTAGCTCAGGCCGTCGAGCTCGCGCAGGGTGATCGCCATGCGCAGATCCTCCGGCAGCTTTTCGATGGCACTGCGCACCGTATTCTCGATCTCGTCCCTGGCCAGGAGGTGCTCGGGGGTAGCGTATTCCTTCAATTCGGATTCGCCCTCGAGATACCCCGCTTCCTCCGCATCGATGTCCACACTGGGCGGCCGCCGGCCTTGAGACACCAGATAGTTCTTTGCCGTGTTGACGCCGATGCGGTACAACCACGTATAAAACGCGCTCTCGCCGCGGAAGCTGGGAAGGGCGCGGTACGCCTTGATGAATGCCTCCTGCGCTACGTCCATAACTTCACTCTGATCATAGACATAGCGCGATATCAATTTAGTGAGCCTATATTGATATTTCTGTACAAGGATATCAAACGCTTTCTTGTCGCCATTCTGAACACGTTCGACCAGTGCCTGGTCAACATTATTATCGCCCATCCGGGCTGGCCCCTCCCGCAAAGGCTGTGACGCCTTGCTCAAGTGGTGTGACAGTGTTGTTATCGTTTAGTTCAGGGTGATTAAGGTTTCTGTTTCAGGCTTTTATGATATATAGCTAGTGCCTCCCGCGCGAGTGGGTGGGATTTTATCAAAAATTGGCTGTAGAATCAGACATATTATCCAGTTTAATCAAGGTCTAAGGCCCCTCGCATGCACCCCTCCGGGCATTACGATGTATTGATCATAGGCAGCGGCGCCGCCGGGCTCAGCCTGGCCCTGCGGCTGGCCCCGCAGGCGCGTATCGCCCTGATCTCCAAGGCGGCCTTGAGGGAAGGGGCCACGCTGTACGCCCAGGGAGGGATCTCGGTGGTGCTCGACAAGGAGGATTCGCTGCAATCCCATGTCGAGGACACCCTCAATGCCGGCGCCGGTCTGTGCGATCCCGCGGTGGTCGAGTATACCGTCAAACACGCCCGCCGGTGTATCCAGTGGCTGATCGATCAGGGCGTCGCCTTCACCCGCGCCGACGGCCCCGATACCGGCGCGGATTACCATCTCACCCGCGAAGGCGGCCACAGCCATCGCCGCGTGGTGCATGCCGCCGACGCCACCGGGCGCGCGGTCGAGACCACGCTGGAACGCCGGGCGCGGGAACACCCCAACATCACCGTCTTCGAATACCATCTCGCCGTGGACCTCATCCGGGAAAAGGCGCTGGACTCCCCCCGTGGGGGCCGATGCGTGGGGGCGTACCTTCTCGACCTGCGCGACGACAATCGGGTCGCCGTCGTCTCCGCCCGCTGCACCGTGCTCGCCACGGGCGGGGCCGGCAAGGTCTATCTCTATACCACCAATCCGGACATCGCGAGCGGCGACGGCATCGCCATGGCCTGGCGCGCGGGCTGCCGTGTCGCCAATATGGAATTCATCCAGTTCCACCCCACCTGCCTCTATCATCCGAAGGCAAAATCGTTCCTGATCACCGAGGCCGTGCGCGGCGAGGGCGGACGCCTGCTGCTGCCCGACGGCAGCCGCTTCATGGACCGTTTCGATCCGCGCGGCGAGCTCGCCCCGCGCGACATCGTGGCGCGGGCAATCGATCACGAGATGAAGCGTCTGGGCGTGGAGTGCGTCTATCTCGACATCAGCCATAAACCGGCGGATTTCATCCGCGCGCACTTCCCCACCATCCACAACCGCTGCCTGGAACTCGGCATCGACATCACGCGCGAGCCGATACCCGTGGTGCCGGCGGCGCACTACCTGTGCGGCGGCGTCATGACGGACCTGCGCGGCCGCACCGACATCGAAGGCCTGTACGCGCTTGGCGAGATGACCTTCACCGGTCTGCACGGCGCCAACCGCATGGCCAGCAATTCACTGCTCGAATGCCTGGTGTTCGCGGAGGCGGCCGCCGAGGACATCGCGCACCGGCTGGAGGACTTCGCCCTGCCCGGCCCGCTGCCGGCCTGGGACGAAAGCCAGGTGACGGATTCGGATGAAGAGGTCGTGGTGGCGCACAACTGGGACGAGCTGCGCCGTTTCATGTGGGACTACGTCGGCATCGTGCGCACCGACAAGCGGCTGCAGCGGGCCATGCACCGCACCGAACTCCTGAAGCAGGAGATCGACGAGTACTACGGCAATTTCCGCGTCACGCGCGACCTGCTCGAGCTACGCAACCTGGTCCTGATCGCGGAACTGATCATCCGTTCCGCGCTGCTGCGCAAGGAGAGCCGCGGACTGCATTACACCCTGGACTACCCGGCGGCGGACCTGGCCCGCACGCCGCATAACACCGTGCTCACCCCGCAACACCGCCCCGGCCGCGCTCAGCCGGGATAGCCCTCCTCCGTCGAACCCGGGCCGTGCAGACCGAGCCGGACGCGCAGGCGGCGATAGGCTTCGCCGTCGAGGCTGTCCGGCAGCAGGACGACCGAGCCGCGGCGTTCTCCGGAGAAATTGAGCACGGTCAGCGCGGGATGCACGTGGGAATCCGCCCGCAGCCGGCACACCCGCTCCCCTCCGCCGCGCTCGAACAGACGCCAGTCCCCGTCCCGGGTCCACACCAGGGCCACGATGTCGCGTCCGCCCCGCATCAGCACGCGGGACGCATAACTCCGCGCGAAGCAGAGCACGATTAGAAGGGCGAGCAGGCCGCCCGCGGCCGCGCCCAACGGGAGCCACAGGAGGAGCGCCAGCGCCCCGCCGTGCGTCAGGGCCAGGTACGCGGCGAGCCGGCGCGACGGGTGCAGCTCAAGCCGCAGCGGCGCCGCGTATCTTGACGATGACATCGCGTATCTCCCGGTCGCCCGGAGCCAGCGACCCGAGCAGATACTCCAGCAGCAACGGATCCGGATAGTCCAGCAGGCGTTGGAACGCGGCCCGCTCGGCGCCCGGGGCGTCGTCGTAGGCGTGATCGAGGAACCCCTGCAGCAGCAGGTCCAGTTCCCGCATGCCGCGCCGGCACTGCCAGCGCAGTCGCGCGCGCTCCCGCGCCGGCTCCGGGGCGCCGCTCATATGAACTGCTTCAGCATCATCTGCTTGATCTCGCCGATGGCGCGGGTGGGATTGAGCCCCTTGGGACAGACCTGCACGCAGTTCATGATGGTGTGACAGCGGAACAGCTTGTAGGCGTCCTCCAGTCCGTCGAGCCGTTCCTCCGTCGCCTGGTCGCGGCTGTCCGCGAGGAAACGCCGCGCCTGCAGCAGCGCGGCGGGCCCGAGGAATTTGTCCGGATTCCACCAGAACGACGGGCAGGCGGTGGAACAACAGGCGCACAGCACGCATTCGTACAGGCCGTCGAGCCGCTCGCGTTCGGCCGGACTCTGGCGGAACTCGACCTCGGGGCTCGGATCGTGGTTGATCAGGTAGGGCTTGACCGCACGGTACTGGCGGTAAAACTGTTCCATGTCGACGACCAGGTCACGGATCACCGGCAGGCCCGGCAACGGCCGGACCTCGACCGGCTGCCCGAGGCCCTCGAGCGGGGTGATGCAGGCGAGGCCATTACGGCCGTTGATGTTCATCCCGTCCGAGCCGCACACCCCCTCGCCGCAGGAATGCCGGTAGCTCAGCGTCTCGTCCTGCGCCTTGATGCGCGCCAGGGCGTCGAGCAGCATCATGCCCGGCGCGAGGCCATCGACCTCGTAGTCGCGCATGGAGGGCCCGGCGTCGGTCTCCGGATTGTAGCGGTACACGGAAAAACGCATGCGTTCCATGATCAATACACCCTGGGTTGCGGCGGAAACGGCTCCACCGTCCGCGGCTTCATGCGCACCGGCTTGTAATCCAGCGCGCCGCCGTCCCTGAAATACAAGGAATGCTTCAGCCAGTGCTCGTCGTCGCGCCGGGGGTAATCGATGCGCGAATGGGCGCCCCGACTCTCCCGGCGCGCCAGCGCCGAACTCACCGCGGCCAGTGCCACGTCCATCAGGTTTTCCAGCTCCAGCGCCTCGATGCGGGCGGTATTGAAGACGCGGCTGCGGTCGCTCAGGGTGACCTGCTGCAATCTCCGTTCCAGCTCGCGCACCTCGAGGACACCCTGTTGCAGCACCTCCTCGGTGCGGAACACCCCGCAATGCCGTTCCATGACGCGTTGCAGCTCCGACCGCAAGCCACTCACCGTCTCGCCGCCGCGCCGTTCGTCCCAACGTGCCAACCGGGCGAGCGGTTGCTCGATCGACTCCGGATCGAGCGGACGGTGATAACGCGCCTCCTTCAGATACTCGATGATGTGATTGCCCGCCGCGCGGCCGAACACCACGATGTCGAGCAGCGAGTTGCCGCCGAGGCGGTTGGCGCCGTGCACCGATACGCAAGCGCACTCCCCCACCGCGTACAGACCGATCACGGGCTCCTCGGGGCCCTGCCGTTCCGGCGCCACCACCTGCCCGAAACGATTGGTCGGGATGCCCCCCATCGTATAGTGGCAGGTCGGAAACACCGGTACGGGCGCCGTCACCGGATCGATGCGCAGGAAGGTCCCGACCATGGACTGGATACCGGGCAGGCGCTGGTGGATCACGTCGGCGCCGAGGTGTTCGAGCCTGAGCAGGACATGGTCGCCTTCTGGCCCGCAGCCGCGCCCCTCGCGGACCTCGGTCGCGATCGCCCGGCTCACCACGTCGCGGCTGGCGAGATCCTTCGCGTGCGGCGCGTAGCGCTCCATGAAGCGCTCGCCCTCGCGGTTGACGAGATAGCCGCCCTCGCCGCGCGCGGCCTCGGAGATCAGCATGCCCTTGCCAGCGATGCCGGTCGGATGGAACTGGACGAACTCCATGTCCTGCAGCGGGATACCGGCGCGCAGCGCCATCGCCATGCCGTCACCGGTGTTGATGTGCGCATTCGTATTGGTGCGGTAGAGCTGTCCGGCGCCGCCGGTCGCGAGCAGCGTCGTCTTGGCCTCGATCACCAGCGGTTCGCCGGTCTCGATACACAACACCAGCGCGCCGAGGATATAACCCTCGCGATCCTTGAGCAGATCGAGGGCGAAATACTCGTCGAAGAAATGCGTCCTGGCGCGGATGTTCTGCTGATAGAGCGCGTGCAGGATGGCGTGGCCGGTGCGATCCGCGGCGGCGCAGGTGCGCGCGGCCTGCTCGCCGCCGAAGTTCTGGCTCTGGCCGCCGAAGGGGCGCTGATAGATCTTACCGTTGTCCAGACGCGAGAACGGCACGCCGAAGTGTTCCAGTTCGATCACCAGCCGCGCGGCCGCGCGACACATGTACTCGATGGCGTCCTGGTCACCCAGCCAGTCGCCGCCCTTGACGGTATCGTACATATGCCAGTGCCAGTTGTCGGGCAGCACATTGGCGAGCGCTGCGTTCATCCCGCCCTGGGCGGCGACGGTATGGGAACGCGTCGGAAAGACCTTGGAGACTACCGCCACCGAGGCATCCGCCTGCGCCAGTTGCAGCGCGGCGCGCAGGCCGCCCCCGCCCGCGCCGATGACCAGGGTATCGAAGCGGCGGCGTTCCACCTCCTGGCCTCGGGCGTTCATCGACCGTGCAACGAATACAGCGCCTGCAGCACCCACAGACCGGCGCCAGCGAGGACCAGCGCCGTCACCGCGAGCAGGGCGAGACGCAGGGACAGCGCGCCCGCATAGTCGATGATGACGTCGCGCATGCCGACCCAGGCATGCAGCAGGAGGGCGCCGAAGAACAGTGCGGTGGCCAGCCCGACGAAGGGATCGGCCATCCAGGCGCGCCAGGCGTCATAGGAAGCGGGCGGCGCAATGGCGCAGGCCGCTGCGACGAACAGGGTATATGCCAGCAGGTACACCGCGCTCAGGCGCTGCCACAACCATGCGCGCAATCCCCGGGCGCGGCGGTTCACGGCAGCAGCAGGGCCGCGCCCAGCATGGCGGCCACGCCTCCGGCCAGCACCGCCCAGGCGCTCGCTCGCGCGCCGCGCAGCGTGACCCCGATGTCGAGATCGATGAGCAGAAACCGGACCCCGGCCAGCACATGATGCGCGAAGGCCCAGACCAGCAGGAGCAGACCGACGCGCGCGCCCGCGTCCCGCGACAGTGCGACCACCTCGGCGTAGCCCCGCGCGTCCGCCAGCGAGCGGTCGAACAGATACGCTAGCAGAGGAATCGACAGCACCAGCAGGACACCGCTGAGACGATGCCCCAGGGACAGTATGGCCATCACCGGAAAATGGATGCGGGTCAGCGTCAGGAAGACGGGGCGTTTGGCGTTGGGCGCTGTCACGCCGCCTAGTGTAGCTCAGTCCTCCCCTTCCCACATCCTTACACCCGCGCCTGAATTCCGTTATGATCAGCGGTCCGATCCATCGATCCCGACAGGTCCGCGATCCGCATGAATCCACGCTGGAACGATTTTCTTCTCGAGGCCGGCGCCCGGATCGCCGGGGATCGCGTCGAGGACTTCGGAAATCCCTCGCGCGAACTGCAGGCCTCCGCCAGCGGCGACGTCATCGCGGACCTGAGCCATCGCGGCCTGATCCGCGTCCATGGGGCGGATGCCGCGAAGTTCCTGCAGGGACAGCTCACCAACGACATCCACCTCGTCGACGAGGACCGCAGCCAGCTCAGCGGCTACTGCAGCCCCAAGGGGCGCCTGCTCGCCCTGCCGCGTGTGTTCCGTCGCGACGACGCCTATTACCTGCAACTCCCGCGCGACCTGCTCGAGGTCACGCTGGCGCGCCTGAAGAAGTATGTGCTCATCTCCAAGGTCACGCTGGAAGACGCCGGCGAGGCGCTCATCGGCCTCGGCCTCGCCGGGCCGCGCGCCGCCGCGATCCTCGCGGACCTCGTCCCGCACGTCCCGGCGGGGCCCGATTCCGTCCGTCGCGGCGGCGACCTGAGTATATTGCGCCTGCCGGGCGGGCGGCCGCGTTTCGCCCTGTACGGCCCGGTCGCGGCGATGGAACAGGCCTGGACGGCGCTGGCCGCCCATGCCGCGCCGGTCGGCGCCGGGGCCTGGGACCGTTACGACATCCTGGCCGGGATCCCCGACATCCGCCCCGCCACGATCGATGAGTTCATCCCCCAGACCGTGAACCTCGAGCTGCTCGATGGGATCAATTTCAAGAAGGGCTGCTACACCGGCCAGGAGATCATCGCGCGCCTGCATTACCGCGGCAGCGTGAAACGACGGATGTACCTCGGCCGCGCCGACGTGGAACCGGCGCCCGCACCGGGAACCCCGCTGTACGCCGCCGGGGGCGACGGCCAAGCCGTCGGCCATGTCGTTTCGGCCTGCCCCGCACCCGCCGGCGGCTCCGAACTGCTGGCCGTGGTCGCGGTCGAGCATTCCTCCGACAATACCCTGTATATAAAAGACAATCCTGAAGACCTGGTTACCCTGAGCCCCCCCGAGGGCCTGCCGCCCTTCGCCTGAGCCCCGCGCCGGCCCCACCGGTGGTGAAAGCCTGGCGCGTATCTTGCTATCAAGTTATGGCGGACACGCCGATAGCCTAGGATCTGTCTCAAAATCGGCCTGAGTGAAAAGACGGGGTCATTCCCATACTCGCGGAAACGACAGCGTGAGTATCGATGCCAACAGGCATTTCCGATCCCGAGACAGGCTCCAGACACGTTCACCCATAACCGACGCGCGCCATGGCCTCACAGCAAATCGAAATCTTCTGGAACGATCTGGTCGCGGACATCCGCACCAACCGGGTAATCCTGCCGGCCTTGCCAGAGATCGCGCTCAAGACCCGCAAACTCCTGGAGGACCGCAACGTCACCACCAGCCAGATCGCGCGCGTGATCGGCGCGGACGCGGTGCTGACCACCCGCCTGCTCCGTGTCGTGAACAGCCCGCTCTACCGCACCCAGGACCCGATCGAGGACGTCCGCACCGCGATCACCCGCCTCGGCAACAGCAATGTGCGCAGCGTGGTGACCAGCCTGGCCATGGAGCAGCTCTATCAGAGCAAGCTCGCCTCCCCGCTCAAGCGCAAGCTGCTCGCGCGTAACTGGGAACACAGCGTGCATGTCGCGGCGCTCAGCTACATCATCGCGGACAATTACACGCCGCTGAACGCCGACGAGGCCATGCTGGCCGGGCTGGTGCACAACATCGGGGAACTGCCGATCCTGGAATACGCCGAACTGCTGCCCGACATCGCGGCGGACGAGACCGCGCTGAACCGCCTGCTCGAGGTACTGCATACGCGGGTCGGCGCGCTGGTGCTGGGGAGCTGGAAATTCCCCCGCGAACTGATCACCGCGGCGGCGGAACACGAGGACCTCGCGCGCGAGCCGGGCACCGACGCCGATTACACCGACGTGGTGATCGTGGCCAATCTGCTCAGCTACATCGGCAGCGACCACCCCTACACCAAGCTCGACTGGTCCGCGATCCCCGCCTTCGGGCGGCTCGCCCTCACGCCCGAGGAGAGCATCGCCGCGATGCGGAACGCGCGCGAACAGATCCACGAGATCAAACAACTGCTGGCGGGCTAGAAAAAAGGGGTCAGTACCCTTTTCTAAACAGGGACGAGCGAAACAGCCCCACGAAGCTGACGAAAAGGGTACTGGCCCTTTTTTCAACCCCCTTTTCAGCGGAACGGCGCGCCGAGTACCCACACCACCAGGGAATACCGGACCCCCGTGGTGACCGGCGTCACCTGATGATAGACGTAGGACGGAAACACGATCATCGACCCCTGCGGCCGGATCTCCTCGCACTCGTGGTAGCGCTCGCGATGGCGCACGTGCGGACCGAAATCGAACTTGAGGTTCCCGCCCTCATAGGCACCGGGCTCGTTCAAGTTCAGCGTCATGCTGAGCTTCCTGACCTTACCGATCATACCGGGGTTGTCGATCGTATTGGGGGGCGGCCGCCCGTCCACCAGCGGCGTAACACCCGGCTCGAACCTGCGATAGGCGCCGTTGTGGCAGGTGAAACCGTCGGTATGCCAGCCGTAGAACCCGCCCGGCCGGTACACCGCGAATTGCATCGGCTCGGCGTAATCGACCTCGTATAACCAGCCCGCCCGCTGGTTGGCCTCGGCGATCAGCGGAAACAGCAGGTCGTAGATCCACGCCTCGTTGAGAAAACAGACCTCGCTGTCGCGGATGTACTTCCCTTTCGTGGCCTCCTGCTGGGACGTGCCGGACGCCTGCGCCGCCTCTTCCAGCGTCCGGTCCGCCAGCGCGCTGGCGCCGGCATTGGCGGCGCCCTTCTGGGTACTGCCGAGCGTGACGCCGGTGGTCTCGACGCCCTGGGCCTTCAGTTGGGCCAGCACCTCCAGACCACGCGCCATGATCTTCTGGCAATTCTCCGGAGAGATCGCGCCCTTGAACCACCAATAGGGATGTACCGGAAGCACGGTCTACCTGCGCCACCGAAACGGGGAGGAAACGCACATGGCTTTGTCCATATTTCCGCAATCCAGGGCAAAAAAGGGATACGACATAATCTACCAGAAAACCGCATAAACCGGGGATAGACCGCGGTCTCGGTGCCTCAGCCGTCAGTCATTACCGGCCTCCAGGATCTGCCCGGCAACACCCGCCTCCGGTTCCGGGCCACGTGCCAGACAGGAGCGAAAATGGCCTTCCCGCGCGGGGGCCAGCAACAGGTGCACATGGTTGGTCATCAGCACATAGACGTAGATCGCGCCGCCATGTTTCTCCGCTTGCTTCCGCAGGGTATCCGGGCAACGGGTTTTACCCTGACCGTACCCCTGATTCTGTACTAATTATGATGTGGGAGACTTCATCATATCAGGCCGTGATCCGGGCAAATACTGCAGGCGGCTGGCTCCCTAGAGAACGGTGCGGCCGGACCTCATTGTAGTGGACGCGCCACGCCTCAATCGTCCTGCGAGCATCCCCCAAGTCATGGAACCAATGCAGATTAAGGCACTGATCCCGAAACTTCCCGTTGAAGCTCTCGACGAAGGCATTCTGCGTCGGCTTGCCGGGCTGAATAAAATGTAATCTGACGCGGGTTCTCTGACTCAGAAGAACAGCGCTTTCCCTGTAAACTCAGGGCCATTGTCGCTGACGATCACCCGGGGCAGTCCCCGGCGGCTGGCGAGCTCATCGAGATAACGCGCAACCCGCGCTCCGGAGATCGAGACATCCACAATCTGCCCGACGCACTCGCGGGAATAGTCATCCACAATATTGAGAACCCGAATCCGTCGGCCGCCCGCCAGCTGGTTGCTCACGAAGTCCATTGACCAGCGCTCGTTCAGCCGACCCGGGATGGTCATCGGAACCCGTGGCCTGGCCAGCTTCTTGCGGTGCTCGGTGCGCACCTGCAGGCCTTCCTCGCGGTAGAGCCGATATGTCCTCTTGCGATTCTGGACCAGTCCTTCGGCCTTGAGCAGGCCGTGCAAGGTCGGATAACCATACCTTGGATACTGCTCGGCCAGTGTCTTCAACCGGGTCCGCAGACACTCGTCACTGCGCCGGCACGAGGTGTACCGGTATACCGACCGGGGCACCCCCGCCAATCGACACGCCCGCCGCTCGGAAAGGCCTAGCGTCACCATCAGATGATCTGCCGCCTTCCTGCGCACGGCAGGCGTTACCATTTTCCCCGGGCGATCTCCTTCAGTGCCACGTTGTCGAGCAGACTGTCCGCGAGCAGACGCTTGAGCTTCGCATTCTCCTGCTCCAAGGCGCGCAATCGCTTGGCATCCGAGACCTCCAGACGCTGTACTTGGCCTTCCAGCGGTAGATCGACTGCTCACTCACCCCGTGACGTCTCGACAAATTCGGTACGGAGGCGCTAGCCTCATTCTCTTTCAGAATGCTGATGATCTTTTCTTCGGTGAACTGCTTGCGCTTCATCCTGGGACCCCCCCTCCAGCGTAATTATAAGGAAATCCCACATCGATGATGGCCCGGATTACGGGGGTACGGTCAATCTAAGCCAGCTTCTGCTGTGGCGAATAACAGTGCAGCCATCATGACTAGCACAGTGATTAAATTGTATTTCACAGATATTCTCCCTATTGGCGCCTAACGACCGGCTTCAGGCGCGCGGCGCTTGCGCCGCGTCGCTCTGCAAGCCATAGTTAGCACCTGCACTTGAATCTGCGGTTGGTGGGATTAGAAGGCAAGTCGGCCGAAGAAGGAGCAGATCCTCCCGAATCTCCTCATCAAGCGTCGCCATCGCCCCAACCAATGAACCGTGAATCACATGATAACTGTCCAGCATCGAGTGTTCAGCCTTCTCAAGAAATACCCCCCCTTGAGAATCAGGAACCTTACCTTGATACCGACCGAACAGGCGAAGGCTGCATAGGATCTGGCACTGCACCCATCGAAAGAATGCCCACTCAGGCGTAATTCTGTCGGGGCGAGGGGCATTTCGGGGAGCGTCCTCGTCCAAAAAGGAAGCGTAGATGCCCCTTATGAAATCTACATCTGTGGCGGTTCTCTGTCGGGCCTCCTTGATCGCGTTCGGAAACTCCTTCCACTCAATGCCGTTGATCTCAGGGAAAAACTGATGCACTATTGACCATCGCTCGATAAAACCACGCGTATCATCGCCAATTGTGCTTTTCCATTCCTCAAGATACTGGAGCATTTGGCCATCGGGGATGAAAGATCCGTCCCGTAGTTTGTTACTGAATTGGAAAGCATCGTTCAACCGATGATCGACCACCGGCGTGCATGCGATTTCCTGCTCTATCTCGAAGCGCAGAAGCGATCCGACGTTTGGTATAAGGTACACGGGGTTGGTTTTGTCAGGTAACTTCGAAAAGCAGCGCTGCTGACTTTCCGGTCGCGTTGTTATCAACTCGAAGAATAGTTCGTCGGATACCAATACGACATAATCTTCGCACAGCGCTCGCACAGCCTCAGTAGACGCTCCGTCGAGAAAGCTCTTATCCAATATAACGCTGATTTTCATGGGTCAGGTGTTACGCGGCTACATTCTCTTCCCAAAGCCATCGGTCTGATAGTGCCCAGCGCCATAACAGTACACACAACTTTCTACTTCTCCTCTGCAGAAACAAACAACCGTATGTCTTTCATCTCTTCTTCTTTGTAGCTCCTCATCTGACATGGACACAGGGGCGGGCGTTGCTGCGCCAGAATCCGGTTTCGGTTCAGATTCCTGGTGGGTGGAAGCAATCTTCGCTGCAAGGGATTTGTTGTTTCTTATAAACTCAATCACCCACTCGGTACTTATCAGTCTTCCCTTGTATTTGTCAGTCAACTCCGATGTCCGATGCCGGTATAGCTTGTAATGGTTCCACGGACGCGGGTCAAGTCCAGACCAACTTGCTTCAACTTCAAGTAGCACTCGCGTCCTAACACCCTTAGGGCAAATCTTTAGGAGCCGTCCGTCGGGCCAATATTCGTCTCCTTGGTAATGGGCTTTGGAGCCAATGATAAAGGCTTCCATACCATTCTCCTCGGCAATTGTGCGAACTGTTTCTAGGAGTTTTTCCATATCATGCTAACAGTTAATTAGACGGAGTCGGTGATATTGGTGATAGGCGGATTCTATGTAGCATCGGCATGCCTCCCCTCTTCGCCCGATTTCCAGTAGGATACCCTTAACCCTTTCATGGATGAAAGCCGAGGTGTCGTCATGGATGATGATCAGCGCGCCGCCTGTGAACGGCGGTTTTGGGCCCGTTATGCAAATATCATTATTGGTCAAGGCATTAAACCTTCTCTGGTACGCTGGCACGTGCTGCGGGCGAAGTCTTTCATCAAGACCTTTCCGGGCAGGCGTCTGGCCGATCTCGGGCCGGACGACGTCGCCGCCTATCTGACCCAGGCAGGCCGTCAGCAGACGGTGGAGCCCTGGCAATTCCGGCAAATCGTCGATGCTATACAGATTCTGTATAGCATTGTTCGCACGGAATGGGCGACAAGCTTCGACTGGGACTACTGGCGCGATTCCGCACAGGCGCTGGGCGCCCAGCATGCCACGACGGCGCGAGAGGTCACGCCGGTCACACCCGGGGAATTTGCCGAGCGGCTCGGAGATACACGCTTCGCGCCGCTGATCCGGGCACACCTGGAGTTATTCGCAACCGTCGCCGCCGTGATCCGCACACGGAATCTGGCGTTCCGCACCGAGCAGACCTACATGAACTGGATGTGCCGCTTCATGATTCACCATGGCGGACGTTCACCGGCCGAGCTCGGCGGACCCGAGGTGGCGGAATTCCTCCAGCACTTAGCGGTCAGACGCAACGTCGCGGCAAGCACGCAGAATCAGGCGCTGAATGCGCTGGTGTTCCTCTATGATCAGGTACTGCAAAGGCCCTTGGGTGATATCGGCGCCTTTGTCCGCGCCAAACGATCCCGGCGCATCCCGACGGTCCTGACCCGCGCCGAGGTCGGGCGCATTCTGGCCGAGCTGCACGGCCTGCAGGAATTGATCGTTTCGCTGCTCTACGGGACCGGCATGCGTCTCATGGAAGGTCTGAGACTGCGGGTGCAGGATATCGACTTTGGCCGCAACCTGATCGTGGTCCGCCACGGGAAGGGCGACAAGGATCGCGTCGCGCCCCTTCCCGCCACCCTCGTCGCCGGGATCAAGGGGCACCTTGCAGAGGTCAGGGCCTTGCATGAGCGTGATGTTGCGGAAGGATTCGGCGAGGTTTTTCTGCCGCACGCGCTTGCGACGAAATATCCGAACGCCGCCCGGGAGTGGCGCTGGCAGTTCGTGTTTCCGAGCGGCCGGCTGTCAGTCGACCCGCGCAGCGGCAAGACGCGACGGCATCATCTTCACGAGAGCGCCGTCCAGAAGGCGGTTAAATCGGCAGCGCGGCGCGCAGGGATAGCAAAAAAGGTCGGCTGCCATACCCTGCGCCACAGTTTCGCGACGCATCTCCTAGAGCGAGGACAGGATATCCGCACCGTGCAGGAGCTGCTGGGACATGCGGATGTGTCCACGACAATGATCTACACCCACGTACTCAATCGTGGCGGTATGGGTGTGCTCAGCCCGCTCGACGCAGACTGAAGCTATCCCTGGCACGAGGCGCCGGTTCCCGGCGAATGGACAGGCCACGGTTTCGCCGATCCGGCGCGGCCATGCCTCTCCCGCTACGGGATCACTCTGGCTGGCCAGTCCTTGACTGACGACAGATGCCGCAGCCCCTACTCCGGCTTCATATGCGGAAACAGCAGCACGTCGCGGATGGAGGGCGAGTCGGTGAACAGCATCACCAGGCGGTCGATGCCGATGCCTTCGCCTGCGGTGGGCGGCATGCCGTGTTCGAGGGCGCGGATGTAGTCGGCGTCGAACAGCATCGCCTCCTCGTCGCCGGCCTCGCGCGCGCGCAACTGGTCCCGGAAGCGTTCCGCCTGGTCCTCGGCGTCGTTCAGCTCGGTGAAGCCGTTGGCGATCTCGCGCCCGCCGATGAACAGTTCGAAGCGGTCGGTCACGTCCGGATCGGCGTCGTTGCGCCGCGCGAGCGGCGACACCTCGGTGGGATACGAGGTGATGAAGGTCGGCTCGTGCAGGCGCGACTCCACCGTCTGCTCGAACAGTTCGAGCTGCAGCTTGCCAAGGCCGTAATCGTCCTTCGCCGCGATACCGCGCGCGGCCAGCAGCGCGCGCAGCCTTCCCGGATCACGCAGATCGTCCGCCGTGATATCCGGGTTGTAGTGCAGGATCGCCTCCGGCAGCGTCAGGCGGCGGAACGGGCGGCCGAAATCGAACTCCGCCCCCTGGTACGTGAACGCGGTCGCGCCGAACACGTGCAGACTCAGGCCGCGCAGCATCTCCTCGGTCAGGTCCATCAGGTCGTTGTAGTCCGCGTAGGCCTGATAGAACTCGAGCATGGTGAACTCGGGGTTGTGGCGCGTCGACAGGCCCTCGTTGCGGAAATTGCGGTTGATCTCGAACACACGTTCGAAGCCGCCGACCACCAGGCGCTTCAGGTACAGCTCCGGCGCGATGCGCAGATAGAGCGGGATATCGAGCGCGTTGTGATGCGTCTTGAACGGGCGCGCGGTGGCGCCGCCGGCGATGACTTGCATCATCGGGGTCTCGACCTCGAGGAAGGCGCGCTCGCTGAGGAAGCGGCGGATGTAATCGACGATGGCGCTGCGCACGCGGAAGGTGCGCCGGGCGACGTCGTTCATGATCAGGTCGAGATAGCGCTGGCGGTAGCGCGCCTCCTGATCGACGAGGCCATGGTATTTGTCGGGCAGCGGGCGCAGGGCCTTGGTCAGCAGCCGGACGCGGTCGACCTTCACCGACAACTCGCCGGTCTTGGTCCGGAACAGCGCGCCCTCGGCGCCGAGGATGTCGCCGATGTCCCAGCGCTTGAACTCCTCGAACGCCTCGAGCCCGACGGTGTCGCGCTGGACGTAGAGCTGGATCTGGCCCGACATGTCCTGCAGGTGCGCGAAGGCCGCCTTGCCCATCAGGCGGCGCGTCATCATGCGGCCGGCCACGCTCACCCGCCGCACGTCGCGCTCCAGCGCCTCCGCGTCGGCCGAGGCGTACTCGGCATGCAACTCGCCAGCCACCACGTTGCGGCGAAAGTCGGTTGGGAAGGCATTGCCGCGCGCGCGCAGGGCGGCGAGCTTCTCGCGCCGCTGCGCGACCTGTTCCTGTTCATCCTGCGGACGGTCGTCGTCGGATTGCATATCTCTCCTCGAAACCGAAAAACCGGGGACAGACCCCGTTTTCCGGCGTAAAGGGGTCTGACCCCTATAAGCCCTGCTTGAGGCTGGCCTCGATGAAGGTGTCCAACTCGCCGTCGAGCACCGCCTGCGTGTTGCCGGTCTCGATGCCGGTGCGCAGATCCTTGATGCGCGACTGGTCGAGTACATAGGACCGGATCTGGTTGCCCCAACCGATGTCGCTCTTGCTGTCCTCCAGCGCCTGTTTCGCCGCGCTGCGCGCGTTCAGCTCCCGCTCGTAGAGCTTCGCCTTGAGCTGTTTCATCGCGGTGGAGCGGTTCTTGTGCTGCGAGCGGTCGCTCTGGCACGCCACCACGATGCCGCTGGGGACATGGGTGATGCGGATCGCCGATTCGGTGCGGTTGACGTGCTGCCCGCCCGCCCCGCTCGCGCGATAGGTATCGACCTTGAGGTCGGCCGGATTGATGTCGATCTCGATGTCGTCGTCCACCTCCGGCGAGGCGAACACCGCGGCGAACGAGGTATGGCGGCGGTTGCCGGAGTCGAACGGCGACTTGCGGACCAGGCGATGCACGCCGGTCTCGGTGCGCAGCCAGCCGTAGGCGTATTCCCCGTCGAACTTCACCGTGGCGCTCTTGATGCCCGCCACCTCGCCCGGCGAGACCTCGATCAGCTCGGTCTGGAAGCCGTGCGCCTCGCCCCAGCGCAGATACATGCGCAGCAGCATCTCGGCCCAGTCCTGCGCCTCGGTGCCGCCGGAGCCCGCCTGGATATCCAGGAAGGCGTTGCTGGCGTCCATCTCGCCCGAGAACATGCGGCGGAACTCCATCGCGGCCAGCCGGCCCTCGATCTCGTCCAGGTCCGCGATCACCGCGTCGGCGGCGCTCGCGTCGCCCTCCTCGTCGGCCAGTTCGAGCAGCTCGCGCGCCTCGTTCAGGCGGTCCTCGATCCCGGTGCAGCCGCCGACCGTCTCCTGCAGCCGCACCCGCTCGCGGCCCAGTTCCTGGGCCCGCTGCGGGTTGCCCCACACCGCCGGGTCCTCCAGCTCGCGTCCGACTTCGATCAATCGCTCCCGCTTGTCGGCGAGGTCAAAGATACCTCCCCAGATCGGCGAGGCGACCCTGCATGTCCTTGATGCGCGTGAATACGAGATTGAGTTCGAGCATGTCTTCCGCCTGTCAGATGAAGCACGGCATTGTACTACACGGGAAAACCCAAACGGAAATCCCGGCAGGAAAAGGACGTGCCGTCATGCCCGCGCACGCGGGGATCCAGAACATTCAAACCCCTAGATGCCCGCCTGCGCGGGCATGACGAATCTATCCGGCGGCGAGATTCAGAACCGTAGGGTGGGCACGTTTTATGCGCCCACGCGGTGCCGCCGCGCCGGCATGAATATCTGCCGTGGCAATTCCCGGATCTTGTTCCGCGTGGACACGAACAGCGTGCCCACCCTGCGATCCGGCTTGGCCATCATGCGCGCCCCGTCGGCGGGTCTCACTCGACGATGTGCTGGATGACCAGTTGCGGACTGCGCTGGCCGCGGTACTCGTTGACGTCCAGCCGGTAGGCGATGCGGATCTCGCCACGCACCGCCGGGCACTGTTCGACGCGGGTATTGAAGGCGATGGCGTCGACATGGCGCCGTGTGCCGGGCAGGCGCAGCACCAGCTTGACGTGGCGCGCGCCGACGCAGCGCCGCTCCGCCACCTCGAAGCACCCGTCGAACACCGGCTCGGGAAAACCCTGGCCCCACGGCCCGGCGTCGCGCAGCAGCTCGGCGACGTCGAGCGAGATCTCGTCCGCGGCGAGCTCGCCGTCGCTGTAGATCACGCCGCGCAGCGCGGCCGGATCGAGGTGGCGGCGCACCTCCGCCTCGAAGGCCGCCCGGAAGGCCGGGAAGTCCGCGGGCCGGAGCGTCAGCCCGGCCGCCATGGCATGCCCGCCGAACTTGACGATCAGGCCGGGGTTGCGCGTCGCCACCGCGTCGAGCGCGTCGCGGATGTGCAGGCCCGGGACCGAGCGCGCCGATCCCTTGATCTCATCCTCGCCCGCCGGCGCGAAGGCGATCACCGGGCGGTACAACTGCTCCTTCAGGCGCGAGGCCAGGATCCCGATCACCCCCTGGTGCCATTCCTCGTGGTACAGGCACAGGCTCACGGCGCCGGACGCCGGGCAGGCATCCGCGGGCAGGCGGTCCAGACAGGCCTGGGCCTGCGTCTGCATCCCGGTCTCGATGCGCCGGCGTTCCCGGTTGAGCCCGTCGAGCCGCTCGGCCATCCCGAGCGCCGCGGTCTCGTCGTCGCACAGCAGGCACGCGATGCCGAGCGACATGTCCTCGAGCCGGCCGGCGGCGTTGAGACGCGGGCCGAGGGCGAAGCCCAGGTCCATCGCGGTCAGGCGCGTCATGTCGCGCCCGGCGACCCGGATCAGCGCGCGGATGCCCGCGCAGCCCGTCCCCCGGCGGATGCGCGCCAGGCCCTGGGCCACCAGGATGCGGTTGTTCTGATCCAGGACGGCGACGTCGGCCACCGTGCCCAGCGCAACCAGATCGAGCAGCTCGGCGAGACGCGGCTCTTCGAGGCCCCGCGCGGCGAACCACCCCGCGTCGCGCAGACGCCGGCGCAGGGCCAGCATGACATAGAAGATCACGCCGACGCCGGCCAGGGCCTTGCTCGGAAACACGTCGCCGGACTGGTTCGGGTTCACGATCACGGCCGCCGCGGGGAGTTCACGCCCCGGCAGGTGGTGATCGGTGATCAGCACCCGGATGCCGAGACGGTTCGCCGCCGCCACGCCCTCGAGGCTGGAGATGCCGTTATCCACCGTGATGATCAGGTCGGGGCGCTCGCGCGCGGCGAGTGCGACGATCTCGGGCGTCAGGCCGTAGCCGTATTCGAAGCGGTTCGGCACCAGGTAGGCCGCCTCGCGCGCGCCCATCATGCGCAGGGCGCGCACGGCGAGCGCGCAACTGGTCGCGCCGTCGGCGTCGAAATCGCCCACGACGAGGGCGCGACCGCCGGCGTCCAGCAGTTCGTGCAACAGCGCCGCCGCCGCGTCGCAGCCGGAGAGCAGATCCACCGGCAACAGGCGCTCCAGCGAACGCTCGAGTTCCCGCGCGGTCGCGACCCGGCGGCTGGCATAGATGCGCTTCAATACGGGGTGGAGGTCCGCCGGCAGGTCGTCCCCCGCGGCGGGCTGCCGGCGTTCGATGAGAAAACTCGTCATGGTCATTCTTCCCGGCCTCGGCGCGCCTCCCGTGCATGGGCGGCGAACGGGCGCGCGCGCCGCCACCAGCGGCGCGCCTGTCCCGGGCGGATATGATAATCGAGCGCGCCCGCCCCGCCTATGCCGAGGCCCTGGAGCCGGCCGGCGCGCAACGCGGACCACAGCGGCGCGATCCAGCGCCCCTGCAGGACCCGCATGGCGTCCAGCCAGTCCTCCACCGCGCCGAGCCGCGCCGGCGCGGCGAGCCGGTCGAACATGAGGAGCTGCCGGCCGCCCCCGGCGGCGGCCAGCCAGGCCGCGGCATCCGCCGGCAGCGGACGCGGCGCGAGCCCCGCGTTCAGCGCGAGCCCCTGCGCCAGGGGATGATCGCCCCAGACCTGTACGAACGGGCACGGGCCCGGCGCCGGCCGCGACCCGCCGCCCCAGAACCAGACGCTGTTGATCGCGGGCACCCCGCGCGCCGCGCGCCGCCGGTTGACCTCGCTCGCGTGCAGCAGCATCTGGATCTCGTTGAGCAGGCGGCGCCAGACGCGCGCCTCCTCGCCCCGCGGCAGATGCGGCCGGAGGTCCTGCCCCAGCACCGCCTCCAGGGGAGAGAAGTCCGCGGCGGGCGCACGCGGCAGGCGGAGATACCAGCGTTCGGGCCCCGGCGCCTCCAGCCTCAGCCCGGAACCGGCGAGGTGCGCGGCGATCTCCCCGCACAGGGCGTCCGCCTCCTCCCGCTCGACCGCCCCGACCCCGGTCAGCACGACACGATCCTGGCCGACGCGCAGATGCACGGGATCCATGCACAGGCAGTAATCGTCTCCCGGCACGCCGCCGTCCGCCCACAGCCTCAGCGGGGCCTCGGGCAGGTCGTCCGCGTCCCGCGTCCGCACGCCGAAGGCCTCGAACAGGGCGGCGGCCGGGGTCGCGCCCGCCGCGGGTCCGGCCGCCGCGCGGGCGAGCAGACGCCCCAGCACCCGCGCCGGCGCGTCCGCCGCCGCCAGGGTCGTCTCGTCCGCACCGCGCGGGCCGAACAGACCGGGGATCAGCAACACCGGTTCGGGAACGACGGCCATGCGAATCTCTCTTTCCTCGTCCCGCCGCGTCAGCGCGGCCAGCAGTCCGCCGGCTGCGCGGCATCGAGCTCGGGGCCGTCCTGACCGAGCGTCAGCGTCCCGCAGACATCGCGGGCCTGATCAGTGCCGGAACGGGGCACGGCGCGGGCGCGGAACGCGATCGCCGGATCCTCCACCGCCACCAGCGCGAGACGATAATGACCGCCCGGCGAATCGACCTCATCGGCCGGCCAGCCCAAGGTCGTAAGCCCTTCGGCGTAATACCGATGTGTGGCGCGATAGCGCTCCTGTTCGAGCTGTATCCTGAACAATTGCGTCGTCGCATCGGTGCGCCGGCCCTTGCGCACCAGGTCCCCATACGAAGGCAGGGCGATGGTGACCAGGAGGCCGACAATGGCCAGTACGGCCAGCAGTTCGATCAAGGTGAAACCGTCCTCACCGCATCCCCTTCCGTGACAGCGTCGCATGAATCGCCCTCCTCCCTGAGTCGCGTCCACCCGCGTTCCCCGTTTGTCATGCCGGGCGCGTAGCGCTAGACTACGGTCAACCGCACGGATCGCGGCCGCGGCCTCCCTGATCGCCGCCGGGCATCGAACCCTTGGCAAACGGATTTGCTATGCGATGCACTCTATCACAGGGTCTCACCCTCATCGAGTTGATGGCGACGCTCGTCGTCCTCGCCGTGCTCGCGGTATCCGCCGCGCCCTCCCTGCTCGATCTGCTCGACCGCCAGAGACTGCGCGGGGCCGCGGAGAACCTGCGCGGCGATCTCCTGCTCGCGCGCGCCGAGGCGCTGCGGCGGAACACGCCGGTCAGCGTCGCGTTCCGTACCGGCGGCGCGGACGACGGCTGGTGCTACGCCCTGAGCGACGCCGGCCCGTGCGATTGCCGGACGCACGACGCCTGCCTCATCGCGGGCGCGCCGGCGCACGGGGCGTCGGCGGAACGGTTCCGGCGCATCGGCCTCTCCACCAACCTTCGCCTGGGCGCGGCGACCTTCCAGCCCGCGCGCGGCACGGTCAACGCGGGCACGGTGACGCTCACCGCCGGGGCGCGCGAGGTCGATGTGGTGCTGAGCGCGCTCGGCCGAGTACGGTTGTGCTCCGATACGCTGGGGGGCTATCCGCCATGCTGACGCGCGCGGGCCAGCGCGGCTTCAGCCTGATCGAGCTGATGGTGGCGCTCACGCTCGGACTGCTCATCCTCGCCGGGCTCGCCTCCCTCTACGCCGAGGTGGTCAGGGCCAACGTGGCCGTGCTGAAGACCGCCCATCTCGAGCAGACCCTGTGGTCGCTGATGGGCCTGGTCGCCGACGACGCGCGCCGCGCCGGCTACTGGAGCCGCGCCGGGCTCGCCCTCGACGGAACGGGCGTCAACGGTTACGCCCGGATCCATGTCCCCGCCGACGACTGCCTGCTGTACAGCTACGACGAGGACCGGGATGATCCCGATGGCGCGCCGGACCCGGAAGACCAGCACGGCTTCCGGCTGTCCGGCGCCGGCCTCCAGATCAAGACCAGCGACGAGAGCTGCGGCGGGACCACCTGCGCGGAGTGCGGGAGCGGCACCTGGTGGCTGATGAACGACCCGGCGGGCATCCATATCACCGCCCTCCGCTTCACCCTCGCCGAACATGCCCGTCCCTTCGACGGCGCCGGACGCGAACTCGTGGCGCGCGAACTCGGCATACGGCTGGAAGGCGAGATCGCCGGCGAACCCGCGACCCGCCGGCGGCTCGAGACCCGTGTCAGCGTGCGCAACCATGAGATCCGCTGAATCCTTCCGCGCCCTCCCCGCCCAGCGCGGCGCGGCGACGCTGGTGATCACGGTCCTGCTGCTGTTTTCCATGAGCCTGATGATGCTCTACGCCGCGCGCGTGGGCGTGGTCGAGCAGCGTCTCGCGGCGAACGACACGCGGGCGCGCGCGGCCTTCGCCGCTGCCCAGGCCGGGCTCGGACAGGCACTGAGCGGACTCGCCGCACTCGATCGCGACACCCTGGAGTACGACGCCGCCGGCCGGACCGCGCTCGCCCCCGTCGCGGGCGCTCTCGCCAACGGCGCGGAATACGCGGTGGAGACGCATAATCGCGCGCTGGTCCCGTTCGAGGCCGGACTGCTCCGTCTCGAGTCGCGGGGTTCTTCCGGCGCCGGCGATGCACGATCGGCCACGCTGCTGGCGGCCTTCGCGCCCCTGCTGCCGAACGTGCCGCCCGCGCCGCTGGTGGTGCGCGGCGGACTGTCGCCTGCCGGCCGGCTCACGCTGGTCAACCTCGACCGTCCGGTCGGGGCCTGGACCGGGGGCGCGTACACGCCCGGCGGCCTGCTCGACCCGCGGTTCTCGGAACCCGCGCCGTGCGGACCCTTCGGGATCTGCGCGGACGACGCCCGTATCGGCGCACTGACGCCGGAGGCCTTTTTCGCCAACACCTTCGGCCGCCCACCGCCGGTCCTGCGCGCCGCCACCCGGCCCCTACGCTGCGCGCCGTGCGACCCGGCCGCGGTGCCGCCCGACGCTCGGCTCGTCTGGTTCGAAAACGACGGCGCGCCCGTCACCATCGCCGCGGGTCGACTGGGGACGGAGGAACACCCGGTCGCGGTGATCGTCGCGGGCGATTTCGCGCCGGCGGGCGCGCTGGAGATCCACGGGCTGCTGTTCGTGCTCGGCGACTGGCTTGCGGGCATCGCCCCGCTGACGGTCGCGGGCGCCGTCGTCGTCGCGGGTGAGGCCGCCGGCGCCGGCCCGGCCGAGCTGATCTACGACGGCGGCGCGCTGGAAGACCTGCATCGCGCCGGACGCTATGCCGTCGTGCCCGGCAGCTGGATCGACTTCTGAGCCGGCCATGGACGGGATGGACGCATCGCCCCGGCAGCCTCGCCCCGCGCGCGGCTTCGCCCTGCTCGAGGTCCTCATCACGCTCGCGGTCAGCCTGCTGGCCCTGAGCGCCCTGATCCGGCTCCAGGGCGAACTGATCCGCGGCGATGCCGCGGCCCGTGTGCAGACCCGGGCCGCCCTGCTGGCCGATCAGCGCCTGGAGACGCTGATCGGCGCGATCGCCGCCGACGGACCCGGGGCGGTCGCCGGCGGCGAAGACACCTGGACCATGGAACTCGAACCCGCGGGCGAAGAGGCGGTCGCCATGTACACCCGCGCCTGGTCCGTCGATGACGCGGGAACCTCGATGCGGATCGGCGTCCGCCTGACATGGAACGACCACGCCGGCGCCCGCCGGGACATCCTTCTGGAGACCCTCGTAGATCCGGTCGCGGATAATTACAGCGCGGCCGCGTGGACGGACGTCGATTTCATCCGACTGGAATAACAAACAAATCGAGAAAATAGGGGACAGACCACGGTTTCCGCCCAAACAACGATCGACGTCATCCCCACTCAGACAGGGATCCAGCACGCAGCCCAACACGGATTTCCTCACCGTCGAACCCGTTGGGCTCCATTTCTTCAGCCCAACCTACACCAACTGCGAGAACCTGGGGGACAGAGCACGGCTGCGGAGCATGATCGACGCCATCCCCACACGGATGGAACGCGATAGCCACGTCACGCCGACACAGGGAACCCCCCTGGATTCCCGCATCCACGGGAATGACGCTTGGGTATGCCGGCGTTCGCGGGCCGGACCGAGCGTAGTGAAATCCTGTTCGGGCGGAAACCGTGGTCTGTCCCCAATTCACATCCGGCTGAGGATGGCCTGCTTCACCGCCTCCAGGCTGGCCTCCACGGTCAGTACGGCGCCCTGGTTCTGCTTGATGGCGGTGTCGGGGTCCTTCAGGCCGTGGCCGGTCAGTGTGCACGCGATCCGGCTGCCCTCGGGGATGCGGCCGCGCTCGATGTCGCGCAGCGCGCCGGCGAGGGAGATCGCCGAGGCCGGTTCGCAGAACACACCCTCCTGGTCGGCGAGCAGTTTCTGTGCCGCGAGGATCTCCGCGTCGGTGAACTCGTCGAACCAGCCGCCCGATTCGCGGCTCGCCTGCCAGGCCAGGTCCCAGCTCTGCGGATGGCCGATGCGGATCGCGGTGGCGACGGTTTCCGGGTCGTCGACCATGTGGCCGCGCAGGAACGGGGCCGCGCCCGCCGCCTGATAGCCGGCCATGACCGGCCGCTTCGCGGCGATGCCGTCGGCGTGATATTCCTTGTAGCCCATCCAGTAGGCGCTGATATTGCCGGCGTTGCCGACCGGCAGACAATGATAGTCCGGCGCGTCGCCCAGCGCCTCGACGATCTCGAAGGCCGCCGTCTTCTGACCCTGCAGGCGGAACGGGTTGATGGAGTTGACGATCGCGATCGGCGCCTCGAGCCCGACCCGCTTGACCAGTTCCATGCCGGCGTCGAAGTTGCCCTTGATCTGGATCACGCAGGCGCCGTGCATCATCGCCTGCGCCAGTTTGCCGAGCGCGATCTTGCCGTCCGGGATGAGCACGAAGGCGGTCACGCCGGCGCGCGCGGCATAGGCGGCCGCGGCGGCCGAAGTGTTGCCGGTGGAGGCGCAGATGATGGCGCGGCTGCCCTCCTCCACCGCCTTGGTCACCGCCATGGTCATGCCGCGGTCCTTGAACGAGCCGGTCGGGTTCAGGCCTTCGTACTTGACGTAGATCTCCACGTCCCGGCCGATCCGGCGCGGTATGTTCTCCAGGCGGATCAGCGGGGTGTTGCCCTCGCCCAGGCTGATGACGCGGGTGTCGGGGCCGACCGGCAGACGGTCGCGGTATTTGTCGATCAATCCGGTGTAGCGCATGGGGTATCCTCGATACGGCTCGTGCTCGGTGGTGCGGCGCGCACGCACGCGCGCCGCGGAAGATCAGTTGGCGGCCAGGCTCTCCAGCCGGATACGCGTCACCTTGCCGGCGATGGCGTCCAGCGCCTCGATGCGGGCGATCGCCTCGTTCATGCGGCGTTCCGGCACGCGGTGGGTCAGCAGGATCACGCTCGCCTCCCGCGCGGAGGGATCGGGCTCCTTCTGCACCACGGCCTCGATGCTGATGCCGGAATCGGCCAGGATGCGCGTCACGTCGGCCAGCACGCCCGGGCGGTCGGCCGCGCGCATGCGCAGGTAATAGGCGGTCTCCACCTCGTCCATCGGCAGCATGGGAATGTCCGACAGGCGGTCCGGCTGGAAGGCCAGGTGCGGCACGCGGTTGCCCGGATCGGAGGTCAGCGTGCGCGTCACGTCGACCAGATCGGCCACCACCGCGGAGGCGGTCGGCTCGCGCCCGGCGCCGGCGCCGTAGTACAGCGTGGGGCCGACCGCGTCGCCCTTCACCACCACGGC
This sequence comes from Gammaproteobacteria bacterium, assembly GCA_020847075.1. GTDB lineage: Bacteria > Pseudomonadota > Gammaproteobacteria > SZUA-140 > SZUA-140 > JADJWH01. The sequence goes on from JADLCS010000050.1 coordinate 54,445, forward strand.
GTTCATGACGCCGTCGACGTTGGCGATCAACCGGCGGTGCGGCACCAGGGTCGGATGCACGCGCAGCTCGATGCCCTGATCCGTGCGGCGCGTGATGCCGAGGTGCTTGATGCGGTAGCCGAGCTGCTCGGCGTAGCCGACGTCCTCCGGCGTGATGGCGCCGATGCCCTCAGTGTAGGCCCGGTCGAACTGCAGCGGGATGCCGAAGGCGATGGCGGCGAGGATGGTCAGCTTGTGCGCCGCGTCGATGCCCTCGACGTCGAAGGTCGGGTCGGCCTCGGCGTAGCCCAGCCGCTGCGCCTCGGCCAGCACGTCGGCGAAGGTGCGCCCCTTGTCGCGCATCTCGGTGAGGATGAAATTGGTGGTGCCGTTGATGATGCCGGCCACCCATTCGATGCGGTTGGCCGCCAGACCCTCGCGCAGCGCCTTGATGATGGGGATGCCGCCGGCGACGGCCGCCTCGAAGGCGACCATCACGCCCTGCTTCTGCGCCGCGGCGAAGATCTCGTTGCCGTGGCGCGCGATCAGCGCCTTGTTGGCGGTGACTACGTGCTTGCCGCTGGCGATGGCGCGCAGCACCAGTTCGCGCGCCGGCTCGTAGCCGCCGATCAGTTCCACCACGATCTGGACGTCGGGCCGCTCCACCAGTGCGAAGGCGTCGTTGCCGATCTCGATGCCGGCAGTGTCGACGCCGGGGAAGGTCGTTTCGCGCGCGGCGGCGTGCGTGATCACGATGCCGCGGCCGGCGCGGCGCGCGATCTCCGACTGGTTGCGCTTCAGCACATTGACGACACCGCCGCCGACGGTGCCGAGGCCGAGCAGGCCCACGCGTACCGGTTCGAGCTGTTTCATGCCGAGGCCGCCTTGGGCTTGCCGGCGTCCTTGCGGAACATCTGGCGGATGCCACGGATCGCCTGGCGCGTGCGGTGCTCGTTCTCGATCAGGCCGAAGCGCACGTGATCGTCGCCGTAGGAACCGAAGCCGATGCCGGGGGACACCGCGACCTTGGCGTCCTCGATCAGCTTCTTGGCGAACTCGAGCGAGCCGAGGTGGCGGTACTGCTCCGGGATCTGCGCCCACACGAACATGGTCGCCTTCGGCCGCTCGACCTCCCAGCCGATCGCGTTGAGCCCGTCGCACAGCACGTCGCGGCGCACGCGGTAGAGCTCGGAGATCTCGCGCACACAGTCCTGCGGGCCCTCCAGGGCGGCGATCGCCGCCACCTGGATCGGCGTGAACATGCCGTAATCCAGATAGGACTTGATGCGCGCCAGCGCCGAGACCAGGACGCGGTTGCCGCACATGAAGCCGATGCGCCAGCCCGGCATGTTGTAGCTCTTCGACAGCGTGAAGAACTCCACCGCGACGTCCTTCGCCCCCTTTACCTGCAGGATCGAGGGCGCGACGTAGCCGTCGAAGGCGATGTCGGCGTAGGCGAGGTCGTGGATGACCCAGATCTCGTGCTCGCGCGCGATCTCCACCACCTGCTCGAAGAACGACAGGTCGACGCACTGCGTGGTCGGATTGCCGGGGAAGTTCAGCACCAGCATCTTGGGCTTGGGCCAGGAGTCCTTGATCGCCTTGACCAGCTCGCCGAAGAAATCGACGCCGGGCACCAGCGGCACGTGGCGGATGTCGGCGCCGGCGATGACGAAGCCGTAGGGATGCACCGGATAGGCGGGGTTCGGCACCAGCACGGCGTCGCCGGGACCGACCGTCGCCAGCGCCAGGTGCACCAGGCCCTCCTTGGAGCCGATGGTCACGATGGCCTCGCTCTCCTGGTCGAGATCCACGTCGAAGCGCTGCTTGTACCAGCGGCAAATGGCGCGGCGCAGGCGCGGGATGCCGCGCGAGACTGAATAGCGATGGGTGTCCTCGCGCTGCGCGACCTCGATCAGCTTCTGCACGATGTGCGGCGGCGTCGGCTGGTCGGGGTTGCCCATACCGAAGTCGATGATGTCCTCTCCGCGGGCGCGGGCCTTGGCCTTCAGCTCGTTGACGATGTTGAAGACGTAGGGCGGGAGGCGGTTGATCCTGGCGAATTCTTCGAACATGTGGGCCCAAGCCGATGAATAAAGACGGCTATTATCGTTTCTTTTCCCTCCGGCAGGCAAGCCGAGCCTTTCACCCGCGACCCGGCTGCGCTAAGCTGTCGGGACCGCGCCGGTCGCCGGCGCCGGCCGGCGCGATGGAGCCCCCCGATGCAGGTCAACCGCAATTTCGATCCCGAGAGCTACAGCATCCACTCCTACTCCGCCGGGGAGGTGACCGTCAGCCTTCCGTTCGACCCCTCCGTCCCCGTCGCGGCGGACGCGGACGGGGCGCCGCGGCGGGAGGTCCTGCGCCGGAGCCTGATCATCATGCCGGACCGCCTCATCGACGACTGGCCGCCCCAGCGCTTCGAGGAACTCGAACGGGGGCACTTCGATCTGCTCGCCGGCTACGCGCCCGAGATCGTGCTGTTCGGCTCCGGCGCCCGCCTGCAGCGGCCGCACCCCGCGCTGCTGGCCACCCTCACCGACCATGGCATCGGCGTCGAGGTCATGGACACCGGTTCCGCCTGCCGGACCTACAATTTCCTGATGTCCGACCGCCGCCGCGTCGTGGCCGCCCTGCTGATGATCCTGTAAAGGGGTCAGACCCCTTTCCCGCTTTCCCGGACCCCTTTCCCGTACAGCGCCATCCGACCGGCGTTGGGCTTCATTCCATTCAGCCCAACCTACCGCTGAATTTCCAGGATTCTCATCCCTCTTCACCATCAACGGATTCTGGGACAGATTCCCATCACCCAGTACCTATTACCCATTACGCCTTGGATCTTTACTCAGTCCTTAGTCCTTAGTCCTTAGTCCTTTAATCTACAGACCCGGCAGGTATTTCAGGGGATCGACCGGTTCGCCGTCGCGGCGGATCTCGAAGTGCAGTTTCACCGCGTCGGTGCCGGTGCCGCTGTCGCCCATCTCGGCGATCCGCTCGCCGGCCGCCACCGTGTCCCCCTCGCCCACCAGCAGGCGCTCATTGTGGGCATAGGCGCTGAGATAATGCTCGTCGTGCTTGATGATCAGCAGATTGCCGTAGTGCGGGATGCCGTTGCCGCTGTACACCACGCTCCCGGCCGCGGCGGCGCGCACCGCCTCGCCGCGCTCGCCCCGGATGTCGATGCCCTTGTCGGCCGTCCCGGAGGTCACCGCGGTACGGGCGGGGACGCGCGCCGTCGGCCATTGCCAGCCGGGCGCCGCCGCGGGCGCGACGGCGACGGGGGCCGGCGGGTCCTGGGGCGTCACGACACCGGGGGTGGCCGGCGGTGGGGTCTCGTTCAGCCCGAACACCTCGACCGTCGCGGAGGATGGTGGCGGCGCGGCCGCCGCGGCCCGTGGCGTGGCGGCGGCCGGCGGCGGGACGGCCGCGACCACCGGCGGGCGCGGTGCGAAGGCGTCCCGGCGTGGCGGGATGATGCGCAGATACTGTCCCGGGACGACCTGGTAGGGTTCCGCCAGCCTGTTCCACTCCGCCATCTGGTGGTAATCCTTGCCATAGCGGAAGCTGATCGAATACAGGGTCTCGCCAGGCTTCACCGTGTGATAGACGGGTGCGCCGCAGGCGGCGGTCAGCAGCAATGTCAGGGCAAGCGCGCCCGCGCGTATCGCGGTCATTTGTTCCCCGTCAGCATCGGCACGAAGGTGGCCTCGTGCAGGCGTTCGTCCTGGTAGCCGGTCTCGGTCCGCAGGATCCGCCGCAGTTCCTGCTGCGCACCGCTGCCGACCGGGATGATCAGGCGCCCCCCCACCGCGAGCTGCGCGAGCAGGGGCTCCGGGATGGCGGCCGGCGCGGCGGTGGCGATGATCCCGTCGTACGGGGCGTACTCGGGCCAGCCCTGCTTGCCGTCGCTGTGATTGAGACGGACGTTGCGCAGGCGCAGGTTGTAGAAGCGCTGCTGTGCCTTGCGCTGCAGCGCCTGGATGCGCTCCACCGTATAGACCTCGGGCACCAGGCGCGCCAGGATCGCCGCCTGGTAGCCCGAGCCGGTGCCGATCTCGAGCACCTTGCGCAGGGGGCCGCCCTGCAGCAGCGCCTCGGTCATGCGCGCCACGGTGACCGGCATCGAGATGGTCTGCCCGAAGCCGATCGGCAGCGCGGTGTCCTCGTAGGCCCGGGTCGCGAGCGCCTCGTCGACGAAGATGTGGCGCGGCGTATCCCAGATCGCCTCCAGCACCGCCTCGCTGGTGATGCCCTGCCCGCGCAGGCGCTCGATCAGGCGGCTGCGGGTGCGCCGCGAGGTCATCCCGATGCCTTCGTGCTGGATCATGCCCCGATATCCTTCATCCAGCCCTGCAGCCGTTCGATCGCCGAGTGGCGCGTCAGGTCCACCTGCAGTGGCGTCACCGAGACGTAGCCGTTGCGCACCGCGAAGAAGTCGGTCCCCGGCCCGGCGTCCTGTTCGGGGCCCGATTCGCCGATCCAGTAGATGGGCCGGCCGCGCGGGTCGGCGGCCATGATCACCGGCTCCGATTTGTGGCGATGACCGAGGCGGGTCACCATGAAGCCCGCCAGGTATTCCCACGGCAGGTCCGGCACGTTCACGTTCAGGATCACGTCCGGCGGCAGCGGGTCGCTCTGCAGGCGGGTGACGATGCGCCGCGCGGCCTCCGCCGCCGTGGCGTAGTGCTCGAGGCTCCGACCCACCAGGGAGACCGCCACCGCGGGCAGGCCGAGGAAACGTCCCTCCATCGCCGCCGCCACCGTACCCGAATAGATCACGTCGTCGCCCAGGTTCGCCCCGGCGTTGATGCCGGAGATGACCATGTCCGGCTCCTGCTCGAGCAGGCCGGTGATGGCGAGATGGACGCAGTCGGTCGGCGTGCCGTTGACCCGGATGAAGCCGTTGTCCAGCACCTGGGCGCGGATCGGATTCTCCAGCGTGAGCGAGTTGCTGGCCCCGCTGCGGTCGCGATCGGGCACCACCACGGTGAGTTCCGCTAGCTCGCGCAGGCCCTCCACTAGGCGCGCCAGACCGGGGGCGCGGTAACCGTCGTCGTTGCTGATCAGGATCTTCATGACAGGGGGGTGGCGACGCGCCCTTCCCCCGGAAAGGTGAGGCGGTGGACGTAAACCATCTTCATGGCGGGCATTTTGCCCTGAACGGGCGGGGCCGCACAAGCGGAACCCGGGGAAAACGCGACGATCGACCGTAGGGCGGGCACAGTTTTCGTGCCCACGCGGAAACGGCCGGATGTTACGCGTGGGCAGGCACGACGTGCCCACCCTACGGCTTCCGGAAGCCCTAGTTCATCACGGCGGCGCACAGCCCCATCAGCGCCCCGGGATAGATACCCAGACCCAGGATGAGCAGGCCGTTCACGCTCATGACCGCGCGCATGTCGAAATTGACCGCCAGCGGCGCGGAGTCCTCCGGCCGGTCGAAGTACATGAACTTGACCAGGCGCAGGTAATAGAACGCGCCGACGACGGAGAACAGCACCGCGAACACCGCCAGCCAGACCAGGCCGACGTCGATGACGGCGCGCAGCACGGACAGCTTGGCGTAGAAGCCCACGGTGGGCGGAATCCCCGCCATCGAAAACATGACGATGAGCATCATGAAGGCGAACCAGGGGTTGCGCTCGTTGAGCCCCTTGAAATCCTCCAGCTCGTCGGCCTCGAAGCCGGCCCGGCTGAGCAGGATCACCATGCCGAAGGCGCCCAGGGTCATCAGCGAATAGACCAGGATGTAGAACATCGCCGCCGAGTTGCCGACGCGCGTCCCGGCCAGGATGCCGAGCAGCAGGAAGCCCACGTGGGAGATGGTCGAATAGGCGAGCATGCGCTTGACGTTGCGCTGCGCGATGGCGATCACGTTGCCGATGCCGATCGACAGCACCGCCAGCACCATCAGCATGGTCCGCCACTCGACGTGCAGGCCGCCCAGGCCGTCGGCCAGCAAGCGGATGACCATGGCGAAGGCCGCGATCTTAGGCGCGGTGCCGATGAACAGCGTCACCGCCGTGGGCGCGCCGTGATAGACGTCGGGGATCCACATATGGAACGGGACCGCCCCCAGCTTGAAGGCGAGGCCGACCACCACGAAGGTCATGCCGAACAGCAGCACCTTGTCATCGGACGGGGCGCGGCGGACATAGTCGCCGATCTCGGCGAGGCCGAGACTGCCGGTGGCGCCGTACAGCATCGACATGCCGTAGAGCAGCATGCCGGAGGCGAGCGCGCCCAGCACGAAGTACTTCATCGCCGCCTCGGAGGCGGCGATCGAATCGCGGTTCATCGCCGTCATCGCATACAGCGACAGCGACATCAGTTCGAGCCCGAGATAGAGCGTGAGCAGATTGTAGGCCGAGGTCATGATCATCATGCCGAGCAGCGCGAACAGCCCGAGCACGAAGAATTCCCCCTTGAAGATGCCGCGCACGCTGAGGTATTCGCGCGAATAGAGGAACACCACCGCCGTGATCAGGTAGAGGAACACCTTCAGCACGTCGCTCATGTTGTCGCTGATGAACATGCCCGAGAAGGTGACCGCGGGGGCCGGGGAATGCAGCGCGACGGTGAGCACGGCGGTGCCGAGCAGGCTCGCCTGCGCCAGCAGATAGGTGATGATGCGGTTCTGGTCGTCGACGAAGAGATCGGCGACGACCACGACGCAGATCATCCCGAGCAGGAAGATCTCGGGCAGCGCCGGGGCGAGATTGGGGCTTATGAAATCCATGGGCGTTCCGGGTCGGCCTTCGCTGTCGTGGTTGAAATATCCATCACAGTTTCGATTCGGAGATATGTTCCAGCAGGTGGCCGACCGAGGCGTGCATGACGTCCACCAGCGGCGCCGGCCAGACGCCGAGCAGCAGCACCAGCGCGGCGAGGGTGCCGAGCAGCAGCGCCTCGCGCGGATTCAGATCCTTCATCCCCGCCACGTTCTCATTGGCGACCTTGCCGAAGATCACCCGCTTGACCATCCACAGGGTGTAGGACGCGCCCAGGATCAGGGTCAGCGCCGCCAGCAGCGCGTACCAGAAATTCGCCTTGAACACGCCCAGGATCACCATGAATTCGCCGACGAAACCCGAGGTGCCGGGCAGGCCCGTGTTGGCGAGGGCGAACAGGACCATGAGCGCCGCGAATACCGGCATGGTGTTGACCACGCCGCCGTAATCGCCGATCAGGCGGCTGTGCACGCGGTCGTACATGACGCCGACGCAGAGGAACAGCGCGCCGGAGACGAAGCCGTGCGAGATCATCTGCACCAGGGCGCCCTCCACGCCCAGCGCGGCGCCGCGCGTACCGGCGTCGGTCCCGAGGATGGAGAACGCGGCGAAGAAACCGAGGGTCACGAAGCCCATGTGCGAGATCGAGGAATAGGCGATCAGCTTCTTCATGTCTTCCTGCACCAGGGCGACCAGCGCGATGTACACCACCGCGATCAGCGACAGCGCGATCATGAGCCCGTCGAGCTGGGCGCTGGCGTCGGGCGCGATCGGCATGGAAAAGCGGATGAAGCCGTAGGCGCCCATTTTGAGCATGATGGCGGCGAGGATCACCGAGCCCCCGGTCGGCGCCTCGACGTGGGCGTCCGGCAACCAGGTGTGCACCGGCCACATCGGCACCTTGACGGCGAAGGCGATCAGAAAGGCGATGAAGATCAGCGTCTGCGCGTTCATGCCGATGCGCAGGACGTGGAAGTCGAGGATGGAGAAGCTGCCGGTCTGAAAATAGAGGTAGATCAGCGCGACCAACAGCAGCACGGAGCCGAGGAAGGTGTAGAGAAAGAACTTGAGCGCCGCGTACACGCGGCGCGGGCCGCCCCAGACGCCGATGATCAGGAACATCGGGATCAGCATGCCCTCCCAGAACACGTAGAACAGGATGGCGTCGAGCGCGGCGAATACCCCCGCCATCATGCCGCCCATGATGAGGAAGGCGGCGAAATACTGGGCGCGCTTGTATTCGATCACCTCCCAGCCGGCGACCACCACCACCACGGTGAAGAAGGTGGTGAGCAGGATCAGCGGCATCGAGATGCCGTCCACGCCCAGGTGGTAATAGATGTCGAACACCGGAATCCAGGCCGCGCGTTCCTCGAACTGCATGTGGTAGGTGCCGCGGTCGAAGCCGGTGAACAGCGGGATGGACAGCAGGAAGGTCGCCAGCGCGATCAGCAGCGCGACCCAGCGCACGGCGTTGTCGCTGTTGCGGCCGGCGCCGAGCGCGAGCACCAGGGCGCCGCCGACGATCGGCAGCCAGATTACCAGACTCAGCAGAGGAAGTTCCGTCGGCATGCCGCTATCCCTGGGTCAATCTCTCGTTTTCCATCAGACGATGACGAACACGAGCAGCAGGAGCAGCAGCCCGAGGATCATCGCGAAGGCGTAATGATACAGGAATCCGCTCTGCGCGTGCCGGATCCGCGCGGCGATCCAGCCGATCCCGCGCGCGGTCCCGTTCACCATGACGCCGTCGATCACCGTGACGTCTCCGGCGCGCCAGAACACGCGGCCGAGACGGCGCCCGCCGCCGGCGAAGAAGAAGTCATTGAACTGGTCGGCGTAGTAATTGCGCTCCAGCAGCCGGTTGAGCGGCGCGAGATTGCGCTGGATGGTGTCGGCGATGTCGGGGCGCTTCATATAGATGAACCACGCGGTGGCGAGCCCGGCCATGGCGAACCAGAACGGCAGGCCGAGCAGGCCGTGCAACACGAAGCCAGCCGCACCGGTGAAATGCTCGCCCAGGTGCGCCAGGGTATCGTGCGCCGGGTCGACCGTGATGGCGTCGCCGAACCAGTCGCCGAACAGCAGCGGCCCGACGGTGAGCGCGCCGATGACGAGCGAGGGTATGGCGAGCAGGACCAGCGGCGCCGTCACCACCCGGGGCGATTCGTGCAGATGCTCCCGCGTATGGTGATCCATGCGCTCCTCGCCGTGGAACACCAGGAAGAACATGCGGAAGGAATACAGCGCCGTCACAAACACACCGAGCAGCACCGCGACGTAGGCGAAGCCGGCGCCGGGCAGATCGGAGGCATGTACCGCCTCGATGATGGCGTCCTTGGAGAAGAAACCGGAGGTGCCCGGAAATCCGATCAGCGCCAGCGAGCCGATCAGCGCCGTCCAGTAGGTGACCGGCATGTACTTCTTCAGCCCACCCATGTGGCGGATGTCCTGGTCGTGGTGCATGGCGATGATGACCGAGCCGGCGGCGAGGAACAGCAGGGCCTTGAAGAAGGCGTGGGTCATCAGATGGAAGACGCCGGCGGCGTAGGCCGAGGCCCCCAGCGCCACCACCATGTACCCGAGCTGGGACAGCGTCGAGTAGGCCACCACGCGCTTGATATCGTTCTGCACGATGCCGAGCAGGCCCATGAAGAAGGCCGTGATCGCGCCGATCACCAGCACCACGCTGAGCGCGGTGGTGGATAATTCATACAGCGGCGACATACGCGCGACCATGAAAATGCCCGCGGTCACCATGGTCGCGGCGTGGATCAGCGCCGAGATCGGGGTCGGACCTTCCATCGAGTCGGGCAGCCAGACGTGCAGCGGGACCTGGGCCGACTTGCCCATGGCGCCGATGAACAGCAGGATGCAGATGACCGTCAGCAGCGACCACTGATGCCCGGGAATGATCTCGATCATCGTATCCTTCATCAGGGGCGCCGCGGCGAACGCCTCGGTGTAATCGAGGGTGTTGAAATAGGCCAGCACCGCGGCGATGCCGAGGACAAAGCCGAAATCGCCCACGCGGTTGACCAGAAACGCCTTGAGATTGGCGTAAATGGCGCTCTCGCGCTGGTACCAGAACCCGATCAGCAGATAGGAAGCCAGACCCACCGCTTCCCAGCCGAAGAACAGCTGCATGTAGTTGTTGGACATCACCAGCATCAGCATGGAGAAGGTGAACAGTGCTATGTAGCTTAAGAAAAGCTGATAACCCGGATCGTCATGCATGTAGCCCACGGTGTAGATGTGGACCATCAGCGAGACGAAGGTCACCACCAGCAGCATCAGCGTGGTGAGACGGTCGATCAGGAACCCGACTTCGAAGCGTATGCCATCGCTGACCATCCAGGTATAGACGGCCTCGTTGTAGGTCGGAGCGCCGTCCAGCACGATGTGCTTGAACACGACCAGCGACAGCACGAACGAGATCGCCACGCCGAGGATGGTCGCCCAGTGCGCGCCGGCGCGGCCGATCCTGCGCCCGAACAGACCGGCGAGGATGGCGCCGGCCAGGGGCGCAAGCGGGATCGCGAGATAGACTTTTTCCATTGCGTCCATGATGTCCCGCCGCCTCAGCCCTTGAGAGTGTCCAGATTGGTCACATTGATGGTGCGCCGGTTACGGAACAGCACGATCAGCAGGGCCAGTCCGATCGCCGCCTCCGCCGCCGCCACCGTCAGGATGAAGAACACGAAGACCTGGCCGCCGGTGTCGCCAAGATAATGCGCAAAGGCGACGAAGTTCATGTTGACGGCGAGCAGCATCAGTTCGATCGCCATCAGCAGGATGATCAGGTTTTTGCGGTTGAGGAATATCCCCGCCATGCTGATGCAGAACAGCACGGCGCCGAGGGTAAGAAAATGCGACAGGGCGATCATGGTTCCTCTCAGGGTGCGGTCCGATTGTCCGGCTTCTTTTCCGCCGCCATCTTGACGATGCGCACGCGGTCGTCGCGCCGCACGCTGACCTGCTCGGCGGGGTTCTGGTACTTGGTCTCGGGCCGCCGGCGCATCGTCAGCGCGATCGCGGCCACGATCGCCACCAGCAGGATCGCTGCGGCGATTTCAAACGGATATACATAGACGGTATAGAGCAGGCCGCCCAGCTCCTTGGTGTTGCTGTAGTCCGCCGCATGGCGCGCCGGCGCGGCAACGCTGTCCAGCCCGAAATATTGCGGACCGACCACCAGCGCCATCTCGGTCAGGATCAGCAGCGCGACCAGCGCCCCGACCGGCAGGAAACGGATGAACCCCTCGCGCAACGGGACGATGTTGATGTCCAGCATCATCACGACGAAAAGGAACAGCACCATGACCGCGCCGACGTAGACCAGCACCAGCACGATGGCGAGAAACTCCGCTTCCAGCAGCAGCCAGATCGCTGCGCTGGTGAAGAAGGCCAGCACCAGGAACAGCGCGGCATGCACCGGGTTGCGCACGGTAATTACCGCAATGGCCGCCGCGGTCAGGATAGCCGCGAAGAGATAAAAGAGTACCGGTTCTATGTTCATGCCTGTTCTTGTCTTATATCCACAACGGTATGATCCGTCCCGCCGCCTCCGCGGCGCCCTCCCCCATGCGCCGTCCGCTCAGCGGAACTGCGCGTCCTGCGCGCGATCCGCGGCGATCTGCGCCTCGAACTTGTCCCCGAACGCGAGCAGCTTGTCCTTGGTCATGATGTTCTCGCCGCGCTTCTCGAAGTGGTACTCGAACACGCGCGTCTCGACGATGGCGTCGACCGGGCAGGCCTCCTCACAGAAGCCGCAATAGATGCATTTGAACAGGTCGATGTCATAGCGCGTGGTGCGCCGTGATCCGTCCGCGCGCGGCTCCGCCTCGATGGTGATCGCGAGCGCCGGACATACCGCCTCGCACAGTTTGCACGCGATACAGCGTTCCTCGCCGTTGGCATAACGGCGCAACGCGTGCAACCCGCGGAAACGCGGCGACTGCGGCGTCTTCTCCTCCGGATACTGCACGGTGATTTTTTTCGCGAACAGGTACTTCCCGGTCAGCTTGAGGCCGCGGAACAGCTCCCACAGGACGAAACTCTTGAAATAGAACTGGAGGTTTTTCACTGTGCCTCATCCATGCTCAGTCGAACCAGGGACCCAGCTGCGCCATGATCGCCGCGCCGATCACCAGAATCCACACGATGGTGATCGGGATGAACACCTTCCAGCCCAGCCGCATGATCTGGTCGTAGCGGTAGCGCGGGAAGGTGGCGCGGAACCACAGAAACAGGAACAGGAAGAACGCCATCTTCGCCAGCAGCCAAAAGATTCCGGGCACCCAGGCGAACAGCGCCCCCAGCACCGGGATGCCCTCGAACGGCGACAGCCAGCCGCCCAGGAACATGATCGTGGTAAGCGCCGCGATCAGGATCATATTGGCGTATTCGGCCAGGAAGAACAACGCGAAGGTCATGCCGGAGTATTCCACGTGGAACCCCGCCACGATCTCCGACTCGCCCTCGGCGACGTCGAAGGGCGCGCGGTTGGTCTCCGCCACGCCGGCGATGAAGTAGACGAAGAACAGCGGCAACAGCGGCAGCCAGAACCAGTGCAGGAAACTGCCCTGCTGACCGCGCACGATTTCACCCAGGTTCAGGCTGCCCGCCGCCATCAGCACGCCGACCAGGGCGAAACCCATGGCGATCTCGTAGGCGACCATCTGCGCGGCGGAACGTATCGCCCCCAGGAAGGCGTATTTCGAATTGGAGGCCCAGCCGGCGATGATGATGCCGTACACCCCCATGGAACTGAGCGCGAGCACATAAAGCAGTCCGGCATCGATATCGGCCAACACCATGCCGTCATCGAACGGAATCACCGCCCAGGCCGCCAACGCCGGCGCCAGCGCCAGCAGCGGCGCGAGCAGGAACAGAAAGCGGTTGGAGCGCGTCGGTATGATGATTTCCTTGAACGCGAGCTTGATGCCATCGGCGATCGGCTGCAGCCAGCCCCGCGGACCGACGCGGTTTGGGCCGATGCGCACCTGGATATAACCGATCACCTTGCGCTCAGCCAGGGTCAGGTAGGCCACCGACAGCATGATCGGCACCACGATGGCGACGATCTTCGCCACAATCACGATGAGGTCCTGCAGCGACGGCGGCACCCCGGTCCACAATGTGAGGAGAAACTCGATCATCGCCTACCCCCGTCCCGTCAACAGCCCGAGGGGCCCGAACGCGGCGCCCAGCGCGGCGGTCTCCGGCAGTGCGGAGGGAATCAGCACGCATCCTTCCGGCACCCGTTCGTCGATCGTCACCGGCAATTCCGCCTCGCCGCCGTCCTGGCGGAAACGCACGGACATGCCGTCCCGCAGGCCGAGACGGGCCGCTGTCTCCGCATTCAGCGCGGCAACCGCCAGCCCGCGCGCGTCGGCGGTCTGCTGCAGCGCGTCCGCGCGGCGCACGATGGGGTCGATCGCGTAGATCGGCACATGGCCGACCCGCGTCAGCATCGGATCGATGCCGGCGGCCGGCGGCGCGAAGGATCCGGTCGCGTAATTCGACGGCGCCAGGTCGCCGACCTGCTGCCGCAGTTCCTCGCGCACGTCCTCGGACGACATGTAATCGAAGCCGTGGAGATCGAACAGGTTGCCGAGCACGCGCAGCACCTTCCAGCCCGGCCGCGCCTCGCCCGCCGGAGCCACCGCGGCGGCGAAACTCTGCCAGCGGCCCTCGCCATTGACGAAGGTGCCGGAGGTCTCGCTGAAGGGAGACACCGGCAGCAGCACATCGGCGTATTCGAGCATCCCCGCGCCCTTGAACGCGCTCAGCGCGATGACACACTCCGCCGCCTTGAGCGCGGCCACGGCGGCGGCCGGCGCGGCAGCGTCATATTCGGGCTCGACTCCGTGCAGCAGGAAGGCCTTCAGCGGCGTGGCGAACATCTGCGCCGCCGGCAGGCCCGGCTTCACCGCGCGCGCGCCCGCCGCCTCGCGGTGCGGCACCGCCCCGGCAAGCCACGCCCCGGCGGCATTGCCGCCCTCGGCGAGATAACCGAATGTGAAGCCGGCGCCGTGAGCGATCAGGCGTGCCAGCGCCTGCAGGCTGGCGAAGGCCGGATGCATGAAGGCCGTCATGCCGAGCAGAATGGTGCCGCGCTGCGCCGTCGCAAGGCGCTCGGCGATCGCGCGATGCGAATCCTGCACGGTAGCGGCACCCAGCGCGCAGGCGAATTCGTCCGGCGGCTCCCTGCCCTTCTCCACGAAGAGCGCGCGGGCGATCGCCGCGAGGTGGCGCTCCATGCCGGCAGGGCCGGCGGCAAGGTTGGCCACCAGCGGGAAATTGAAATCGTAGGCCATCGGATTCACGCACATGACCGCGGCGCCGCGCAGCGCGGCCTGGCGCAGGCGGTGCGCGACCAGCGGCTGTTCCTTGCGCGGCCAGGCCCCGATCAGCAGCGCGGCGTCCACGTCCTGCAGCTCGGCCAGCGACTGGCCCAGCCAGGGAAACGCGGGGGCGAAATCCTGGTCGCGGAAATCGACCTGGCGCAGGCGATGATCGACATTCTGACTGACCAGGCCGCGCGTCAGGCGCTGCGCCAGATACATCTCCTCCAGCGTCGCCCCGGGCGCGACCAGGGTGCCGAACGCGCCCGGCCCGTGTGTCTCGATGACCTGGCGCAGGCGATCGCGCGCGAACGCGAGCGCCTCGTTCCAGTCGGTCTCCCGCCAGTTGCCGTCACGCTTGACCATCGGCCGCAGCAGACGCTCCGGGCTGTTCAGGGCCTGGTAGCTGTACCGGTCGCGGTCAGAGATCCAGCATTCGTTGACCGCCTCGTTCTCGCGCGGGTCCGCGCGCATGACCTTGTTGCCGCGCGTCAGCAGGGTGAGATTGGAACCGACGCAGTCGTGCGGCGCGATCGACGGCCGGCGCTGCATTTCCCAGGCGCGCGCCGTGTAGCGGAATGGCTTCGAGGTCAGCGCGCCGACCGGGCACAGGTCGATCACATTGCCCGACAGTTCGGAGCCGACCGCCTTCTCGATATAGGTGCCGATGCGCATGTTCTCGCCGCGGCCGGTGGCGCCGAGCTCGCGCAGCCCGGCGATTTCGCTGCCGAAACGCACGCAGCGCGTGCAATGGATGCAGCGTGTCATCTCGGTCTCGATCAGCGGGCCGATATCCTTGTCCCGGACCACGCGTTTGGCCTCGGCGTACTCGGAGCGGTCGGAACCGTAGCCGATCGACA
>JADLCS010000097.1 GCA_020847075.1 Gammaproteobacteria bacterium
CCCAAACCCCAAACCCCAAACCCCAACCCCTGCTCCGAGCCAACTTACCCGCTTAAGATTTGAATTCTTAATCCCTTAAAAACGATTTCGAGTTAACTCTTTAATGGAGTTACCGCGAAACGCGTTCAATTTATAAATGAAGTTTGTCAGCTTTTTGGCGTTGGCAGCCAGTTTGAATCTGGTGGCGTCGATTTACATCAACGGCGCTCCCGGAAACAGCGGAAACAACGGTCCGGGATCGTTCGATAACGGCCCTGGAAACAACGGCCCGAACGGCGGCAACAACTGGCCAAATGGCTACAATGGACCGCAGAACAACGGTCAGGATGATGGAAACAACTGGCCGAACGGCTACGATGGCCCTCAGAACAACGGCCCGAACGGCGGAAACAACTGGCCAAACGGTTATAACGGACCTCAGAACAACGGCCCGAACGGCGGCAACAATGGCCCGAACGGCGGCAACAAAGGTCCGAACGGCGGTCGTCGCCCGTACCACAGAGGCGGCAAAGGACAGAACGGCCCGAACGGCCCGAACGGTCAGAACGGTCAGAATGGCCCCAATGGCTGGAATGGCCCCAATGGTCAGAACGGCCCGAACGGTCAGAACGGTCAGAATGGCCCGAATGGCTGGACTGTCGGTCAATTCAACGGATTCCCGTCTCTTGAGTGGCCAACCGGCTGGCCCAAGGCTAACGTCAACAACAACATCCCTGCCCAGGGTCAAGGTTACCAGGGTGGCGTCGGCGGTCCGTACAACAACCCGAACGGTCAGGATGGCAAGGGCCCGTACGATAGCCTCTTCGACTCGGCTTACAGCAGCTCTCTGATCAACCTCGGCATTCCAACCTGGTACAACCCGGCTTTCGATAGCCCAGACTTCAACGGTGTGCCGGCTTCCTACAACCTCGGCAAGTACGCCCAGAACGGCCCCAATGGTCAAAATGGCCCCAATGGTCAGAATGGCCCGAGCGGTCCGAACGGTCAGAACGGTCCGAACGGCTGGAACGGCCCCAATGGTCAGAATGGCCCGAACGGCCCGAACGGTCAGAATGGCCCGAACGGTCAGTGGAACATCGTTAACGGCCCATGGAACTACGGCAACAACGCCCCGTACGGCTCGAACGGCAGCCTTCTCATCAACGTTGTTTACAGAGACAACCGCAACCGCTATTACATCCGCCTGCCAGACGGCAGATTCGCCGGCTGGGTTGGCCAAGGTGCCCCGACCGCCATCACCGCCCAAATCGTCATCAACTGGAACATCATCGTGAGCGGCGATAATAGAAACAACAACGGCGCCCCGTGCGACTGGGCCAACTGGAACTTCGTCGGCCCGATCAGTGGCAACAACGGCAACAATGGCAACAATGGCAACAATGGCAACAACGGCTTCCCGGGCAACAACGGCAACAACGGCTTCCCGGGCAACAACGGCAACAACGGCTTCCCGGGCAACAACGGCAACAACGGCAACAACGGCTTCCCGGGCAACAACGGTCGCCCAG